>JACPVI010000058.1 GCA_016191815.1 Myxococcales bacterium
GACGTGCCCCGCGGCACGCCTGCGCTGCGCACTCCTCGCGTGCGCGCTCTCGCTTCGGTCTCGTTCGTCTCGGTGCCATCAGTACACCCCGGGCAGAGCACTCGACCGTTGCCCAGGAGCACCGACGTGAAAAAGGGATGCCTCGCAGCGGGTGCGGTGTTCTTGCTCGCAGGGTGTCAGGACCCGTCGCGGCTGGAGAGCGCGATCCTGGTGAAGGTCTCGGTCGATCCCTCCCTCGGCGCGAGCTGCATCGAGGTGAGGGTGGAGAACGGCGGAGAGGTGCTCGCCACCCGAAGGCTCCTGCGTGAAGGGAAGAATGACTTCCGGGTGGCGCTCTTCCGGGGAGGGATGCCGGCGGAGGTCACCGCCTCGGCCCAGGCGATGGTGGGAAAAGGCTGCGAGGATCCGCTCGCGGCCAACGGGGCCGCTTCGAGCGAGCGGGCGGCGTTCGAGGTCGGCGGGGTGCGGGAAGTCCTGCTCAACCTCAAGCGACCGCCCTCGGACGCGGACGGGGATGGGTACGTTTCGCAGTCGGCCGGGGGACCGGACTGCGACGACGCCCAGGCGACCTTTCACCCCGCCGCCGAGGAGCTGTGCCTCTCCGGCTACGACCGGAATTGCAACGGCTTCGTCGGCTGCAAGGACGCCTCTTGCACGGGGAAGCCTTGCATCGAGCCCCCCTCGAAGCTGGCCTTCACCTCTCCTCCGCAGACCGTGGCGGCGAGCGCGTGCTCTGCCGCGGTCACGGTGTCGGTGCAGGATGCCGCGGGCCAGCCGAGCCGGACGGCGGGCCAGCTCGAGGTGGCGCTCTTTGGCTCGCCGGCCGAAGGCCTGGAGCTCTTCTCCGACGCCTCGTGCGGTTCGACCACCACCACGGTGGCCATCCCGGCCGATGGCGAGTCGGCCGCCCTGTTCTTCCGCGGCCGCCGCGCCGGGACGGTGACGCTCTCGGCTTGGGCCCAGGGGCTTTCTCCAGCTTCTCAGGCCGAGGTAGTGCTGGCGGGCCCCGCGGTGTCGCTGGCCTTCGCCACTGCTCCGCAGGCCGTGGCGGCCGGGAGCTGCTCGCAGGCGGTGACGGTGCGGCTCGAGGACGCCTTCGGGAACCCGGTGACGGCGGCGGCGGCATTCCAGATCTCCCTGGTCGCCTCTCCCGCGCTCGGTTTCTCCTTCTTCTCCGACAGCGGCTGCACGGCGTCGACCTCGCAGCTCCCCCTGGCCGCCGGCGAAGGCGCCGCCACCTTCTTCTTCCGCGGGACGGTGGCCGGCAGCGTGGCGGTCACCGCGGGCGCGAACGGGCTTGCCCAGGCCAGCCAGACCGAAACCGTCAGCCCGGCGCCTCCTGTCGGGCTCGCCTTCGTCACCCCGGTGCGCTCCGCGGCGGCGGGCGACTGCTCGGGCGCGCTCACCGTCGAGGCACAGGACTCGAGCGGAAATCCCTCGCCGGTACAGGCCGCGACCGCGGTGAGCCTGACCGGCCTTCCCGCCGGAGCCGCCTTCTACTCCGACTCGGGCTGCGCGAACCCGGTGACGCAGGTCACCATCGGCGCCTCCGGCACGCGCGCGAGCTTCCACTTCCGGGGCACCTTTGCAGGCAGCTTCACTGTCAACGCCGCTGCCGGCGTCGGCTCCGCGAGCCAGCCGGGGAGCATCGTGCCCAGACCTCCGAGCGCGCTCGGCTTCGCGACCCTGCCCCAGACCCTGGCGGCGGGAAGCTGCTCGGCGACCACCACGGTGGAGCTGCGCGACACCTACGGCAACCCTTCTCCGCTCGCGGTGGCGACGCCGGTCAGCCTCTCCGCCTCGGCAGGAAGCATCACCTTCTACTCCGACGCGAGCTGCAGCACCGTGGCGACGGGGGTGATCATCCCCTCGGGAAGCCCAGGCGCGAGCTTCTTTTTCCAGGGCTCTGCGGCCGGCGCCCACACCCTCACCGCCTCTGCCACCGGGTTCACCGGCGCCAGCCAGCCGGCGACGATCAGCGCCGGCACTCCGTCGTCGATCAGCTTCAGCACCGCGACGCAGACCGTCTCCGCGGGGAGCTGCTCCAGCGCGGTCGGCCTGGAGGTGCGTGACTCTTCCGGGAACCTCTCTCCGGTAGCGAGCCCGACCTCGGTTTCCTTGACCGCGGCGCCCTCGTCTGGCTTCGGCTTCTTCTCCGACGCGAGCTGCACCAGCGCAGCCAGCTCGCTCACCATCCCCGCCGGGGCGTCGACGGCGACCTTCTACTTCCGCGGCACCGCGGCGGGGAGCGTCGGCGTCACCGCGAACGCGGGCACGCTGGGAAACCCGCTGCAGGCCGAGACCATTACCGCGGCGACCGCCTCGGCACTGGTCTTCACGACTCCGGCCAGGACTGCCGCGGCGGGGACCTGCTCGGCGGTGCTGAGCCTCGAGGTGCGCGACAGCTACGGCAACCCCTCGCCGGTGTCCGCGGCGGCGGCGATTTCCCTCGCTGCCTCGCCTGCCGCCGGGTTCGGCCTCTACTCGGACGCCTCTTGCAGCAACCCGGCCAGCTCCTTGGCGTTGGCAGTGGGCGCCTCCACCGCCAGCTTCTACTTCCGAGGCACCGCGGCGGGGAGCGTCAACCTCACCGCCTCCGCCTCCGGACTCTCTCCGGCCACCCAAGGACAGACGGTCGGCCCCGCTGCGGCCGCGAAGCTGGCCTTCGCCACGCCATCGCGCACGGCGGTCGCGGGCGGTTGCTCGGCGGTGTTGACGGTGCGCTCCGAGGACACCTACGGGAACCTCGCGCCGGTGTCGGCGGCCCAGTCGCCATCCCTCACGGCCGTTCCCTCGGCCGGGTTCGGCTTTTTCTCCGACTCAACCTGCTCCACCTCGGTCACCTCGGTGACCATCGCGGTGGGCGCGTCCTCGGCGAGCTTCTATTTCCGAGGTACCGCGGCCGGGAGCATCGCCGTCACCGCCACCTCTTCGACGCTGGGCACCGCTGCTCAGCCCGAGCAGGTGGACCCGGCGGCGGCCTCGCAGCTGGTCTTCGCCTCTCCCGCGCAGACGGTGGACGCGGGCGCCTGCTCGCTGCTGGCGCTTCTGGAGGCCCGAGACTCCTACGGCAATCCCTCCCCGGTCGGCTCGGTCACCGCGGCGACCCTCTCCAGCAACGGTTCGGCTGGCTTCGGCTTTTTCTCCGACGCCGGCTGCTCCAGCGCCGCCACCGCCGCCACCATCGCCGCCGGCCAGAGCAGCGCGGGCTTCTACTTCCGCGGCACGGTAGCCGAGGCGGTCACCGTCACCGCCACCTCCTCGCTCGGCGCGCCCACCCAGGGGGAGACCGTCCGCCCGGCGGCGGCCTCGAAGCTCGTGATCACCACTCCTGCCCAGTCGCTCGCGGTGGGGGTCTGCTCGGCGCAAGTGACGGTGCGGTCACAGGACGCCTACGGCAACCTCTCGAACGTCTCCGCGAGCACCGCGGTGGCGCTCGCCGCCAACCCGCCGGCGGGTTTCACCTTCTACTCGAACGCCACCTGCACCACGCCGGTGACCCAGGTAAACATCGCGTCGGGCTCCTCCAGCGCCGGCTTCTACTTCGCCAGCACCGCTTCGGGGAGCATCACCGTCTCGGTCTCCGCGGCGTTGATGAGCGGCGACTCGCAGCTGGAGACGCTCACCGCCGGGAGCGCCACCTCGCTGGTCTTCATCACCGGTGCGGAGACGCTCGCCGCCGGGGACTGCTCGAAAGGGGCGACGGTGGAGCTCAGGGACTCGCTGGGCAATCCCTCGCCGGTGGCGGTGGGCACCCCGGTTGCGCTGGCAGCGGCGCCCTCCGCCAACTTCACCTTCTACTCGGACTCCGGCTGCACCGTCGCGGTGAGCTCGGTGAACATCCCCTCCTCCACCGCGCGCGCCACCTTCTACTTCGCCGGCACCCTGGCCGGCACGGTGACGGTGACGGCCACCGCGCTGGGGCTCTCGGCCAACCAGGCCGAGACCATCACTGCCGGGCCGGCGGTGAAGCTCGGCTTCATCACCGCGGCGAGGACGCCGGCGGCGGGGGACTGCTCGCTCGCGGTCACGGTGGAGTCCCAGGACGTCTATGGAAACCGCTCCTCCACCAGCGGCAACAAGACGCTCACGCTGAGCCCGAGCCCGGCGACCGGCTTCACCTTCTTCTCGGATCCTGCCTGCGGCACCTCGGTCACCAGCTTGCCTTGGGCGAACGGCTCCAGCCAGGCCACCTTCTACTTCTCGGGCACGGTGGCCCAACCCGTCACGGTGACCGCGACCCTCTCCGGGCTGGGCTCGGCGAACCAGCAGGAGACGGTGCTCCCCGCGCCGGGGAGCCAGTTGGCCTTCGCCAGCCCGGCGTACACCGCGGTGGCCGGCGCCTGCGCGGGCCCGCTCACCATCGACGCGCGCGACACCTACGGCAACTCCTCTCCGCTGCCGGCGGCCACTCCGGTCTCGCTGGCCGCCCTCCCCGCCGCCGGCTTCACTTTCTACCTGGACGCGGGATGCACCACCTCGGCCACCTCGGTCACCATCGCCGCGGGAAGCTCGAGCGCCAACTTCTACTTCGCCGGCACCCAGGCCGGAGCGGTGGACGTCACCGCCAGCGAGGCCACCCTCGGCTCGGTCACCCAGCAGCAGACGGTCACTCCCGGCTCGCCGAGCCGGCTGGCCTTCACCTCCGGGGCCCAGGCGGTGCCGGCGGGCGGTTGCTCCGCGCTGGTAGGAATCCGCTCGGAGGACAATCTCGGAAACCCCTCGCCGGTGGGCGCGGCTACCACGGTGAGCCTCACCTCCTCGGCGGCATCTGGCTTCGTCTTCTTCTCGGATCCCGGGTGCACCGCCTCGATCGGCTCGGTCACCATCCCGCTGGGAGGAACCGCGGCGAGCTTCTATTTCAAAGGCACGGTGGCGGAACCGGTGACGGTGACGGCCTCCGCCGGAGGGCTGACCCCCGCGAGCCAACTGGAGAGCATCAGCGCGCTCGCGCCCACCGTCCTCGTCTTCACTACCCCGCCACAGTCGGTGGTGGCGGGCGACTGTTCTGCAGTGATGACGGTCCAAACCCGGGACATCTACGGAAACGTGTCGCCGGTCGGACCGGCCACCCCGGTCGGGCTTGCCGCCTCGGCGAGCAACTTCGAGTTCTTCACCACCACTTGCACCGGAGCGACGGTCAACTCGGTGACCATCGCCGCCGGCGCTTCGAGCACCGACTTCTATTTCCGCGGCACCGCGGCGGGACCCTCCACCGTCACCGCCTCGGCGGGGGGCTTCACCAACGGCAGCCAGGGGGAGACCATCACCCCGGCGAGCCCGGACCACCTGGAGTTCGCCACTTCGCCGCAGGCGCTCACCGCGGGAAGCTGCTCGGCGCTCACCACGGTCCGCGCGGTCGACATCTACGGCAACCCCTCGCCGCTCGGCGCCAGCAGCACGGTCACGCTCACCGCGAGCAACGCCGCCACCGCCTTCTACGCGGATTCCGGGTGCACCCTGCTCATCGGCAGTGTGACGATCAACGCCGGGAGCAGCTCGGCGAGCTTCTATTTCCGCGGCACCCAGAGCGGCCCGGTGACGCTCACCGCTTCCGCGCCGGGCCTGGCGCCGGACGCGACCCAGGGGCAGACGATCACCCCGGCTCAGCCGGCGACGCTCAGCTTCACCACCGCTCCACAGACTGTCCAGGCGGGCAAGTGCTCGTTGGTGGTGACGGTGGAGAGCCGCGACGCCTTTGGAAACCTGACGGACACGGCGATGACGGTGGGCCTCGCGGCGAGCCCGGGGACTGGCTTTATCTTCTACCAGGAGAACAGCTGCACCACGCCCATCGCCTCGGTCGGGATACCCGCCGGGCAGAGCAGCGCGAGCTTCTACTACGCGGGCATCACCGGCGGGTCGCAGTCGATCTCCGCCAGCTCGGCCCCGGCCACGGACGCGGTTCAAACCGCCGACATCGTGCCGGCAGTGCGGACTGGCACCTGCATGATGGCGGGCGGCACCAACTCGGTCACCTGCGCCATCGCCCCCGCGCTGTTCGACACCAGCAAGACAATCCTGATCTTCCAGGCGATCAACACCGACAACAGCGGTTCCGGCGCCAATCTGCGTTGCGCCCTCACCGGGACCACCACGTTCAACTGCTACCGGAACTCCAACGGCCTCCTCACCCTCATCCGATGGAACACGGTGGAGTTTGGGAGCGGGGTGACGGTGCAGCACATCACCCCGGCGAGCTGCACCAGCTCGGGGACGCCGCCCAGGCAGACCGTCACCGTCTCGGCAGTGAATCCCTCGAGCACCTTCATCCTGGCCAGCTCGGAGCGGGCTGCGGCGAACAACTCCGGGCCTTCGTTCAGGACCATCTCCTTGCTCAACGGCACCACGGTGGAAATCACCTTCTCCAACACCGGCTGCGTGGCCAGCGATCGAACCTCGCTGCAAGTGGTCGACTTCGCGGGCGCGTCGGTGACGCGCGGCACCACCGGTTCCATGACCGGGACGAGCCTCCCCGTCGGCCCGCTCTCGCCGGCGACGCTCGGGCGCACCTTCCTGCTCTACTCCTACCGGACCGGCGCCACCGGTGCCGACATGTGCGAGCGCGCCTTGCGCGGCCGAATGGCGAACGGGACCAGCATCGACTTCACCCGAGGCGACGGCGCGGGCGGCTGCGCGGGCGAGGCGATAGACGCGATTCACTACGAGCGCGTGACGCTCCCCTTGGGCAACTCGGTTCAGCAGTTGGACCTGGCGATGGCGGCGCTGACGCCGAGCGTGAGCACAACCATCACCGCGGTAGATCTCACCCGCACCGCTGCCTTCGCGGGCGGCCAGTGGGCGGGGGGCCAGGCGACCGGGGAAGGCAGCTACTCCGCGGACGACATCATTGGCGAGATGCGCGCCGGGCACAGCCTGCCGACCTCGACTTCGCTCCAGCTCGATCGCGGATCCACCATCGGCTCGGCGAGGTTTACTTCCTACGTGGTCCAGTTCGATCCGTAGCGGCGCGGCGGAGTCCGGCCGAGGCGCGCAAACGACGAAGCTCCGAAGTCGTCGCGTCGGTGACCGCTACCCGACTCGCCGGCATCCGTCGGGCCGTTGCAAGCCCCAGCCCTGGGCGGAGAGCAGAGCCAAGGCCGGCGCTTGCGGGCGCGGCCGCCCGAGAAATGCCCTTCGTTCTTCCTCGACGCCTGCAAGGGGGCGAAGACCGCCAATGGAGCCTCCGGTTGGCTCGAGCCAGCGGGAGGTCTTCGGTGCCGGTACCGCCCGCGTCGAGCCGATGGCCGATGGCAGCCTTGCTGCCCACCGCGAAAGCAACGCGTGGAGCCAGGGGGCTCAGGCCTCCGCACGCGGTGGACCGCCGCCTCGCGCCGGAGCTTCGATCGCGGGGATGGACAGCATCCTCCGGGGCCACGAAGCGCTCTGCCTCTTCGCCATCCGCCTGCTCCTGCGCCTCGCGCTGGCTGTGGAAGAGCACCGCCGGAGGCTTCCTCGCCGCACCCGGAGGTGGCTCGGCTCGCTGCGCCGCTTGTACCGGCGATGGCTCGTCCACGAGGCCCTCGTCCCGCCGCCTCCCTTCCCGCGGCGGTGGCGCGCTTGGAACCGCACTCCGGGACACCTGGAGGAGAAGGTGGTGCGGCTCCACGTCGAGCAGCCGCGGCTCGGGGCTGGCCAGTTGATGCGCCTTTGCGAGCGGGTCCTCGGGTTTCACGCTGTCCGGGAGACATTCCGGCAAATCCTCATCCGCCGACAGGACTTGGTGCTCGCCCTCCAAGGGGAGCGCCGGAGCAGGCCGCGGCGCATCTCCGTCCGGCGGCGAGGCCAGCTGTGGGGCCTCGACATGACGTTGGTGTGGCTCTTGGGCTTCTGGCCGGTGTGGGTGCTGGGAGCGGTGGACTACTTCGGCAGCCGGCTCGTGGCTTTCGAGCCTTTGGCCTGGCCGAGCGGCGCGGAAGTCGTGCGGGTGCTGGCTGCCGCGTTCGACGGGTACGGCGTTCCCGAGCGGCTGCTGACCGACCGCGGGCCCGCGTTCACCTCTGCCGCCTTCCAGCAATTGTGCGCCGTGCGCGGCGTGCGCCACGTGCTGACTCGCCCTGCGCATCCATGGACGAACGGGCGCATCGAACGGGTTTTCCGGACGTTCAAGTCCACCGTCTTCGGCTTCATCTGGCTCTTCGACAGTGCCGAGCAGGTGGAGAGGTACTGCGCCGAGTTCATGGCCTGGTACAACGCGCACCGCCCGCACAGCAGCTTCGGCGGCCGCACTCCGGACGAAGTGTTCTTCGGGCGACCCAGGCAGCTTCACCCCCTCGGTCGCATCTCCTTCTTCGATGGCCACCTTCGCTGGTGGAGGTTCGGCCCCGGGTGAAGTTCCGCGCCGGGGAGGAAGCCAGCCCGGCGCCCGCTCTTTGAAACTCTCTCGCTTCTCGGTGCGCACGTTACGGCCCTTGTGCGCCCAGTGTAGCCCAGCGCCACCTTGAATTGGGTGCAGATCGGCCCAGTACACCCCCCCTCTGGAGGGATGCCCGTTGGGCGTCGCGCTCCCAGAGGGAGCAGATCTGGCTCCGGCTGCACCCCCTTGAATTCGGCGCCTTCGGACCGCCGTCGCGGCGTGGCGTCGACGCGTGGGCACTACACTTGGCAGAGACGCCGCGCTTGCTGGTGACGAACAGCCAGATGGCTCGGAACCACAGCCGCAGCGGCTTGCGCGTCTGGTGGAACACCGTGCCCGCGGTGACGGACACCTGCCGGCCACACTCGGCGCACTCTTCCCGTCGGCCTCCCGCAACCGGGTAGCTCCGCCTACCTGCGCATCCGGCGCGCGGGCACCTAAACCCGTCGGGCCATCGCACCCGCCGCACGTATGAAAGGCAGGCCTCTTCGGTGGCGAATTTCTCCTCGAACTCCACGAGATTCTTCGGGAAACTGTCGGCAACGTTCATGCCCGAAGCCTCGCACGCCCCTCTGACATCAACCCATTGTGGGTACCTGAACGAACCCGATACCCCAATTGCTGACGAGATGGGGTCAACCCGCAACAAAAACTCGGGTTGCTGATCGGTCGCCCGTTGCGGTCCACGTGCGCCCAGTCTACTCCGCCGCCTGCTCAAGATCGGCGGCCTCGGACCGCCGTCGCGGCGTGGCGACTTCGCGCGGGCAGTACACGCGGCGGGCGGTCACGCCTCCTTCCTCCTGAATGCCCACATGTCGTTATCGGGAAGCTGCACCGGAGCATCCTGCCGTTCGACGTGCGTCACGATCTCGTGCTCAGGGAAATCCCCGATAACTTCGGACGCAACGCACTCCGCCGACTCCCGGGCCTCAGCGGTAACCGACCCGTCGTAGTAGAACGTCAGATGGATCAGCGTTCCCTCGCACGTTACAGCAACGCCCCTGAGAGGTGATGTGACCTCGCCCAGGAGCGCCCGCTGAGTAGCCAAGAGCAGCGCCGCGCGCGTCACAGTAGCTGTCATGGTTCACCCACGGGGCGAGCCGGAACGATGTGAATTCCCTCCTTCCCGTAGTGGATGATCCCCACGCCGGTAGGCGCCTGTGCTCCGGTAACCGGGTCAACGTAAGTTCCGATTGGCTCCCCGAAGTCAATGCGCTCCCTGAACCCGGGCTGACCGCGTGGGACCTTGCCCACAGGAGTCCCCGTGCCTGCTCGTTGCGCGAGGCGAACCGGATCGGCTGTGAGAATGCTGCGTCCTGCGATGAAGTTTCGATGCCCAAGAATGTGCTTGCCCTGTTGCCCCATGTGGAGCCTGGGTACGCCCCCTGCGGCAGAGGAGCGCTGCGACACGCGATTGGCGGTCGCTATCTCCGCCAGCGGGCTTGTCCCGGTCGCTGCGTCGATGACTCCCGCCAGAGCAGCGCTCTGGGCTGCGGGATCGCCTTCGAGGGCCGCGGGCAGGTGCGCCGCGCCTTGGATCACGTCGGCTCCGGTTTCGATTCCCTCCACCGTTACGCCGGCCGCCACCGCGCTCGACAGGGCGACCTCGCCACCGGCAACGACTCCCATCGCCAAGGCGGTCGCCCCAAGCGCCACCGCGACCTCGACCGAAGCCTTGACGTGCGCACTCCGCAGAGCGGCGAAATCCTGCTCCGAGCAGCCGAGAGAGCACATGATGCGAGCTTCCTGGCTCGCGGTGCTCATCAAGTCGGGAAGTGTTCCGTCCGGGTCCCGCCAGATGACCGGCGAGTTGTACGAATAGGAGTAGACCGAGAGCAGAGCGGGGGAAGGCCTTGCGATGCTCTGCACTGCCGGCTCCGGGCTTACCCACCTGGCCTTCCTGGAGTCGTAGTAGCGGGCCCCGAAGTAGGTGAGGCCGGTTTCCGGGTCCTCCAGCTTCCCGGTGAAGCGCACCTCGCTCACCGGCTTGTGCGGCCCGTCCTCGCGCCAGGCCTCGCCGTAGGGGAAGTACTCGATGTGCTCCACCACGTCCCCCACCTCATCGGTGAGCAGGTTGGTCGAGCCGAGGTGGTCCGCGTGGTACCAGTAGAGTTGAACCTTGCCCTGGCCTTGGGCGAGGGACTCGCCCCGGGCCAGCTTCTCGCACCTCGGCTCGAGGCCAACTTGCTGGCCGAGCCCAACTTCGCAGGCCCGGGCGATTCCCACCAGATGCCCCGGCCTTCCATTCCCGGGCGGCGTCGGGCTTCCGTGCCCCGGGGAGAGGACCGTCTTCTTCGGTGCCGGCGCCGTCTTGGAGGCAAGCCGAGTCTGTCCGGCGAAGACGTGCTTGGTGCCCTTGCGGTGCCTCACCGAGTAGAACTGCCCCAGGTACACCACCGCGCCATCGTGCCCGCGCTTCACCACCCTCTCCCCGGCACCGTCGTAGAGGAAGTTGGCTCCCCTCCCCCTGGTGCCGCTCGCCTCGCGAAGCCAGTTGTCCTCCGACCAGGTGAATTCCCGGGGCTTCTTGGCTCCAACCTCCTTCCGGGTGTTTCCGCTCTCGTCGTAGCTGAGGGCGACATCGCCAATCTGCGTGGCGGCGTGAGGCCTGGGCCCCCCGTAGAGGTAAGTCCAGGTGTAGTTGGTGTCCTCGTGCTGTACCTTCCGTCCGGACTTCTCGGTGATGGTGTGCGACTGCACCTTCTTCGTCATGTTGTGGATGGCGTCGAAGCCGAAGCTCGCCGCGTACTCATCCGTCGCGTCGTCAGGAAGCTCGAGCTTCCCCGACGCCGATTCCAGCCGGTAGAGCTTGTCGTACGTGAAGTTTTGGTTGACAGCGCCGGGCACTAGCTTGGTGGCCATTCCCAGCGCATTCACCATCGAGGTGACGTTGCCAACCTTGTCGTAGCCGTAGGTGATGTTCTGCAGCTTCGTGCCGGAGGGAAGCGTCGTCGCCAAGGTGGAAAGCCGCCGTGTCAACGGCTGGTAGGCGTACGTCGTGGTGCTGCCGTTGCCGAGCTCCATCTCCACCCGCTGGCCAAATTCGTCGTACTCGAGGGATTTGAGGTAGGAGGTGACCGTGCCGAAGGAGTCCCCGTCCGCCGACTTGAGCAGCCCGCCGCGGTCGTACTGGTAGCTCAGCACCTCCCCGTCGGGGTAGACGAGTGAGAGCATTCTCCCGAAGGAGTCGAACGAGAAGCGGCTGGTGTACTCCACGTCCTTGCCGGGAAGGACGGAGACCAGCCGGGTGGTGCGGATGATCTCGCCGAGCTTTCCGTAGCCCCGCGTCTCGATGCCGGATTCGTCCACCACCTGGACGACCCGCCCCGCGCCATTCTCGGGCGCCCCCGGCGCACCGTAGGTGAATTGGACATCGTCGCTCTGGGGGTAATCCACCTTCGAGAGCCGGTTGAAGTTGTATTCGTATTCGATTTTCGCGCCCACTGCCCTGAGCTTGGCGTCCTCCTTCGCGGTGAGGTTTCCCGCGTCGTCGAAAGTGAACCTGGTGAGGCCGGTGTCTGGGTTGTCGAGCTCGGTTCGCCTCCCCAAGAAGTCGTACTTCATGGAGGTGCGGTTTCCCTTGGCGTCGGTGATGAGGGTGAGCTCTCCGACCGGGTTGTAGGTGTAGTGGGTGGTATGGGCTCCCGCGCCGTCCCGCTCCTCGACCGCCACCACCCGGTCCGCCACGTCGCGGAAGACGACGCGCACATTTTGCTCCGCGTCCTTCACTTCCGAGCGGAAGCGGTCCAGGCTTGTGCCGGAGGCCGCGCCAAACCCGTAGGACACCGTGGTGGTGCTCCCGTCCGACTCCACTGTCTTGGTGGTGCGGCCCAGGAGGTCGTAGTCGAACTGCGTGGGGTTTTTCGGGCCGCCGCTCGGCGGCGGGGAATAGGTGCCGGGTGAGAGCAGCGTGCCCTGGAAGACGGCTTGGCCCTGCTTGGCCACCCGCCCCATCTCGTCGAATTCGAGGTGCCCGGACACCGAGAAGCCCACCACTCCAGCAACCTCCGCCGTCTTCTTCGTCTGTACCACTCGGGCCAGGCCATCCATCAGGACGACGGTGTCCAGGGTGGGAAGCGAGGTGGTGAGGCTGCCCGGCGGCGGCAGCAGCTTGTGCCTGGTGATGGCGTGGGGCGCCGTGGCGGTGGGGAAGTAGCTGATGGTGAGGGTGGGCGCCTTGCCCGAGGTGCTGCACCCGCCCGACGAGGCTTCCGAGTCCTCGGGGCCGTGGAGGGAGACGAGGCGGCCGAATTCGTCCAGCATCCGCACGGTGCAGTTGCCGGCCACGTCCACTGTCTCGGTGACTTCGCCGAAGCCAAAGTCGTAGGTAGCTTTGGAAGTGAGGTTCAACGAATCGGTGATGGAGCTGATGTAGGTATTCACCTCGTTGTCGTAGTCGTAGGTGAGCGTGTACGAGTCCGAGTTGGCGTCCTTGGGGCCAATCACCGACTCGAGGTTTCCGTTCGTCTTCCAGACGAGCGTCGTCACCGCCGTCTTGTTGCTGCCGTCGATTCTGGATGTGAGTGTCTTGAGGTTTCCATTGGCGTCGTAACTGGCCGTCCTCTCCCGCAGTGTCCCGCCCGAGTAATTCTTCACCAGGACGCTCTTGGGAAGTCCCACGATGTGCTTGGCTGCGAGGTTTGGAACTATAGAGCTGTAGCCGATGGAGGCGATGAGGTCGTCGTCGGTGCCGAAGTCGCCCTCGTCGGTGAAGTCCTTCACGTTTCCGAAGGAGTCGTAGTCGAAGAGCTGTCGGGTGTTGACGGCGGCCACCGCGGTCCCTTCGTAGAATTCCCGTTTCACCTCCTTCAGGGCGGCGAAACGGGACTTGCAAACGCCCAAGGCGATGTCTCGCACCAGAGGATAGGGGACGTTGTCCGAGCAGCTCGTCACCGGGCCGACGGGGGTCCGCATCTCGTACACGTTGACGGTGCGGGTGAAGAGGTTTTTCGCGGCGTCGCGAGTCTCCTCGGAGACGAGCAGCCCCTTGGTGCCCACCTCGTCGACCCGGTAGAGCTGCTCCACCGTGCTGCCGTCCGGGTTCTTCCTCTTCACCGTGGCGAATCCGAAGAAGTCCCGCTCGATTCGGGAGAAGCGGCCGCCCTGGTACTCGTAGGCGGTGGTGAAGACGTGCCCCTTGCCGCTTCCCTGCCCATCGCTCACCCTCACCTTGTGCAAGACGAAGCGGCTCTCGGGCATGGCCACCGTGTTGCCGACGCGCGCGTAGGAGAGCTCGAAGCTGCCTCCGAGTGGGCGACTCACCTTCTTGAGGAGATTTCCTCCCGAGAGCTTGTTGATGCGGGCGAAGATGTGCTCCTCCCCAAGGCCGTTTTTTCGCTTCGTCTTCATCACGTGATCGGCGAATCCGTCGCCGTCGACGTCCTGCATCCCGAGCTCGAATCCCGATTGACGCTCCGCATGGTCAAACCCCGGGTTGATGATGAGGAACGGGTAGGGCAGGGGGATGACGATGCTGAAATATGCACCGCCGCTAATCTTGCTCGGGTCCGGATGGGTGTGGACCCCGTAGGCGGCAAGCGTATCGATGCCTCGCGGCACGGGGCTACTGCAGAGGGACTTCCCCTGCCCGAGCAGAGATAGCAGGAAATCGCCCACTATCCCTGTCAGCGCCCCTTTGGTGCGGAAACACGGCAGGGAGAGGTCTCGCCCCGACTCGGTCCATGCAGGAGCGGCGAAGGCGATGGGAGTGCTGAAGCCATGGCCCAGGTTGACCTGGACCAAGAAAGAGGCATCGCTGGTGCCCTTCTTCACGTAGTCGGGCAGGCCGTCCCCGGTCAGGTCGATTAGGTCCACCGGCGTCTTGGAGAGGCTCGTCTCAAAGTTCTTGGAGATGCCGAAGAACACGTCGGTGCCGATCATCGGTGGCGGCACGGTGGTGCTAATCCCCACCCCGAGGTTCTCCGAAAAGCTCATCGTGGAGTTATGCCGGAGGACGTCCGCACTGGTGGCCAGGGCGATTGAGTCGGCCAGCCCTCCACGCCGCTTCTGCTGCTCCTGGGCGGCCCGGCCGCTCCCCGTCACGGGGGAGCTCAGCTCCGGCGCCTTGCTCGAGATGAAGCCGGCGAGCGCGTCGATGGATGTCGCCCACTTCGAAACCGGGTAGAGGTCGGGCGTGGAGGCGAAGCGTTGGCCCAGGTTCAAGTACACGACGATGTCGTCGCCCTTCCTTGTCAGCCGGTCCGGGAGGCCATCGCCGTTCACGTCCAGAAGGTCCTGCGAGGTCGACTGCCGGCTCAGCCCTAACCCGATGCCCACGCTCGGCACGCGTGTGCTGACCAGGCGGTTCTTCCCATGGCTGCCCAGGGCGAAATCGATGCCGCTGAATCCCATGCCCGCCGTCAGCGCGAAGTCCTTGGAGTGGCGGATGGCCTCCACGCCCGACTCGGGGTTCGGCAATGCCACCCGCTTCGAGCCCGGCTTGAACGCCCGGTTGGTGAGCGACGCGCCGGTAGGGTCTACCAAATCCAGTACTCGGTCTCCGTTCAGGTCGAGGAGGTCCGTCTTCCCGTCCGAGGTCCCCATGGATGCTCCGCCGTTCAGCACCAGCAGGGTCGAGACCCCGACGTTGAAACTCTGGTTCATGGCGCTGCGGACCTTCGTGCCGAGGCGGAATCCGGCGAGGACTCCCCCGTGCACTCCGCCCTGAGGCTCACCGGCCGCGTAGCCCCCTTTCCGGCCCGCGTGCATCACGCCTTTGCCGATGTAGCTGAAGCCGTCCGGGCCCATCCAAAGCCGCTCCGCCTTCCGCAGCTCCACGCCGGCGGGTGCCCCAACCATCGGAACGAAGAGGCGCACCACCGCCGACTCCTGGCTGGAGTCGTCCAAGGAGCGCTCGGTGGCTTGATCTGCGACGTCCTGCTGCGACTTGCCTTCGTAGTCCTTCGTGGCGAGAACGCCGATCTTCCCCTCGTCGAAGGCGGCGTTTCCATTCCACTGGCCGTACCGCCACCCCCGGTATCCGCCGGAGAGAGGCTTTTCTTCCCCGAAGAACAGCTTCGCCAACAGGTCGAGCCCGGCGGCGTCGAACGTCATGTGGCTTGGAACGCCGGAAACTGGCAGCTCCTGCTCTCCCTGATTCGTCTGGACAATCCTCTTCACCTCCACGGTCCAGCCCCTGAGGACTGGCTCTACATCCGAGTGCGCCTCGAAGGTGAGCTGGTCGCCCTTCTTGAGGAAGTGGCGTCCCGCGTCTGTCGGCGTGTCGTCGATGAGCTCCTTCTTGAAGAAGTGCTGGCCGTTCTTGGTGATGAGGGCCCAGATGGGAGTAGGCCGAATCTTGGCACCGCCGCGTCCGCCGATCCGGTACTCACCGTCGGTGGGCACCACCCACGGCTTGATGGGCTGCGCTGGCGGCCGGTGGAGCGCCGCGAAGACGGGCGGTTCGAACTTGATGGATTCCTGGGGAGGCCCGCAGTTTCCGCTCGAGTCGCACACCTCGACCACATCGGCGGACACGGTGATGACCGCCTTCCCAGGGTCATACGGCGTGTCTGCTTCCTGCCGGAGCACGAGCTGATCCCCGGCCTCCACCGAGGCGTTCACCGTCACCTGGGAAGTTCCCGTGTCCCAATAGGCGGAAGTGAGAAGGGGGGTGTCGCTCGGCGCGCACGAGCGATTTGCAAGCTGCTCGGAGAGCTTGAAGCGCTGAAGGCAAAGGCGCACATCGTCCGTAGAAACCTGTTTGTCGAGCTTGATGGTGAGCTGGACCGTCCCCTTCTGGCCGACGACGGATGCGATGACGGGATCCCCCGCCACCCGGAAGTCCTTCGTGTGGGAGAATTCGTAGAGCGCTGCTCCGGTGCCTTCCAGCAAGCTCAAGTCGGCCGGGGCTCCGCCTTCCTTTTCGTAGCGGATGACCGGGTGGAACTCCACCTCGTCGATTGGCACAGGGGGCTGGCCGGCCCTGACCGCGAAGTGGTCCTTGGTGGTGAGCCTGAAGTACACCCGCTCCCGTGCGGCGATTGGAAAGGCGTCGATGCGGATGGAGTGCTGCTGCCCATCGCCGGGCCCGATGGCGAGCCCCTGGGCCGGAGGCTGACCGTCCACCTTGAAGGACAGCTCGCCGTTCATCTTGTAGACGTGCAGCTCGACACCGTCGGCGTCTGAGTTCCCGGTGAGCCTCTTCTTGATGGTCGCGTCGATGGAGATTTCCCCGGCGAAAGGCGCCACCCACTGGAGCACCGTGTCCTCGGGGTGGAACTCTTTCTTGAGCGCTGCCTCGGCCGCCTTCATCTCGGCGTCGCTGAGGAGCTGCTTGGCGACGTCGCCAGCGATGACCTGTCCCGGCTTGAACGGGATTTCCGAGACCGTGCAGCCGGGCGCGCTGGGATCGCACCTCTCTTGCTGGAAGGCGACCCGCGCCGCTGAGGCATGATCGATGAGCCCATCGCCGTCGGCGTCGAGGATCGCGGAATCGGTGTTCGCGCCTCCCCAGACGATTCCAAGGCCGAACCCCACCCCCAGAGCAGCCCGAGTCTCCAGACCTACGTTGTAGCTTTGGCCTCCCTCGCGGCCGAGGTCCGGCATTCCCAAGAGCTTCAGCGGAGAGCTGGTTGCTGGATCTCCCGCAGGGGCGGTGACGAGGAACTTGGTGGTGGGCGACTGGGGCTCGAAGGCAGCCATCTGAGCAGTCGCCTGGTTGAGCTGCACGGTGGGCTCCGCGGCACCCTCGGGCATGTTCAGCCGATCAGGAAGCCCGTCACCGTTCACGTCCACCAGTACGCTGCGGACCCACTGCTGCCTGAAGTCGACGCCGCCCTTGATGCCCGCCGAAAAGTCCTTGGTTGGCCCGGCGGCAATGCCGACGAACATGTGCAAATTGTTGCTGACCTCGTCCGAATCCGAGATGGAGGCGTTGTCCACCGGCTGAGCCTCGAACTTCACCGGCGAGGAGAAGGCGGAGGAGGCGGCCTGGGTGGCCTTGAGCTCGTAGTCCAGGGAGTGGGCGTAGAAGACGCCTCCCTGACTCCCCTTCACTTCGATTCTCGAGAGCAGGCTCTTGCCGAAGTCTCCGGGCACGTAGGTGAGCGAGTACTCGCGGATGAGCTTCTGCTTGAGGCTTACGGTGATGCGATCCAGGAGGAAACGGGTGGCCATCTTGAAACCCGTCCTCGCGCTCGTGGTGCCGTCGGCGCGCTCCTTGAGCTTCCCGCTCGCGGCCATGAGGTGGAACTCGACGTCATAGGGCCCGGAGCTTCCCCCGCTCAGGGCCTGGGCGCCGGTCCCCGTATAGGTGATGCGCTTTAGGTAGAGCTGGCGGAAGGGCTCGCAGGAGGACTGCCCGAGGAGGCAGCCCTCGGGGTTTCCCTCCCGGTCCTCGAAGTAATGGAGATCGGTGAGGTTGCCGTTGCTGTCCACCACCCGCTCCAGGTGCCAGCGGGCGATGTTCTCCTCGCCGGGCGAGTAGCCCGCAAGGCGCGCGCCCGAGTTCTTCCCGTAGATGAAGACGGTCCCGCCCTTGTCCGTGACTTCCCAGTAGAACGGCTGGGCATCAGTCGCGAGCGGACTTGCGCCGCAGCGCCGGATGCGCTTGAAGTCGCGCTCGGCCCTGGGCGCAAAGCGCATCCCGGGCCCGCCGTCCTCGCACTTCTCGCTCGCCGCCTCGACGAGCATCTGTCCGTCGAGGAGGTAGCGCTCCGTGCCGCGCTCGGTGGCGAGCGCGCTTCCAGGCAGGGAGTAGGTGGGCACGCCGAAGCGCGTGTCCACATCCACGGTGGATTGAGACACGTCCCAACCCACTCCCACCCAGCCGTTGCCGCCCGCGGAGTTGTAGACGAGCCGGACGTCCGGAGTGAAGGCGCCCCGCCCGGGGGGAACGCGGATGGGGAAGGAGAGCTGCGCGGTCCCCTGGTTGTTGGCTTGCGGCGGCTCGATCAACTCCATTCCCGCGCTGGCGTCCGCCGCCTTCAAGTCCTTGATGGAAGTCGGGTTGAAGGAGACCGGGCCGGGGTGCTCCGGCAGCACCAGGACGGCGTTGATCATGAAGGTGAAGTGGCTCGTCTCGCTCTCCACCGTCCGCGAGGCGCGGTGGACCGCCACTCGCTTGAGCGGTAGCCACTCCGAGGTGGCCTCGTCGTAGTAGTACGTCTTGATTTCTTCTGGGGCCATCCCCTCAGGGAGGAGCGCCGGCTCGAAGGGGAGATGGATGCGCACCGGCTTGTTGAACTTCTGCCCCGGCGGCATGAAGCGGTAGCCGGCTTCCTCCGGCGCGGTGACGTTGATGAGCGAGGCGTCCAGCCGCGGCACCGAGGTGGAGCGCCGCCTCTGGATGGAGAGCGCCGCCGACGCATCCAGGGCCCCGGGTGGGACATCCAGCTTGACCCGCTCCCCGAGCTGCACCTGGCCGCCGGCGGGGCCAATCCGCCTGAGCGCCACTTCGTCGGGAGCCCCGAAGAGGAAGTCATCGGCCCTTGCTCCGCCGGCCGGGAGGCCATCGGCGCTCGAAAGCTCATCGCGCCTGTCGCGGTCGAGCATCAGTGTGCGGCGGAGCTCCTGCCCGTCGGCGAAGCGGGCCACTATTTCCACCGGCCAAAGCGGCTCCTCCGACTCCTCCCGAGACAGGCGCACGCCGAAAGTGCCGCTTCCCATCGCGTCCACGCCTCCCACCGAAACGCGGATCGGCCCGTTTCCGCCTCCTTCCACGAAGCCCGCCACGTATGCCGTGTGGCCGAAATGCTCTCCGTCCGTCGGGTAAGTCACCTCTATCCGGCGGAGAGGAGGGCCAACAGGGCTTCCAGCCACCCGAAGCTCGGAAAGGCGAACGGCGGGCATGTCCGCCCGCGGAAGCCTGACGAAGGACAGCCGCAGCGCCTCGGCGCCCGGGGAGTCCTCGAGGAGCGCGAGCGGCTGGAGCCGCCGCTCGAGCTCCTGCCGCTCGGAGACGGCGCGCCAGCCGCCTTCGGACAGCACCTCGGCGCCCTGGAGGGCTCCTTCGCCATCGACGGCAAGCCAGACGTCATCCAACTCGACGCGGCGCTGGAAATGCGCGGTGGCCTCCGAGAGGCCGCGCGAGGTGGAGGCTTCTCCGTCCCAACCCTCCGCGAGGATGGCCTGAGAGGCGAGGTCCAGAAGATTGGTGCCGTCGTCCAGCTCAGCCAGGAAGGCGAGTCCCTCCAGGGAAACGGGCGCGGTGCCCTCGCTCGGCAGGCACAAGGACACGCTGTTTTGAGGGAGGAGCTGAGTCGGATTCAGCTCGTCAACCACCATGCGCGGCTCTGAGGTGGGGCCCATCCAAAATCCGCCCACGGCGATGTGGCCGTTGAGGCTGCGGCTCAGCACCACCGGCCGCTTGAGGCTCGGCCCGGAGTAGGCGAGGAAGGCACGGCGGATGAGGCGGGAATCCACCTCCACTCCGAAGCGGAGCTCGGCACACCTTTCGCTGTCGGCGACGTCCAGGCTCGCCGAAGGTGGCTCCAATGGGACGCGCAGAAGGTTTTCGAAAGCGCCCGCCTCGGCGCTCGAGGCGAGCTGCGAGGGCCGCCTGGGCGCCGGAGGCCGGCCCCGTCCCCACACTTCCAGCTCCGAGAGGCTGGCGTCGGCCCCGAGCGGCGTGAGGCGCAGCTCGAAGACAGGGCTCTTCTCCCCGCCGTGCAGCGAGAGTCTGCGCCAGCCTTCTCCGCCTTCCTCGGCTTGCTCGAGGCGCTTCCCCTGTGCCTCGATGCGGATGTTCCGCGCCCCCAGCACCTTCACTGCCTGGATTTCAACCGGCGATGCGAAGCGAGCGCTGAGGCGCGCGGGCCCGGCAAGAGAAATCGAGGTGCGCGCGTCTTTGTCCGTGAGGTGCCCCAGAGGCCCAAGCTGAAGCTCCGGCGCGAGCCGCAGCGAGAGGGGATTCAGCTTCACCTCGGTGGGCGGCCCGCGGTGCGGCGCGGGCTTGCACGCCGAAACGGCCACGGCGAGGCCGATGGTGGAGGCGAACGCGCCCAGCACAGCCAGGCGCGCGGCGGGGCGGCGAATGCGGACTCGAGTTTCCATCGTCCCTCCCGAAAGGTTACGGCGCCGTGAAGCTCACCGGGGTGTAGGAATTCTCGGAGACGGCCACCGCACCAAGCGCAGGCGGCGGCAGGCTGGCCGTGATGTCCACGTCCGCAGCGGCCACGTACACGTCATACCGCTCTCCGGCGGCGAACGTCCCCGGGGCGAATCGGGCCGAGGAGTCCACCGTCCAGGCGGACGCGGCCGGAGAGGTGGCGCCCGCCGCCTTGGGCCAGACGCTGACGAAATAGGAGGCCGCACCGGCCACCGGGCTCCAGGCCACATCGGCCGCGCCGGAGGTGCCCGGAGACACCGAGACGCCCCGGGGGATTTCGAGCCACTTGGGCTCTCCTACAGAAAAGGAGGTGACGAGGCTCTGCCCGGCGGATGTGGCGGTGGCGGTGTAGGTGCCGGCCCGCGGCTGCAGCTCGTAGGACCAGAAAACCCGCTGCCGTGCGCCGGGAGGGTACGTGGCCAGCCAGGGCGCAGAGGGCGACAGCCCCGGCCCAACAATGGAGAGCTGCCATTCGGCCGTCGGCGCTCCGCCTCCGGGTTCCGCCAGGGAGACCCACAGCGCCAGTCCGCCCGCGCTCGGGCCGAAGTTGAGCGCGCCCCCGGCTGCAGAAAGCTTCTTCCCCGAGGCGGCCCCGCCCTTGGCGAAACCGACGCGCCCTTCGGAGATGCTGAATGCAGCCGGCAGCGCAGGGCTGGGCCCAGATTCCGCGGCGAGCGCGCGCAGGTCCGTCTGGAAGGCCAGCACCGCGGTGCTGTAGCTGCCGTCGGGGAGTCCCCTCGTCGCGCAGGAGGGCGAAGCGTCGGGCGAGCTGAGGCCTTCGAGGATGCCGGAGCTGTAGAAGCGGCAGGAGTAGGAAGCGGCGCCCGAGACGGCGGTCCAGACGAGGGAAGCGCCGTCGGTCGAAAGCGTGGGCGAAGGGGCGTCGAGTCCCGCCCAGTCGGGGACTTCGAACGGAAGCTCGATTGCGGCGCCCTCGGGCCCGCGCGCCTGGACGCGGTACCGGCCGAGCTGCGGTGCGAGCGTCTCCCACCACCACGCAGAGAAGGAGCCGGGACTGGAGTCATCGTACGTCGGCGCGGCCACCTCGGTGCCGCTCGGGCCAAGCACCTTGAGGCTCCAAGGAGTGCTAGGGCCCTGGCCCGCCCCGTCGCGCAGCGTGGCGAGCAGCGAAAGCCCGCGGCGGCTGCCCGAGTCGTAGACGCCGGCGCGCACCTGCAAGGTGTAGCCACCAGCGTCTGCGTTGGCGGGCGGCGGCGGTTCGCCGTCCGGGGCGCCGCCTCTCGGGCCACACCGGAGGCCCGAGAGAAAAAGAGCAGCCGATGCCGCTGTGGACGCGAGCAAGCGCGCAGGGATTGGTGTCCGCATGATGCTGAACACGTAGAGCACGTTCCGTGCCCGTCCCCAACCGGCCGGATTCACGGGAGTCGGACGCCCGCAGAAGCCAGAATGAGCGAAAACGCACGCTCGGACGCGGCGAGTCATGACTGATTTAGGGGACTTGGGAGTGTGCACTTTCGCTCGGGCTGTGCGATTCTCCACGCTCGGGAGGGGGTGTCGGGTACTCACGCCGGCTCCCGCGGCCTACATGCGTCCCTCGCTGGCTCCAAGGCAGCCGCGGTACTGGGTGCGGATTCCAGCCGTGCTGCGGGCGGAAACGCTTGAGGCCGAGGCCCGCGTCGTCAACATCAGCGAGTGCGGGCTGGGGCTGATTCTCCCGGGTGGGGCTGCGCGGGTTTCGCTGCCCTCGCTGGTGGGCCGGCCGGTGGAAGTGCGGCTTCGGCCCGACAAGGAGGACCTGGAGTTTTCGGCGGAGCTGCGGTGGGCGGACGAGTCGGCGAGGGACATCACGGGGGAGCCAGCCACCGCGGCGGGGCTGCTCGTCCAGAAGGGCGGCCCCTCAGCCCTCCGGTGGCTTTCGGACTCCATCCGCACCTTCCGGCACCTGGTGCTGGTGGTGGACGACGAGGAGACGGTGGTGAAGGCCCTGAGGAGGCTCCTCGAGCCCACCTTCCGCGTGCGCGCCACCGTCTCTCCCCTCGAGGCCCTCTCCGTCCTGGAGAAGGAGGAGGTGGCCGTCCTGGTGACGGATTTGCGGATGCCACAGCTGAGCGGGCAAGAGCTGCTCGAGAAGGTGCGCCAGAGCCGCCCCGCCTCGCACCTCCAATGCATCCTCGTCACCGCGCACCGGGACACGCCGGAGTTCCGCGGATTCGTCGAGTCGGGCCAACTCTTCTCCTCCATCGGCAAGCCCTTCATGGCGGACGAGGTGAGAAACGCCGTCGGCCGGGCGGCGGCCGCGTACGACTCGGCGAGGGAGATGGAGCGGCTCAACATGGAGCTGGCCCGCGCCAACGAGCGGCTCCTCGCCGAAAACCGCCACCTCCGCCGCAGGCTGGACGGCTTTCGACGCCCGAAAGGGCTGGTGGGCGGAAGCCCCGCGATGAGGGTGTGCCTCTCCGGAGTCGAGCAGCTCGCCCAGTCGGAAATACCGCTCCTCATCCAGGGAGAGACGGGAAGCGGGAAGGAGCTGATTGCGCACCTGGTCCACGAGGTGAGCCCCCGCGCGGGCGGCCCCTTCGTCCCGGTCAACTGCGGCGGCGTCCCCGAGCAGCTCGCCCAGAGTTTCCTCTTTGGCCACCGAAAGGGCGCCTTCACCGGGGCGGGAAAGGACGCAAGGGGCGCCTTCCGGGAGGCGGACGGGGGCGCCTTGTTTCTGGACGAGGTGGGAGACGCCTCGCCCTCATTCCAGGCGAGCCTCCTTCGGGCCCTGGAGAGGGGTGAGGTGGTGCCGGTCGGGGAGACGCGGGCGGTGCACGTGGACGTGCGAATCATCTGTGCCACCCACAGAAACCTTGAAGCCCACGTCAAGGCGGGCAACTTCCGGGAGGACTTGTACTTCCGGCTGGCGGGGGCGGGGGTGGAGGTGCCGCCGCTTCGCGAGAGGCCATCCGACATCGCGCTTCTGGCCCGGCACTTCCTCGAGCTGGAGTGCGCCGAGACGGGGAAGGAGGTGAGGGCCCTGGCGCCCGAGGTGGTGCAGGCCTTCGAGGGCTACGGGTGGCCGGGCAACGTGCGCGAGCTGGAGCTGGAGGTGAAGCGCCTGGTGGCCATCGCGGAGAAGGGCGGCGCCATCGGCAAGGGCCTCCTCTCGCCGAAGATTTCCCAGTCGCCCGGTGAGCACTCCTCTGCGGAACCGAGTCCGGGGCGCGGCGCCGCGCACGATGGCGCCCGGCCGTTCGACGAGGAGGTTGAAGAGCTGGAGCGCGAGCTGGTGTCCCGCGCGCTGGAGGCCTCGGGCGGAGTCCTCTCGCGGGCGGCCTCCATCCTCAACGTGGAGCGGACCAGGCTCTCCAGGCTGGTCCGCCGCCTGGGGCTTCCGCATCCGGGGGCGGAATAGGCGCTAGCCCATGTTTAACGAATTGACGGGCGCGGCGCGGCGCCTGGCGACGCCAGGTCCGCGGAATTGCTTGCAGTCCGGTGCCGCCGCGCCCGTCAGCGCGAAAAAACGTAGTTACAGAACTCATGCATTTCTGCCTTGC
>JACPVI010000059.1 GCA_016191815.1 Myxococcales bacterium
CCTCCGTAGCCCCAGCCTCCGTAGCCCCAGCCTCCGTAGCCCCAGCCTCCGTAGCCCCAGCCTCCGTAGCCCAGGCCTCCGTAGCCCAGGCCTCCGTAGCCCAAGCCGGGCTGGAGCCCCCACCCGTAGGAGTAGGAAGGCCCCAGAAGCCACGGGTCATAGTTCTGCGCCTGCGAGGCGGGTGCCGCGAGCGACACCGCCGTCAAAGTGAAGAGCGCTGCCCATCCCCGTCTTCGCATGACTCCCTCCAGTCGAACCGAGTGCCGATGCGCGGCGACTGTCCGCTGCGCGTCAGAGGTAGATTTGGGATCGGGGAGAGCGTTGAGAACCGCGCGTGTTGAGCTCGCCCGCGCGGCTGCTCCGGCTGCCGCACGCCGAGAGGCTGGCTACTTTGGATTCGCTCGGGCGGGAGATCGAATGGCATGGAGGGTCGCAGCGCTGGCTGCCATGGCGGCCGCAGTGGCGCTCGCGGCCTGGGTGACCGGTCGTCCGCCCGCGAAGCCACCAGCCGGGCGAACGAGCAGAGCGGCGTGGTCTGCGCCAGCGCCCGGCCCTCGCTGCGCCATCTCGCCGGAAGAGCCCCTCGTCCTCGAACCATACGGTTCCGACCGCCTGGCTGATGCCGGAGTCCTGTGGGGCCTCGTCCACGCGGTGGACCTCGGGCGGGGCGAGCTCCACATCCGGAGCGGCTCCGAGCTGGTGACGCTGCACGGGAGCCCCGATCAACTCCTCGAGTTGCGCCCGGGTGACCAAGGGGAGTTTCGCTTCGCCAGCTACGGGGACGAGCCCTGGCTCGCTCCCACCAGCTCCCCGAGGCGGCCCCTCCGCGTGCCGGCGGCAATGCGCGGCCGCGCGAGCGGCATGCTCTCGCGCGTGGACGGTGCGAGGGGAATGGCCTGGCTGGTGGCTCAGTCGGGGGCAGAGCGGGTCCTCCGCGCCCATCCCGAGCGCCTTCGGGCGTTAATGCCAGGCCTGTGGGTGACGGTGGCCTACTCGCGCGTCGCGGGCGCCGATTGGATGGCGACGGTCGAGGTGCGAAGCGCGGCCCGCGCGCGCCCGTAGAAAGAGGGGGGCGGCCCCGGAAAGTGAAGCGGCGACCGCGGGAGGGGGGCTCGCGGTCGCCGCTTCGGGCCGTCGTCGGCACCACCCGGGGCACAACGTGAACGGCCGCAGCCACAACTGCCACAGCGCGCGGCCGGCTCCAACCGCCCGCCGGATCCGTGGCGCGTCGCCTATCGCACGCCGGCTTCTACTGGACAGGAGCGCCGGGCGCCCCGGACACCTCCTGGACCCAAGGCACTTCCTGCACCCTCGCGTAGGTCAGGCTCACGAACTGGCCCGGCAACAGGTGCTGGATCGTGCTCGGGTGCGCTTGGAACACTTGTCCGTGGACCGCCACCAGGCCGGTGGCCTTGTTCAACCCGGTCACCACCCCCGAGAAGGTGCCCTGCTGGGAGAAGCCCGCCGGAACCTGCATCGCCGGCGTCACCAGCCAGGGAACGCCTGCGAAGCTGGCGTAGGGCAACGTCGCCACCTGCCCCGGCTGCAGAGTCGCCATCTGGGCCGGCGTCGCCCGGATCGCCACCACGGTGGGGCCGGTGGACAGCCAGATCACCCCGTTCGCGTAGTTGAGCCCGGTGATGATTCCCGAGGAGAGCCCCTGGTGCATCGCGACGAATGGCGCGCCGTAGCCAAAGGCAGGCGGTGGCGCCTGCGCCATCGGTTGCCGCGCCATTGGCTGCTGCTCCGGCGGCTGGGCAGCCGGAGCAGGTTGGGCCTGCTCGGCCGTGGGCTGGGTGCCGGCCTGGTCCGCCTGAGCGAAACTCCTTCCGCCCGCGAGCGCCAGACCGGCGGACGCGAGCGCCAACCACTTTCCTGCGTGCCTCATGTCATCCTCCCGAGGACGAGCGCTTCGTCAACTGGACGAAACATGGGCACGCCGGGGTCCCGGGCACGTCGCGGTCGATCCGCCGCTTGCTCTCCCCTCCCCCGAAAAAGAGAGCACCCGCGGCTTCCCGCGAGTGCTCGATCGCAGCTTTGCTGGCAGCGGCTACTGCGGCTGCTGGCCGATGGTCCCCTCGGTGGCCGGCGCGATGTTGTTGATCCAGTTGGCGCCGGCGATGCGCGAGTAGCTGAGGGCGACGAACTGGCCCGGCAGCAGGGCCTCGACGTCCAGCGGGTGGCCCTGGAAGCTCGCGGCCTGCTCGCCGTGGGCCAAAGTCACCACCCCAGTGGACTTGTCGACGCCGGTCACCACGCCCACCACCGTGGCGAGCTGGGCGAAGTTCAGCGGCGAGTACATTCCGGCCGCCCGGTTCTCGATCATCCACGGCACGCCGAGGTACTGGGCGTAGTGGACGGTGGTCAACTCACCCGGCTTGTACAGCGCGATCTGCTGCGGCTT
This sequence comes from Myxococcales bacterium, assembly GCA_016191815.1. Taxonomy (GTDB): domain Bacteria; phylum Myxococcota; class Myxococcia; order Myxococcales; family Myxococcaceae; genus JACPVI01. The sequence continues at coordinate 2,405 of JACPVI010000059.1, forward strand.
GGCGCGCACCGTGAAGAGCTGCCTGCCGCTGCGGATGGTGACCATGCCCCGAGCGTAGTCGATGCTGGAAACCACTCCCTGCACGATACCGCGCTGGGCCGCGTCGAGGCCGGTGCTCCCCAGGCCCCAGGGGATGCCGAACCCGGCCGCGCCGAAGCCGAGCTGCGCGCCCGCGATCGGCGCATAGGGGGCGAGCTGCTGTTCGGGCAGAGCCTGAAGCGGCGCGGGCTGCTGCATCTGGGCCGGTGGCTGCTGCACCTGCGCCCGCTCTTGCTCCTTCTGTTGCTGTTGCTCCTGAGCCTCCCGTTCCTGGGCCAGCGCCATCGTCGGGAGCAGGAGACTGGCCAGTGCCAATTTCCACTTCTTCATCGCAAGTCCTCCATTGCTTCCTGGTTTCACGAGAGCCGACCTGGTCCCGGTGCTCCGAGCCCTTGTCGGACTGAACGAAAGCTGACTACTGGAGCGGCCGTTGCGAACCGGAGGACCATCCTCCGGCCTCACGGCCGCTCAGGAGCCGTACGCCGTTGCAGGGGACTCCTCGCCTGCCGTGCTCGGCCGCTCGCCCGCTTCGCCTGGCCGGGAAGAGGGCCGCAGGGAGCGCTGTTCGCGCCCCCATGACCATGCTCTGGCCGCTCGCCCTCTCCGCCGCCGTCGCCGCAAGCCCCGCCCCGCCCTCACTCTTGAGGCAAGCCTCCTCGCCGGCTCTCCAGGCGCTGGAGCGGGGAGATCTCGAGGGAGCGATCCGGTCGGCCGCCCCCGGGACCGAGGAGTCGAAGTACGTGCGAGCGAAGGTGGCGCTGTCGCGCGCGGACCACGCCGAGGCCGAGCGCCTGCTGGCCGAGCTGGCCGCCGGCACGCGGGAGCGGGCGGAGGTGGCTTGGTACCTCGCCCACGCCCGGAGAAACGGCCGTCAGATCGCCTCCGCTGCCCAGGCGATGTGCCGAATAGGCGACCCGACCGGACGCGCCTGCGTGGACGCCGAGCTCTACGCCAGGGCCGCGCCCGCGCCCTCGGTCGAGCTGGACTCGCCCAGGAGCATCCGGGTGGCGAAGAGTGTGCCGATTCCGCTCACCCTGGCCGACGCCGGGGAGGAGCGAACCGGCTTCGTGATCGACTCGGGCGCCAGCGAGACGGTGATCTCCAGTCAGCTCGCGAAGAAGCTCGGGCTCTGGACGACCGTGCGCGGCTTCCCCGTCGCGGTGGCGGGAGGAGGGGGCGTGTCGCTGGCGCGCATGGCGATCCTCCCCCGGCTCTCCATTGGTGGAGTGGTGGTGCGGAACTTGAGGGTGCTGGTGATGGACCTGGCCGAGCTGGAGCAGAGCAAGATCTCGGGCATCCTCTCGCCGCAGCAGGCCTTCCATGGGCTCACCGTGTCTTTCGACTTCGCCCGGCACCTGGTCTCGGTGCGGCGAGGGCCCGAATCGCCCGCCCCGGGCGGCATCACCGTGCCCTACGTCCACGCCGGGTTCGACCTGGCCGTGCCCGCCCGCGTCGGAAACGGCCCTCCGGCGCTGTTCGGCATCGACACCGGCATGGCCGGCGAGTGCACCGTGGCCGCGGACTACCTCCCCACCCTCACCCCGGCGGGACGGGTGGAGCTGAAGGGAGCCGGCGCCTCAGCGGTGGCGCAGATGCTGCCGGCGCTCCCGGTGGTGGTGGGCGGGATCACTCTCCGCCGCGAAGGCCGGTGCTCGAGGACCCCGATGGTGAAGGCGGGAATCCGCCTGGCCGGCCTGCTCGGCAACGAGCTGTGGAAGGGTGGCACCCTGACCCTGGACACGGTGGCGCGCACGGTGTCGCTGGCGGTACCTGACTCCCTCGCCTCCAACGAGCGCTAGATCCGTTCGCGGCGGAGCAACTGCCTCACAGCCTCGGCCTCGAATGGCTTCTCCAGCTTGGGGTTGGCGAGCGCCTCGAGTTGGGTGCGGATCCGGTCCGAGTACCCGCCCCCGGTGATGAAGACGAAGCGGGAGGCCAGCTCCGGCCAGCGGGCGGACACGGCCTCGTAGACCTCCAGCCCCCCGACGTCCGGCATCCGCACGTCGCACAGAACCAGGTCGAAGCGCTGGTCGCTGGAGAGGATCTCCAGCCCGGCGCGGCCACCCTCGGCCCCCAGCACCTCGTGCTCGAGGAGCATGCGGGCGACCGCCCGACAGATCCGGACCTCGTCGTCGATGACCAGGATCCTCGACCGAGCGGGCGGCGCAGCCGCGGGCCCCACTTTGGAAGGCACCGCAGACGCTTGCTCCAAGAGTGCAGGCAGCGCCACCCGGAAGGTGGCACCCTCGCCGAGCGTGCTCCTTACGCTGATCTGGCCGCCGAGGGCGCTGACGATCCCGTGGCAGATGGAGAGCCCGAGCCCAGTGCCGGTGCCCACCGGTTTGGTGGTGAAGAAGGGGTCGAAGATCCTGCCCAGGATCTCCGGCGCGATCCCGGTGCCGGTATCGGCGATCTCGACGACGACCTCGCCCTTCTCCTCCTTGGTCGAAACGCGGATCTCGTTCTCCTCGGCCGATCCCTCGGGGATGGCCTGGGCCGCGTTCAAAAGCAGGTTGAGGAACACCTGGCCCAGCCGACCCATGTTGCCGCTGACCAGCGGGACCTCGCCGAAGGACCTCACCAGCCGCGCCCGGTGGCGAATCTCGTTCGAGGCCATCTCGATGGCCAGGTCCAGCACCCTGCTCACATCGACCGGCCCGGCGGCTTCGTCGTCCCGTCGGGAAAACGTCTTCAGGTCCCGGACGATGTTGCGCACCCGGTCGGCCCCGGAACGGGCCTCGGCGATCGCGGTCCTCACATCCGCGATGCGTTGTCCCTCCTCGGCGGGATGCTCTGGGCTGCCTGCTCCCGTCGCCAGGCCGGCCAGATGGTCGAGCTCCTCACCCACGAAGGCGAGGTTGGCGATCACGTAGGAGAGGGGGTTGTTGATCTCGTGTGCCACTCCGGCCGCCAAGGTGCCCACCGAGGCCAGCCGGTCCGCGAGCATCAGCTGCGCCTTCACCTCGCCGAGGGCCCGGAGGCTCGCCTCCAGCTCCCGGTTGGCGACGGCCAGCTCTCGAGTTCTATCCTCCACCCGCCGCTCCAGCTCGGCGTTGAGCTGGCGGACCGCGTCCTCGGCGCGGATGCGGCCGGTGATGTCACGGAAGAACCAGACCCGGCCGAAGCTCTGCCCTCCGGGGACGGTCACCGGAGCGGAGTGGCGCTCGAACACCCGGCCGTCGCGCAAGCGGACTTCGTCCCGGCCCTCCTCGAGGGGGTGGTCATAGAAGTACGTCAGTCGATCGAGGAACGCGTCGGGGTCGACCACGGACGGGAGCACGAACGCGGCCAGGCGGCGGTCGTCCCTCGTGCGGAGAATGTCCTCGGGGATTCCCCACATCTCGCCGAAGCGGCGGTTGGCGCTGATCGCCCGGCGGCGCTGATCGACGAACAGGATGCCGTCGGGCGCGGCCTCTTCGATCGCTCGGGAGAGGGCCAGGCTGCGCTGCAACTCGGCGTGCAAAAGCGCGTGGTCCACCACCACCGCCAGACGGCGCGCCAGGTAGCCCAGCAGGCGAAGCTCGTTCTCTCGGAACGGATGGGCCTCGCACCGCGCCAACACCATCGCTCCCACCAGGCTCGAGCCGGTGTCGAGGCCTGCCGCCACCCCGGTGCGCAGGCCTTTCGCCGGGAGCGCCTGCTGGAGCGCCAGCTGCCAGGGGGTGCCCTCGCCGAGGATCACGGGCTGGTCCGGTTCTCTCTCGAAGAGGTCCAAGAGCCGTTCGGTCAATCGCGCCCGGGCGAGCTGCTGCCGGTCGATTCCCACCGACCTCCGAGGCGCCAGGCCGCCGCTTCCGGTGCGGTCAGAAGCCACGAACACCGCGGCGGCGTCCGCCTGGACCGCGCGAGAGAGGTGGCTCAGGAACTCCTCCAGCGTCCGATCGAGGTCCAGGGACTTCCCGAGGATCGATCCGAGCTGGTAGAGGACCGCCGCTTCGTGCGGCGCTGCGCCGCCTTCTCCGCCTGAAGTCACACTCGGCTCCGTTTCGCGAACCCCTGTGTCGCCGGATGCCTTCCCCAGATTCACGGCCGATGCCACCCCAGCTAGCCGCAGAGCCCCGGAAACCCCGCGATCGGACAGGCGTCTTCGGCTGGTGGAGCCGGGGGCGCGGGGGCGAGCGCCACCGGTGGGTCAGGACGGACCGCGCGGCTCCCCACCGAACGGCAGGCCGGTGATCAGGCGCGCGTGCCGGCGAAGGGTGAGGAACGAGTAGGCCCAATTGATGAGGACCGACAGGCGGTTCCTGAATCCGATGAGGAAGAGGAGGTGGATCAAAAGCCACGCCACCCAGGCCAAGAAGCCGTGGATCCGAAACCTCCGGAAGGCGACTCCCACCGCCGCCCCGCGACCGATCACCGCGAAGGCGCCGCGGTCCCGATAGCGGAACGGGAGCAGCGGCTGTCCCCGCGCGGAGCGGAGCACGTTCCTCGCCGCGTGCCTTCCCTCCTGGATGGCGGCCCCAGCGAGTCCGGGCACCGGGTGGCCTTCGATCTCCAACGAAGCCAGGTCGCCGACCACGAAGACGTCTTCGCGGCCGGGGACAGTCAGCTCCGGAGTCACCTTCACCCGGCCGGCGCGATCGAGCGGCGCCCCCAGGGACTTCGCCAGCGGAGAGGCCTCAACCCCGGCGGCCCAGAGCACGGTGCGCGCGGAGATCCGCTCCTCGCCGATTCCCACTCCGCGCCCGTCGACCGCGGTCACCATCGCCCCGGTGCGGACCTGGACGCCCAGGCGCTCCAGCGAGCGCCGCGCGTGGTCCGACAGCTCGGGCGGCCAGGCGGTGAGCAGGCGGTCCTGCCCTTCGAGGAGGATGACCCGGGCCTCGGTGGGATCGATGTTGCGAAAGTCGCGAGCCAGGGCGTGGCGGGCGATCTCCGCGAGAGCCCCGGCCAGCTCCACTCCGGTCGGGCCTCCGCCGACGATCACGAAGGTGAGCCAGTCTCTCCTCGCCGGGAGGTCGGCCTCCCTCTCGGCCAGCTCGTACGCGAGCAAGACCCGCCGCCGGATCCGCAGCGCGTCCTCCAGGGTCTTGAGGCCGGGCGCGTCGCCGGCCCATTCGTCGTGGCCGAAGTACGAGTGGCTGGCCCCGGTGGCGACGATGAGCAAGTCGAAGGCCACTTCGCCGTGCGAGCAGATCACCCGCTTGCGCTCGAGGTCGATCGACCGCGCCTCCGAGAGGATGACCGCGACGTTCCCGCTCCGGAGCACCGCGCGGATGGGGGCGGCAATGTCGCCGGTGTTCAACACCGCGGTCGCCACCTGGTAGAGCAGCGGCTGGAAGAGATGGTGGTTGGAGCGGTCGATCACCGTCACCCTCACCTCGGCCCTTCGCAGCGCGCGCGCGGCGTAGAGCCCGCCGAAGCCCGCACCGACGATCACCAGGTGAGGCCGCTTGGACGGGGGCACGATCGCCACACCGGGGTCTTCGCCGATTTCGAACCCCGCCGCCAGCGGCCTCGGGGGCAAGTGCTCTGCACGGAGAGCCCCAGAAGGCCTCCGCCGGAGTAGATCGTCGCCATGGACGCGAAGGCCGGCCAGGCGGCGCGCTTGCGGGAGGTGGCGCTGCTCTTCCTTCGCCTCGGCGCCACCGCCTTCGGGGGCCCCGCCGCGCACATCGCGATCCTGGAGGACGAGGTGGTCCGCCGCCGGGCCTGGCTCACCCGCGAGGAGTTCCTCGACCTGCTCGGGGTGTCGAGCCTGATCCCCGGGCCGACCTCGACCGAGCTGGCGATCCACATCGGATTTCGGCGCGCCGGCTGGGCGGGACTCCTCTTGGCCGGGGCCTGCTTCATCACGCCCGCCGCCTTGATCGTGGGCGGGCTGGCTTGGGCGTACACCCGCTTCGGCGCGCTGCCGGAGGTGGCCGGGCTGCTCAGCGGCGTGAAGCCGGTGGTGGTCGCGGTGGTCGCCCAGGCGCTCGTCGGCTTCGGCCGCGCCGCGGTGAAGACGCGCCTCTTGGGCGCTTTGGGAGTCGCCGGCGCCGCCGCGTCCTTCCTCGGGGCAAACGAGCTGCTGGTCCTGTTCGCCGCGGGTGCACTTTCGGCCGCGTCGCGGTGGGCGAGCCTTCGCGCCCGGGCTGACACCCGGATGGGAGCGCTCGCCTTCGTCCCTCTAGCCGCGTTGGTCCCCGCCTCGGCCGCGGCGGCGCCCTTCGCACTGTGGCGCCTGTTCCTCTTCTTCCTCAAGGTGGGCTCGGTGCTCTTCGGCAGCGGCTACGTGCTGCTGGCGTTTCTCAGGGCCGATCTGGTCGAGCGGTGGGGCTGGCTCTCGGAGGCGCAGCTCATCGACGCGGTGGCGGTCGGCCAGGTGACGCCCGGCCCGCTCTTCACCACCGCCACCTTCATCGGCTACCTGCTGGGGGGCCTTCCGGGCGCCGCGGTGGCGACTGTGGGCATCTTCCTGCCGGCCTTTGCCTTCGCCGCCCTCTCCGGCCCGCTGGTGCGCCGCGTCCGCGCCTCCAAGGTGGCGGGCGCCTTCCTCGATGGAGTCAACGTCGCCTCGCTCGCGCTGATGGCGGTGGTCACCTTCGAGATCGGGCGGGCGTCCCTGGTCGAGCTCAAAGGGGCGCTGCTTTCGCTGGCGAGCCTGCTCATCCTCATGCGCTTTCGGGTGAGCGCGAGCTGGCTCGTCCTGGCTGGGGCCGCAGTGGGGCTCCTCAGCTCGGCCCTGCGCTGACTGAGGGCGGCGCCCCATCCTTCCGGTAGCCCACGAGTGAAAAGGAGACGAGCGATGGCCAAGCAACCGAGGCGCACCTACACCGCGGAGGAGCTCTTGGAGCGGCGCCGGCAAAGGCACGAGTCGCGCACCAGCTCGACCTACAAGGACTTCCTCAAGGAGCTGGAGAGGGAGGGCCCGCTAACGTCCGAGCTGTCCGAGCGCGCGGCGACCGCGGTCCTCTGCGCCCTGGAGCAGCGGATCATCCGGGACGAAGCCGAGCACCTGGAGGCCCAGCTGCCGCAGAGGCTGAGGTTCCTTTTGCAGCGGTGCGAGAAGCACGAAGAGCTGCTTCCCCGCGAGATCGACCGCGAGAGCTTCCTGCGCCTGGTCGGCGAGCACCTGGGCAAGTCCGCGGAGGAGTCGGAGCCCATCGCCCGCGCGGTCTTGCGCGTCGTCTCACGCCGGGTGACGGCGGGCGAGATCCAGGACGTCCTCAGCCAGCTTCCCGCGGACATGCGAGCGCTCTTTCCGCAGGAGGTGCTCCAGCGGGCCGCGGCCGAACCCAAACGCGCAAGGGCTCGCCCCCAGATGGAGCCATCGGCCGCTCAGAGGCGTGGCCTGGTGACTGACATCGTGAACGACCTGCTCGAGCTGCCCTTCGACGCGCAGCTCGGGGTGCTGCGGACGATCGCCCCGAAGGTAATCCACAAGCTGGATCCGCAGAGCCGGGAAGGCTTCATGCGCGATCTCAACGACGAGATCGCCCGCGCCGACCGCGGCGAGGAGGCCTACGACATCCGGCCCATCGAAGAGCGGCACTGAAGGCCTTCATGCCCAGGGTGGGATTCGAACCCACACGCCTCACGGCGCCACCCCCTCAAGATGGTGTGTCTACCAGTTCCACCACCTGGGCGAACGAGCGGATCTTCTAACACCAGCCGGGAGGCGACTCGCAACCCTTTTCGGTGGAGCGATGCCCGAGCGGGCGTCACTTGCCCGGTTCGGGCGGAGGGCTGCCCGCTGGTGGGGCCGGTGGGGGAGCGGGAGGTGTTTCGGGGGCAGGGGCTATGGTCCCGGCGGAGGCAGGAGCGGCGCTCTCGAGGTTGGCGGCGGGCCCGGCGGCGCCGGCGTCGGGCGTCGAGGCCGGCGCTGCGGCGGGAGCAGGTGGCCCCTCGGCAGCGACGGACTGGCGGAGCCCGACGAAGGACAGGCCGAGCGAGGTGACGAAGAAGGCGATGGCACAGGCGGCGGTCACCTTGCTGAGGAAAGTGACCGCGCCGCGGCCTCCGAAGGCGCTGGAGGCGGCGCCTCCGCCGAGGGCGGCGCCCATCCCCGCGTCCTTCCCCGGCTGGAGGAGGATGACGAAGATCATGAACACGCTCAGGAGCACGTGCACGATCGAGACGAAGGTGAGCATCTGCCGAAAGGCCCCGCGAAAAGAGGCGGGACGTTAAGCACAGTCCCGCGAGGCTGACAACAGCGGAGCTAGCCTGCGGCTTTCACGATGGCGGCGAAGTCGGAGGCCTTGAGGCTCGCTCCTCCGACCAGCGCTCCGTCGACGTCGGGCTTGGAGAGCAAGGAGCCGGCGTTGTCGGGCTTCACCGAGCCGCCGTACTGGATGCGGACCTGCTCGGCGGCCTCCCGGCCGAAGGCGGCGACGAGTTGCTCGCGGATGTGGGCGTGGACTTCCTGGGCCTGGTCGGCGGTGGCGTTGCGCCCAGTGCCAATGGCCCACACCGGCTCGTAGGCCACCACGAACCTTGCCAGCTCGGCGGGAGAGAAGCCGGCGAGGCCACCCTTGAGCTGGCGGCTCACCACCTCGAGGGTGCGCCCGGCCTCGCGCTCGGCCAGCGTCTCGCCAACGCAGACGATGGGGACGAGGCCGGCCTTGAGCACCGCCTGGCAGCGCCGGTTGACCGTCTCGTCGGTCTCGCCGAAGTACTGGCGCCGCTCGGAGTGGCCGATGATCACGTAGGAGCAGCCCACCTCCTTGAGCATCGGGGCGGAGACTTCTCCGGTGAAGGCCCCAAAGGCCTCCCAGTGGCAGCTCTGGGCAGCGAGGGCGATGTTGGATCCCTCGAGGGCGCGGGCCACCGAGTGGAGCGCGGTGAAGGGAGGGGCGACGGCCATCTCCACCCGGTCGCGGACCATGGACACCAGCCCGCGAAGCTCGCGCGCGAGCGAGAGCGCCTCGCCGACGGTCTTGTTCATCTTCCAGTTGCCGGCGATGAACGGCCGGCGCTGAGGGTTGCTCACTTTTTGCTCCCTCCCCCGAAGAGTGGCGGATGGTACTCCGGCGGTGAACGATGGCAAGGCGCAATTGCCGTGGCCCCCGCTGCTGACCCGGAGTAGCGGCGGCTATTTCTCGAGCGCCCTGACGCCCGGCAACTCGCGGCCCTCGAGCAGCTCGAGCGAGGCCCCGCCGCCGGTGGAGACGTGCTTCATGCGCGAGGCGAAGCCCATCTCGTTCACCGCGGCGGCGCTGTCGCCGCCCCCCACCACCGTCACCGCCTCGCGGAGATCGGCCATTGCCATTGCGATCTCCCGGGTGCCGGCGGCGAACTTCTCCACCTCGAACAGGCCCATCGGCCCGTTCCAGAACACGGTCTTCGCCCGGCGGATCTGCTGGCGGTACAGCTCTCGCGTCTTCGGCCCGATGTCCAGCCCCATCAGCTCGCGGGGGATGGCCCGCTCCTTCACCTCCCGCGCCTCGCTCTTCTCGTCCGGGGAGGTGCCGGCGATGTGGTCGATGGGGAGGAGCAGCTCCTTGCCCAGCCGCGACGCCGCCTCGAGCAGCTTCGAGGCCAGTGGAAGCTTGTCTTCCTCCACCCGGCTCTTCCCCACCTCCACGCCCTGCGCCTTGAGGAAGGTGTAGGCCATCGCTCCGCCGACGAGCAGCGCGTCCACTCTCGGGAGGAGGTTCTCGATCACCTTGATCTTGTCCGACACCTTGGCGCCGCCGAGCACCGCCACGAAGGGCCTCTCGGCGCCCTTGAGCAGCTTGCCCAGGTGCTCCAGCTCCTTCTTCATCAGGTAGCCGGCCGCCTTCTCCGCCACGAAGGGGACCATCCCCGCGGTGGAGGCGTGGGCGCGATGCGCGGTGCCGAAGGCGTCGTTGACGTAGGCGTCGCACAAGGAAGCGAGTTGGCGGGAGAAGCCCTCGTCGTTGGCCTCCTCCTCCTTGTGGAAGCGAAGGTTCTCCAGCACCAGCACCTGGCCGGCCTTGAGGTCGCGCACCACCTTCTGCACCCCGTCGCCCGCGCAGTCGTCGGCGAGGACCACCTCGTGCTCGGGTCCGAGCAGCTCGCGAAGCCTTCCGGCGGGCGGCTCGAGGCTCAGCTTGGGATCGCGGCCCTTGGGGCGACCGAGGTGGGAGGCCAAGATGACTTTGGCCCCCGCCCTCACCGCCTTCTGGATGGTCGGCAGGGCCTCGCGGATCCTGGTGTCGTCGGTCACCTTGCGCTGCTCGTCCAGGGGGACGTTGAAGTCCACCCGGATGAACACACGCTTCCCGCCAAGCTCCAGCTCGTCGATGGTGCGCATGCCGCCTCCCGCCTCGCTACATCTTGCTGACGAGGAACTTGGCCACGTCGACCATCCGGTTCGAGTAGCCCCACTCGTTGTCGTACCAGGCCATCACCTTGGCCAGGTTGCCGCCCACCACGAAGGTGTTGGTGGAGTCAAAGATGGCGGAGTGAGGGTTGTCCACGTAGTCGATCGACACGGTGGGCGCGTCCTCGTACTGGAGGATGCCCTTGAGCGGCCCTTCGGCGGCCTTCTTGAAGGCGGCGTTGATCTCCTCGGCGGTGGCGTTCTTCGAGAGCGTCACGGTGAGGTCCACCAGCGAGACGTTCGGGGTGGGCACGCGCACCGCCAGGCCGTGCATCTTGCCCTTGAGCGCCGGGAGCACCTCGCCGATCGCCTTCGCCGCGCCGGTGGAGGAAGGAATCATCGACAGCGCCGCCGCCCTCGCCCGCCGCAGATCGTCGTGCACCAGGTCCAGGATCCGCTGGTCGTTGGTGTAGCTGTGCACGGTGGTCATCAGGCCCTTCTCGATCCCGAAGGAGTCGAGGAGCACCTTCGCGGTCGGCGCCAGGCAGTTGGTGGTGCAGGAGGCGTTGGAGATGATGTGGTGCTTCGCCGGATCGTACTGCTCGTGGTTGATCCCGAAGGCCATGGTGATGTCCGGGCTCTTCGCCGGGGCGGAGATGAGCACCTTCTTGGCGCCGGCGGTGAGGTGCTGCTGGGCGCCCTCCCGGGCGGTGAAGCGGCCGGTGCACTCCATCACCACGTCCACTCCCAGCTCCTTCCAGGGCAGCTTGGAGGGATCGCGCTCGGCGATCACCCGGTACTCCTTCCCCTCGATCAGGATGCCCTTCTCGCTGGCTTGGACCTTGCCCGGCCAGTTCCGGTGGATGGAGTCGTACTTGAACAGGTGGGCCAGCGTGGCCGGCTTGTCGAGGTCGTTGATGGCGACGATCTGGACGTCCTCCTGGCGCTGGAGCGCCGCGCGGAGCACGCAGCGGCCGATTCGGCCGAAGCCGTTGATTGCGAACTTGATGGCCATGATGACCTCCCGAGGGGTTGGCGAGCGGACGGACGGCTGAAAGGCCGCAGAAGGTAGGCCCCGCCTTCGGCCGAGTCAACGAAGACGGCCGGAACTGGACGATAAGCGTTGGTCGCCGACGATTCTGGAGGTGCGCCCGCGCTCGGCTAGCGGCCGAGCACCAGGTCGAGCGCTTCGAAGAGAAGCCCGAGGTAGTCGGGGCCGATTCGACCCGCTCTCTCTCGGTCTAGAAACGCACGGTCCAGAGCAAGAACCTGCGAGGCCTGGGCGACCGAGTCCCTTGGCAGGCCCGTGACCTTGGCCTCCAGCAGGACACTCCCCGGTGCCTCGGCCCACTGGAGGTTCGAGGTGAGCGGGATACAGACGACAGTTCCCAGCCGGCTCCGGTTGAAGACGTCGCCTTGGACGACCACCACCGGCCGGCGGTACGCCGCCGCCGAGAGCGCTGGGTCGGGCAAGTCGGCCCAGCGCACGTCACCCTGGAGAATCACTCCTCCCACTCGATTCGCCGCAGGCCGAGCGCTCCGGCCCGCTTCACGAACCGGTCTGGAGGATTGGGCACCTTCTCGAGCACCTGGTCGATGGCCCGGGAGATGGACTCCGGCGAGTGGCGAGCCACGTACTCGGCTACCGCTTCCTGGTAGAGCTTGCTGCGGGACTTGCCAAGCCGCTTGGCCAGGAGATCCGCCTTCCTGAAGAGGTCGTCAGAAAGGGAGATCGCTGTTTTCATACCAAAAGTATAACGCCCTCCCGCACCCGCTGGAAGCGCGGCAGGGGCGGGCGTGCCGTGAAGACGGCAGCCGGGTTGGCTGCTCAGCGGCGCCGCCTCCGGGCGAGCCAGACGAGCAAGGCCGCCGCGAGTGGAAAGCCCGCCAAAGAGCCGCAGCCGCAGCCCTTGGGCGCCGGGTAGCTCTCCGGCAAGGGTTCGAGCAGGACCGGCGGCGGAGGGGGGCCCGCGTCCGGGACACCCCCGTCGGCCTCGGTGCCACCGTCCGGCAGAGGAGGCGGCGCCGCGATGACGCCCAGGAAGGCGAGGATCCTCCCCATCAGCTCGGCGCGCCGGTTGGCGCCGTTCACCGTCTCGAACGGGAAGGAGAGAAAAACCACCTTGCCGGAGCCCGCGTGCGCCACTGCGGCAGTGCTGGTCCCGCCCGAGTAGCGCGCCACCGGGACGCCGTCCGAGGCGACCGGGACGTCCGGGGCTCCGGTGTCGTAGGCGCCGGAGAGCCCATCGTCCAGCGGCAGCGCGGAGAGGCCTTCGAGGAACTGGCCCGGAGCGGCCTCCACCCAGAGGCCGCCGGTGCCCGAAGCGGAGGAGACGTGCAGCACCTGGGAGAGAAAGGCGACGTCCGCCGCGCCGCCGGCGGCAAGCCCGCTCGCGGCGTGGGAGCCGGAGAAGAGCAGCGCCTTGCCGGCCTCCACGTGGGCGCGGAGAAGTTGCTGTTCGGCCACGGTCGGAGGCTTGCCTTGCGCGTGGCCTCGCCCGGCGAACCAGTCGATGGCCGCGTAGCCGGAGAGGGGGACCTCTCCCGCCGCAACCGCGGAGGCGGTGGCCCCATCGAAACCCACCTGCGCGTAGGCGATCGCGTTCCCATGCGCGCGGAGGTAGCTGCCGTCGTTCATCCGGTCGATGAAGATCCGGAGCGGCGAGCCCAAGGCATAGGCGGAGAGGTTCTCGGTCTTTCCGAGCGCCGCCTCGAGCCGATCGAACGCGTTGACCGCCAACAAAGGCGGAGGCGCGGCGGAGGCGCGGATGCCCACCACCTCGGAAGGGAAGGACTCGCCGCCGCCGTTCACCGAGGTCACCCGGTAGTAGCGCACGACCCCGACGGCGACCGTCTCGGAGTGGCTAGCGCCGCTCGCGTCGAGCCCGTCGTCCCAGGAAACGCCGTCGGAGCTGCGGTACACCCGGTAGCCGGCCGGCGCGTCGCCTTGCACTCCGCCGGTGCCCGCGAGCGGCGCACTCCACTTGAGCAGCACCGCTCCGTTCCCTTGGTTCAAGGCCGCCACCGCCGCCGGCGGCTCGGGGGGAAGCGCCAGCGGAGTCCCGTCTCTGTCCGCGAAGTACTTGATGATGCCTTGGGTGATCGCCCGGGCCGCCAGGTAGCGGAAGCGCGGCTCCTTGAGTTGCGCCGCGTCGGAGGCGTTGTCGTGGAACGCCACCTCCAGGAGGATCGCCGGCGTCTCCGGGTTGTGAGCGGGGTTCAGCTCGCCGAAGTAGGCCGAGTGGATTCCCCGGTCGCGCCAGGTGGCCGGCCCCCAGCCGTTGCGGATGTCGTTGATCAGCTCGCCGTGGACGAACTGCGCCAGCTTGTCGCTGCCGGCGGTGCCGGTGAACTGGTAGGTGCCGTCGGGCGGGTTCGGCCCGTAGACGTAGGTATCGGTGCCGTAGGCCGAGCCGTTGAACGCGTTGGTGTGCCAGGCCACGTAGACCGCGTCCTCGCCGGCTTCGTGCTCCCAGGCGGTGAAGCGCGAGCGTGCGACGATGTCGCTGTTCCGGTCGTCGGCGAGGTAGGAGTGCACCGTGGCCGGCGCCCCCGCGAATTGGGTGTGGTAGCGGGCGCACTCCTCGAAGCGCGGCCGGCCGCTCACGCCGATGCCGGTGTCGGAGAGGCCCATGCCTCCGCCGAAGCGGACCGCGTCCAGCGACACGTTCCCCGCGTCCTTCGAGTCGTTGAGCGCCACCACCGAGGCGGTGTCGGGGTGCAGGCCGGCGCGGAAGTAGAAGCGCCCCAAGAGCAGCCAAGTCCCGCCGTGCCGGCGCTGGTTGATGCGGAAGTGCGACTCGCCGCCCTGGTGCTTCACCACGAAGTGCGCGTCCGTCACCCGCGCGGTGTACGAGGAGTACGAGAGGTAGACGTTGTAGGTGCCGCTCGCCGGGATGGTGGGCGCCCAGGTGGCGCTGACCGTGGGCGTCGCCGAGACGTCCATCAGCCGGTTCTTCCCAAGCTGGAACGGGTTGGCGGTGCTGCTCAGCGGCAGCGTGGGATGCCCGTAGCCCTTCAGGGTGGAGTCGGTGAACACCCCCGAGGGTCCGCTCTCGGAGTAGGCCGCGTCGAGATCGTCCACCACCACCATCTGGGTGGTGATGTCCGGCTCGCGCACCGGCACCACCAAAGCGCCGGCGTTGAGCAGCATCGGGATGAGGAGCTGGTTCACCGTCTCGATCGAGACCAGGTCCTCCACGATGGCGTTGGTGTTGGGGCGCTGCGTGCGCCAGGAGCCCACGTTGGTGAAACCGTGACCAGGCGAAACGTACACGCTCCTTCCAAAGAGAGACCCGGTCCTCAGCCGAGCGGTCGGCAGCGCGATGCCCTGGCTCGGTGCGCTGCCCGGCGCCACCCTCCGCAACAGCGGCGGCTCCCCCGGCTGCGCCGCCAGCTCGAACGGCTTCGCCGGAACCACGGAGATCTCGTAGCGGCCAGGCACCTCCAGGCCGCAGTCCTCCATGAAGGGGGCCTCCGCCCTGGCCACGGCCGCAAGGAGCACGGCGACTGCCACTCCGATCCTTCTCATCGGCGGCCTCCCTCGGAGGCGCGCACCATAGAGGAGGCGCGAACCGGGAGGCAACCGCGCGGGCCGCCGCCTTCCAGCCCGAGCCCAAGGCGGGCCTCTGAGCGCCCGCGGGATTGTCCTCGCCGCCCGAAAGTGTTGTAAGCGGCGCCCGATGCCTCCCGAAGCCCGCCCGCCCCCCTTCCGGGCCGCGCGCGCCGGAACCTTCCTCGACTCGCTCCTCCACGCCTGGAGCGGCCTGGTGCACACGGTGGTGCACCAGCGCAACATGCGGATGCACCTGTTGGCAGCGGTGATGGTGGGGCTGGTGGGGAGCGGCATCCCCCTCGGGCTCGCCGAGAAGGTGACGCTCATCTTCTGCGTGCTGCTGATCTTCTTCGCGGAGATTCTCAACACCTCCCTCGAGCAGTTGGTGGACCTGGCGATCCAGGAGATCGACGAGAAGGCCCGGCTCTCGAAGGATCTCGCCGCCGCGGGAGTCCTGGTGTTGGTGATAGGCACGGTGGTGATCTTCGCGGCGATCCTGGTCCACAACTCCGAGGTCCTGGTGAGTCACGTGGACTCCATCCGCCGCCAGGTGCTGTTCGGCGTCCCCTTCACCTTCTGCGTGGGTGCGCTGATGCACGAGTCCCGAAAGCCGCGCTTCGCCGACGCGTTGCTCGTGGCGGGAGGAATCGGCCTCTGGGCGGCGACGGTGAGCTGGTCCGAGAGCTACGTCTTCTCGGCGATGACCTTCGGGCTCTTGGTGGTCGCGGCGTCCGCGGCGTGGGCTCGGCAGAAGGCGCGCCAAAATGAAAAGCCCGGTGTGGGCCGGGCCTCACCACTCTAGGGGCGCAAGGCCCCGGGCACTGCCCGAAACCCTCGCGCGCCCTCTAGGCGAATCCTGGGAAGTCACGCGCTGTGGCGCATCTCCTTCTGCGGCTCCACCTTCTCGCCCTCGCGCAGATCGACCGTCACCAGCTCGATCAGCTCGGTGGCGATGTCGAGGATCTGGTTGTGAGTGTAGCCGCCGGCCCGAAGCTGGTTGAAGAAGGTCCGCGCCAGGATCTTCGTGCCCTTTCGGTCTGTGCTCATCGTGTCCTTTCCCTCCCCGCCTTCACACGGGCTCGCCCCGACGGGCTGCTGAGGCATCGGCCCCCGCGCTTCAACCCACATGCCACATCCTGCTACCAAGGGAAATGGCAGCAGATTCAACGAGTTGTCGCCTTTCCGTCGAATGGCGAACTGCGAAGTGGTGTTCGCACCGGCTGGCCGAAAGGTGCATGGCGACGAGCCGCGGGTGCATAGGTCGATTCGCACCCCGCGGGCGCCCGGCCCGTCTGGTAGGGTGCCCGCCAATGGCGAAGTATCGAGTCAAGACCAAGGACGGCGAGCTGACCTACGGCAGCTTCCGCGAGGTGGAATGGGCTTGGCTGCAGGGCCTGGTCGGTCCGGAGGACGAGGTGCTCGAGGAGGGCACCTCCCGCTGGCGGCGGGCGGGCAGCATCCCCCTCCTCGTGCAAGCCCGCCGGCAGGGCAACCAGGTGTGGGGCGGCACGCAGATGGCGTGGATCGTCATCGGGGTGGTGATGGCCTCCACCGCCCTCTACCTCATCTCTCGCGGCCGCTACCTGGCGGGGGGGCTGGTGGCGCTGATCGTGGCGATGGTGCTTTTCCGGGTCACGGTCTCGGCGTACAAGAAGTCCCGCCCCCACGGCTAGAAGCATGCGCTGGGTGTCACCGTTGTTCCGGCACGCTGGGCGAGCCTCCAACGGGCCGCAGGCACGGCATTGCCGACGGTTAGGTGAGCGGCGTTCCTACACGTTCCTACACCACGGGTATTGATCGGCACCCACTTACCGTGATACGCTCCAAACTGTGGGGGTAGCCATCATGAGTGTCCCTCGCCGTAGAACCGCGCTGTTCGTCTTGATCGGTCTCGGGCCGCTTCTCTTGGGTCAACGTCCTTGCGGGGGAGGTGGAGGCAGTCCGCCGAACGTCCCCCCCCCAAGCACTCCGAACGCCATTGCTTTTGGATGTTTCTGTAGGTTCCCGCAGACACCCCCGTGCACACGCGATAGTTCGTGTACCAATCGGTGCGCTTCCGACGACTCGAGCTGCGAATTCGGTTGCCCGGCAATCGTGACAGCCTGCTGTCCATGCGGGAACGATAGCTGCGGCGTTTGCAACGCCAATGATTCCGGCCCGCTCCTTGAGTGTTTTCCAAGGGACGTAAAGCAACTCGGCCGGGCGCTCACATCGACTGAACTTTCCACTCTCGCGCAGCTCTATTGCGCCCAATACTCGATTGCGCTGGACGACATTGTCACCAGGCAAAACCTCGGACTTGGACCATCAGAATGTCAAGCCAAGGTTTCACCCCCGATTCTTCAAACGCATCTCACCGTTTGTCGCCCCGATCCACCTCTGACCCTGATTAGTTTCTCTTACTACGAGCTGGAGGTGGGGCCAACAAGTCAGGCGACGGTCCGCTTCAATGAAGCTGAGATTGTGACCACCGCTGCTGGCGATGCACGGATCGACCTAACGGGGTGCCATTCCTTCCCCTGTGCAGTAGCGATTCCGCGACTCGGGCTTTCCTTGGCCAACATGGAAATCGAAGGGGCGATCGTCACGGATGTCACCATAAGAAACGACGGGATCATACCAGCCGCGCTCGACGCGGCCGGTCGTCTTCTCGTGTCGCCTCTGGATACACACTTCATCATGGATGGAAAACTCGACGGAACTGCATTCCAACTTCCGCTCTCCGGCGGCTTTCCGTTGCTTGGAATCCTCAATCCCACTAGCAAGACATTCGCTCTTCAAGGAAGTCTGAAAGCCGACACCGGAGACTCCGTCGCTTTTGTCCTCGACGGGCTGATAACACGGCAACCGCCGGCGGCCATCATTGGTGGAAACCAAGTTGCAGAGTGCGTGCAAGGAAAGAGTCGGATCACTCTGGACTCGTCGGCGAGCTATGACCTCGACGGCGATCTCGCCTCTCGTGCTTGGTTCCTTGTCGGTCAGGATGGGCGACGGGAACGTATCGGAACACTCACACGACTCGAACATGACCTTCCACTCGGTACGCATACCATCGAACTTGAGGTGCGGGACTCCCATCTGCAGATCAATCGGGCCAGAGTCACCGTGCAGGTGGTCGATACCCGTCCGCCTACTCTCCAGGCTGCTTTCAAGAACATGAGCTGCGTGTGGCCTCCGAACGGGAAGTGGCTCGAGTTCGCCTTCGGGAACCATATCGTCGCCAGCGCGAAGGACGACTGTGATGGTGAAGCGCTCCAGCCCATTATCGTAGGCGTCAACCCTCACCAGGTGTCTGGTGAGACTGTTGCAACCGTTCGGGCTGATGGGCAAGCCGTTTGCGTGCAGGCGAGGCGGGAGGGCCATTCCGCCGGGAGGTGGTATCTTGTCGAGATCGAAGCTGTCGATTCTTCGGGCAACGCAGCACGAGCCTCGCTCTCGGTCGTCGTCCCTCATGACCAGCGCGCACATCCGGACTGCAGGCGCGCGGATTCGATGGGAGGATGCCTGTGACCCGCGCAACGACTCTGGGTGCTCTCATTCTCGCTTTGGCGTCAGCATCCTGCTCTGTCCCATCGCGGAGAGCGGTTCCGCCCTGTGGTTGGGAAACCTGGGAGGGTGAAGCGCTTGAGTGCAAAGCGCTTTGTGCCGATGGCGAGGGCCCTTGCGGGTCTCCGTCCTGCATCGCGCGGCCGTATCTGCGGTTTGCTGTGGGTGGGCTGGAGGAGGGCTTCATCCTGCGCTCCGCTGGCGAGGCGCGTTTGATTCAGTTGCCGCAATCAGGCCGCGGTTGGCAGCTAGGCAACGGCGAGATCCGATTCGGACCCGACGCTTGCCCACGAAAGGGCAGCGTTCCATTCCGCTGCTCGGACTCCTCGCTGCACATCGGGGGTGCACTTTGGTTCCCGTCTGATGCCGTCGAAGCAGCGCTCTGACAGGGTTGATCAGAATCTCGAGCAACCCGGTGGGCGCTCGCCGGCTCTGCCGCAGTGCGACCCGGGTGGCGGAATAACCAGGAAAAGCCGGCCGCTACTCGGCGGGCGGCCGTGATCGTGGCGATGGTGCTTTCCCGGGTCACCGTCTCGGCGTACAAGAAGTCCCGCCCCCACGGCTAGAGGACCAAGAGATGGCGCACGCGACGGTGGACGGGAGAAGGCACGCGGTGCGGGTCACACAGGACCTGACCGACAACTACGCGGTCGAGGTCTATCCGGAGCCCGAGCCCGAGGCGATCAAAGAGTCCGAGCCGTACAAGAACTGGCCGGTGCCGCTGGCGATGAAGGTGATGGCCGACTCCCGCGAGGACGCGCTCGCCTGCGCCCTCGAACACATGAAGAAGCTCGGGAAGATCTCCGACTACCACCTCGAGGAGTCGGAGAAGCCCAAGCCCAAGCCGACCAAGCCTGCGGGCGCCCCTGCGGCTGAGTAGGAAGGCGTCACCCTGCCCTCTCCCCGCGGTCGCGGTCGAGGTCTGCTGACCTTCAGGGCTTCTCCTCCGCGACCACCTTGCGGATGGCGGCGAAGACGTTCGGCACCGCGGTGCTGTTCGCCTTGTTGGCGATCCACTTCGGAATCTCCCCGCCCGGGTCGGTGTGGACGTAGTAGGTGGCGAACGTCCGCTTTCCCCCGTCGCGCGGCTCCAGCTTCCAGAAGCCGTCGTTGACCTTCACCCGGATCAACCCCTCCCGCTCGGCGGGCCCCTTGTCGGTCGAAGTCCAGCTCACCTTGAGGTAGCCCTTGCCGTCCTGCCAGTCGGACTCGTCGAGGATGCGGATGACGTAGTCGCGCTTGTCCACCAAGGGCGCGTCGATCACGCTGTAGAAGTAGATGACCTTCCCGCCATCCTCCGAGGAGAGCACCTTGGCCTCCTCGGTGTACGGCATGGTCGCCGGATACCGGTCGTAGTCGCGGATCGCCCTCCACACCGCGTGGGGGGGCGCGTCGATGATGCCGATGGCCTTCATCTCCGCGATGGGCGAGCCCTCGCGGCGCCGGGAATAGATGGTGATGCCGTCTTCCCGTGCGGCCTGCTCCCAGCCCTTGTTTGATGGATCCGCCAGGAGGACCAGCAAGGCGAGTGCTCGTCCGAGTGACATTTCGGCTCATCCTAACCCGACCATGCGCCGGGGAAGTGCTAGTGTCCGCGCCCCGTGAGCACGACGACAGAGACGACCCCAGTGACAGAGCCCGGTCCGGCTCCTTTGCAATCTCCAAACGGCGCCTCCGGGGCCAAGCCTCCCGAGAAGGTCGAGCTGGTGCGAAAGGTCTTCGCCCGCGACCTCAAGGAGAAGGACCGGATCCACACCGTCTTCTTGGCCTCCAGAAAGCAAAAGCAGGTCGGCCGCAGCGGCAAGGCCTTCCTGGTGGTGTCCCTGGCCGACCGGAGCGGCGAGATCGACGCCCGCGTCTTCGACGAGGTGGAGAAGGCCGACGGGCAGTTCGCCGCCGGCGACTACGTGCTGGTCCGGGGCAACGTCATCACCTTCCACGGCAAGCTCCAGGTGGTGATCGACGAGGTCGAGCGGCTGGACCCCGAGCCGATCGACGCGGCCGAATTCCGCCCGCCGCCCGAGCCGGAGCGCGAGGAGCACCCGGAGGCCCAGAAGGCGGTCTCCCAGATCCGCGAGCTGGCCGAGCGGGTGCAGGACCCCTTCGTCCAGAAGCTCTTGGTCGCCTTCCTCGACGACCCCGAGCTCGCCCCCGGCCTGGCGCTGGCTCCCGCCGCCAAGGGCGTCCACCACGCCTACAAGGGCGGCCTGGCCGATCACATCCTCTCCTCGATGAGATTGGCCCACCGCCTGGCCGACCACTACCCGATGGCCGATCGAGATCTCCTCGTGGCGGGCGCCCTGCTCCACGACATCTGCAAGGTCCAGGAGATCGCTCACGATCAGGCCTTCGAGTACACCGACGAGGGAAGGCTGGTCGGGCATCTGGTGATGACCGCGCAGAAAATCCGCGAGAAGGCGTCTCGGATCGACGGCTTCCCGCCGCTGCTCGAGCAGCACCTCACCCACGTGGTGCTCGCCCACCACGGCGAGCTGGGCTACGGCTCGCCCAAGGTGCCGGTCACTCTCGAGGCGCTGCTGGTGCACTTCGTCGACCTCATCGACTCGCGTGTGGGCTCGTGGCTGGAGTTCATGGCCAAAGACCCCAACGAGCGGTGGACGGACGTCTCGAAGCTCTACGGCCGCCACCTGTGGAAAGGGGCCGTGCCCACCGTGCGCAACCGGGGGCCGGTGGAGCCGCGCCGACGCGCCAAGGAGGCCCGCCGCCGGGAGCGGCACCGGCCCCCGCCCGCACCCAGACCCGAGCGACCGGAGAAAATCGAAGCCCCGGCCCAGGCCGAGGCCGCTCCCCAGCCCAAGCCCCCCAGGGAGCGCGACCCCGAGCTGCCCAAGGAGCTGACTTTCAAGCCCTTCTCGGTGCTCACCGGGGGAGGCCCCCCAGCCCCCGAGGGGGAGAGTTGACAGTTTTTCCAGACCCTGCTGCCGCGCGATAGCATCCAGCCATGGCCTTGGAGAAGCTGGGAGAGCGCCTGGTCGAGGCGGGACTCGTCACGGCGGAGGCCATCGACCAAGCGCTGGCCCACCAGAAGATCACCGGGCACAGGCTCGGCGACTGCCTGGTGGAGCTGGGCCTGGTCGGGGAGTCCTCGCTTTTGCGCTTCTTGGC
This sequence comes from Myxococcales bacterium, assembly GCA_016191815.1. Taxonomy (GTDB): domain Bacteria; phylum Myxococcota; class Myxococcia; order Myxococcales; family Myxococcaceae; genus JACPVI01. The sequence goes on from JACPVI010000059.1 coordinate 23,881, forward strand.
CGGTGAGCTGAAGACGCGGTTCGTCTCCACCGAGAAGCTGGCGAAGGCGAAGATCCCCTCCGAGGTTATGGACCGGGTCCCGGTGCGGATGGCGGAGGCCCAGGTCTTCCTTCCCCTGGCGATGGACGACGAGCGGCAGATCCTCTCCATCGTCACCACCGAGCCGCAGAACACCGATCTCTTGAAGGAGATCGCCCTCATCACCGAGATGCGCGAGGTGTTCGCCTACGTGGGGCTGCGCAGCGCCATCTTGGCGGGCATTCGCAAGCACTACTACGGCGACAACACGGCGTTCGCGGCCCTCGAACAGGGCGGGCCCGGCGCCCTCAAGGCGGACATCTCCGCGGTGGCCAACGCCTACGAGGCGACCGGCGGGCAGGACGCGCGGCCTCCGACCGCGGTGCGCCTGATGGTCGACACCGGCAAGCAGACGCGCGCTTCCCGCAGCGGAGGAACCTCGATCCGCCTGGGGGCCACCCAGCTTAGGGAGGCGTTGTCCGCCAGGGGCGCGATCGGCGACGCCGACTACATCGAGACCCTGAACGTGCTGGTGGGGCTCTTGGAGTCGCCGCAGGAGCACATGCGGGGCCATTCCGCGCAGCTTTCCCGTCAGGCGGCGACCTTGGCCCGGCGCATGGGGCTCCAGCCTCGCGAGGTGGCGCAGGTGTCCATCGCCGCCTACCTGCACGATCTCGGCAAGCGGCCCGACCGGCACTTCACCCTGGCGAGCAACGACGCCAACCCGGAATGGAAGGCGGAGGCGAAGCGGCTGGTGCGCTCGCCGATCAAGCTGTTCGAGACGGTGCACCTGCCGGTGGCGGTGAACGCCATCCTGGCGCAGATCTACGAGGCGCACGACGGCAGCGGCACTCCGCAGGGGGCGGCCGGCGAGGAGATCGCTCCGGGGGCGCGCATCCTCGCGGTGGTCGACGGCTACCTCGACCTGACCAAGAACCCGGGCAATGCTCTGGGGCGTCTGCTCGGGAAGGACGAGGCGATCGCCTTCATGACCGAGCGGAGCGGGAAGCTGTACGACCCGGTGGTGATCGACCTGCTCGGCCGGCTCTTGAGCGGCGAGCTGTTGCGCCAGCGGGTGGACTGCGAGGGGCGGCAGGTGCTGGTGGCGGATCCGGACGAGGCGACCAGGACCGACCTGCACGACGCCCTGAGCAAGGGCGGGCTGTTGGTGCACGGAATCAACAAGCTCGAGGGCACCATCGACGCGCTGCTGGCGGGGGAGGCGGATCTGGTGGCGGTGGGCCTTCGCTTCGGGCTGCCCGACGTGATCGCGCTGGTGCAGCTCATCCGTGGCCGCCCGGAGAGCGCCGGCCTCCCGGTGGTGGTCCTGGGCGAGCCGCCCGACGCGCCGGGGCGCGAGTCGCTCTTGCAGGCAGGGCCGTCGGACGTGATCCCGATGCCCTTTGATCCGGAGGAAGCGGCGAAGCGCATCCAGAACCTCTTCCGCGATCACGTCGCGCACGGAGGGCCGGGGCACCTGGTGCACGGCAGCTTCGATGAGCTTTCTCCCGGAAGCCTCATGGGGATCCTGGGGCACGGCCGCAAGTCGGGCCGGCTCTTGGTGCGAAACGGCTCCCAGGACGGAGTGCTGCACTTCGAGCGTGGGCGGGCGGTGTTCGCCGTCTTCGGCGGCAAGACCGGCGAGCCGGCGGTGCAGTCGATGCTGGACCTGGAGCAGGCCGAGTTCACCTACGACCCCGAGGCCATCCTCCTGGACATCCCCCACATGGACAAGGACCTCGAGGCGGTGGTGAGGCAGAGGTAGCGCCGCCGCGCCGTGCCGTGGCCGCCTTTGGCCGCCGGCGCTATCCTTGCGTCGATGCTGGTCACCATGGACAAGCTTCGGGCCGGCTTCGAGCAGCTTGCGCTCGAAACCAAGTAGCGATCCGGAAACCTACGCCGGCAGGGTCACCGGTAGCCTGAACAGCCTCGCCGCGTTCTTGGCTGCGGTGAGCGCCGCCTCGTCCGGCGAGAGTCCTTTGATCTCCGCCACCTTCCGCGCCACCTCCACCACGAAGGCGGGCTCGTTCTTCTTCCCCCGGTGCGGCACCGGTGCGAGGTAGGGGCTGTCGGTCTCTACCATCAGCCGGTCCAGCGGCGCGGACTCCACCGCCTCCCGGAGCGCGTCGGACTTGGGGTAGGTCACGATCCCCGAGATGGAGAGAAAGAAGCCGAGGTCCAGGTAGCGTCTTGCCGCCTCCCGGTCCCCGGTGAAGCAGTGGATCACCCCCGACTGCGCCCGCTCCTCCAAGAGGATGCGCAGGCACTCCTGGTGGGCGTCGCGCACGTGGATCACCAGCGGCTTAAAGATGCGCAGCGAGAGCCGGCAGTGCCAGCGGAACGCCTCCTCCTGCACCTCCCGAGGCGAGTGCTGGTAGTAGAAATCGAGCCCGGTCTCCCCCACCGCGCAGACCTCCGGCCTTTCGCAGATCCGCTCCACCTCATCGAAGTCCGCCGCTCGCGCCTTCACCGCCTCGTGGGGGTGGATCCCCATCGTCGGAGTGAGGAGGTCCGGGTGGGCCGCCGCCAGCTCCAGCGCGCGGCCGAAGTCTCCGGGCTGTTGCATCTGCCCCACCGCGACCGCGTGCAAAAGCCCCGCCTGCCGCGCCCGGGAAAGGATCGCCTCCACGTCCGGGAAGGCACCCCGCTCGAGGTGGCAGTGGGCGTCGATGGCGATCATCGGCCGCTCACTTCACCAAGGTCCCCGGAGGCATCGCGCCCGGATCCACCAAGGACAGCTCCTTCCCTCCCGGGCCCGCGGCCAGGACCATCCCCTTCGACTCCACTCCTCGGAGCGCCCGCGGCTTGAGGTTCGCCACCACGACCACGCTCCGCCCCACGAGCTTGCTAGTCTCCGGGAATGCCTCGGCGATTCCGGCCACGATGGTCCGCGGCGAGCCCTCGCCGACGTCGACCGACAGCTTGAGCAGCTTGTCCGCCTTCGGCACCCGCTCGGCAGCGAGCACCTTGCCGACCTTGAGCGCCACTTTGGCGAAGTCGGCGTACTCGATCTCCGAAGGACCGGCCTCCGCCGCCTTCGCCTCGAGCGGCGCCTGGGGCTTCGTGATCGCGCTCACCTGCGCCTCCTCCAGCCGGGCGATCAGCGGCGAGGGCGCTCCGAGCGGCAGCGCCCGATCGAGGAGCGGATACGACGCCTTGCCCAGCGCCGCGAAGCCGAGGGCCGGCGCGCCGAGCTGGGCGAAGAGCTTCGCCGACAGCCTGGGCACCACCGGCTCGAGCAGCGCGGCCAGGAGGTAGACCACCTCCGCCGCGTCGGAGAGATCCGCCCTCGCCGCCTCCGGCTCGGCCTTGAGCTTCTTCCACGGCTCCTTCGCGGTGAGGAACTGGTTCGCCGCCTGGCCGATCTCGTTGATCGCCTTGATCGCCGCGCGGTACTCCAGCCGCTCGTAGGCCCCCCGCACCTCCGCCGCCCGCGCGAGCGCATCGGAAACCACCGTCCGCCCCTCCCCGTGGCCCGCGGGCGAGAGCTTCCCGCCGAGCTGGCCGGCTATCAGCGAGAGGGTGCGGTTGGCGAGGTTTCCGAGGTTGTTCACCAGCTCGCCGTTCACCCGGAGCCGCAGCTCGTTGAGGTTGAGGTCCAGGTCCTCGGGGCCGGCGCCGAGGTTGGCGGCGTAGAAGTAGCGGAGGTAGCTCGGATCCAGCGCGTCGAGGTAGCTCCGGGCGGTGATGAAGGTGCCCCGCGTCTTGGACATCTTCTCGCCGTTCACGGTGAGGTGGCCGTGGACCAGGATCCGGTCCGGGCGCTTGAGATGCGCCGCCCTGAGCACCGCCGGCCAGAAGAGGGCGTGGAAGTAGACGATGTCCTTCCCGATGAAGTGGAGGACGCGCGCCTGCGCGTCCTCGGCCCAAAAGGCGAGCGCGTCCGGCGCCTTGCCGGTCTCCTTCGCCCACTTCTCGGTGGTGGCGATGTAGCCGATCGGCGCGTCCAGCCAGACGTAGAAGAACTTGTTCTCCTCGCCCGGGATGGGGAAGCCGAAATACGGCCCGTCGCGGGAGATGTCCCAGTCCGCGAGGCCCTTGGAGAAGAATTGCTGGAGCTGCGCCGAGAGCCCAGGGTGCAAGAACTCCGGCCGCCGGATCAGCTCGCGGAGGAAGTCCGCGTGGCGGGACAGCCGGAAGAAGAGGTGCACCGACTTTCTCCGCACCGGCGGAGTGCCGCAGGTGGCGCAGCGCGGATCGATCAGCTCGGTGGCCGCGTACGCCTTGTTGCACCGCTCGCAGACGTCTCCGTATTGATCGGTCGCCTTGCAGTTGGGGCAGGTGCCGCGGATGAACCGGTCGGGGAGGAAGCGCCCGTCCTTCTCGCAGTAGGCCTGCTCCACCTCGCGGCGATCGATGTCTCCCGCCTCCTTGAGCCGCGAGTAGATCAGCTCGGCGTACCGGCGGTTCTCCGGCGAATGGGTCGACCAGAAGTGGTCGAACTTCACGTCGAAGTCGGCGAAGTCGCGCTGGTGCTCCTCGTAGAACCGCCGGACGAACTGCTCCGGAGCCACCCCCTGCTTCGCGGCGTTCAGCTCGATCGGCGTCCCGTGGGTGTCGTCGGCGCAGAGATAGATGACGTCCTCTCCGCACGAGCGCAAGAACCGTACGTAGATATCCGTCTGGACGTACTCCACCATGTGGCCGAGGTGGATCGGCCCATTGGCATAGGGCAGCGCGCTGGTGACCAGGGTCTTCATGGCTTCTTCCACACCTTCCACAACAGGCGCTCCACCACCAGCCGGCCGCCCCCGGACTTGAGGGCCAGGTCCGCCTCGGCGCAGGCCGCGAGCCCGCCCAACAGTTCCTCCCGCGTGTACCGGGTCGCGGCTTGCATCCCCATGTAACAGGCGTACGGGTGCGGCGCCGATCCCTTCCCTTCCTTCGCCTCCGCCGCGATCTTCGGGTACAGCCGCGCCTGGAACTCCTCGAAGGAGCGCGGCAGGCGCCCCTGCGACAGCTCCCTCAGCCGCTCGCCGTGGGCCACCAGGGTGCGGAGGATCGACGCCACCGCCCCGAGCAGCGCCAGCGGAGCCGTGTCCTGCCCCAGCGCCTCCTCCACGTAGCCCAGCGCCGCGCCCAGGTTCCGCTTCTGCAAGGCGTCGGACAGCTCGAGGAACTCCTCCTCGCGCGCGTGGCGGACCAGAAGCTCCACGTCCGCCTCCTGGATCACCGCGCCCTGGGCGTACTGGGCCAGCTTCTCCATCTCCGAGCGGAGGAGCCGCATGTTGCCGCCGCACCGCTCCTTCAACAGCTCGGCTGCCTTCGGCGCCAGGCGCTTCCCATACGGCGCGAGCGCGTCCGCCTCCAGCTCGGCCAGGTCCAGCTTCTTGAGGTCCTTGAGCCTCGCCGCGACTTTCCGCTCGATCAGGCAGCCACGCTCGGCGGCGAACCGGGCCAGCGCGCAGCGCGAGTCGACTTCGGTGGCTGCGATCACCAGCGAGTGCCCCCCAGGCAGCCCCTTCTCGAAGAGCTGAACCAGCGCCGCATCGTCCCCCTCGGGAGCGGAGAGCCCCTCTTCCTTGCAGAAGGCCACCACCTCGCGGAGGAAGGCCAGGTCTGCCTCGGCAAGCTCCACTCCAAGCTTCTCTCGCCAGTCCTCGGCAGCGGGAGAGCGGGGGTTGTCCGGATCGATGTCGCCCACCGCCCAGCCCGCGCGCGCGGCGAGGGACAGGAGCCTCCGGGCGCCCTCCTTGCGCCGTCCCGCCTTCCAGGCGTCGCGCGACTTGGAGAGCGCGTCTCCGCGCCCCTTCCTCGGAGCGACGAACTCCGGATCGCGGACCAGCACCACTTTCGGCCCGGGGAGCAGGGGGAGGGTTGCCAGCTCCTGGGCGATCTCCCTGGGCGAGGCGCCGTCCAGGGTGATCAGCGACAGCCCCGCCGCCGCTCCCGGCGCGAGGCGCTTCACCAGCTCGTCCGCCGCCTTGCGGACCATGAACTCTTCGCCCCACAGAAGGTACAGGGACGAACGGTCTCCGGCCGCGAGGCGCTCTTGGACCTCTTCCAGCTCGTCGCTCACGGGCGCACTTTCACCACGGGGCGAGGCTCTTGCCTAGAGAGATCGCCGCCGAGCTTTACCTGGAAGGCGAAGGCGGCCTAGCGTAGCCGCATGCCCTCCAAGAAAGACCCGAAAGCCCTGCGAGCGAAGATCGAGCGCGATCCCAACACCGCCAAGATCGCCAAGGAGCTGCAGATCCCGGTCGAGGAGTACGTGGAGATGGTGCTCCATTACGCCCTCAACCCCAACGAAGAGCCGGAGCTCGTGATGGTGAAGGACGAGGACCTCCGCGCGCACGGCTACAAGCCGCCACGGATGGAGGACATCGTCGACTACCTCAAGGAGTCGGCGGAGATCAGCGGCGTCCACGAGCGGACCGACTTCAAGGCCGCCGCCAAGAAGAAGCCGCCGATGCCGCCCGCCCCCGAGCTGGAGCAACCCGAGGAGGCCAAGAAGGACCGGCCCGAGCTGAAGAAGGAGCTGCGCGCCCGGAGGGGCGGTGGGAGCGTGTGAGAGCAACGCTCCATGATTGCCGCGCGACAATTCAGGGAATTTCCTAATCCAACAAGGGGATCGAAATGGGCCTGTTCAAGAAAATCGGCAAAGCGTTCAAGAAGATCGGCAAGGGCATCGGCAAGGTCGCCAAGGGCGTGGTCAAGTTTGCCAAGTCGCCCCTGGGCAAGGTGCTGATCGGCGTCGGGCTGACTGCTCTCACCGGCGGCGCCGGGGCCGGGCTTCTGGCGAAGGTCGGGCTGGGTGGCTTGAAGTTTGGCAACCTCGCCAGCACGTTCAGCGGCTTTGCCAGCAAGTTCCTCGGGCCGGCCACCAACCTCTTGAGCAAGAGCGGCCTCGGGAGCGTCGTGAACTTCGCCAAGACGGCGGTCAATTCGGGGGACCTCTTCAAGATGGCGCAGTCGCTCATGCAGGCGCGCAAGGAGAGCCGCGTCCAGGCCGACCCGGCTACCAACCAGGCGGCGAACTTCAACATCGCGCAGATCCTCGCCTGGGTGCAGGCGCAGCAGGCCGCCCGGCAGCAGGCTGCCTAGAGCTCGGAAGTTGCCTCGCGCGGAAGCCGCGGTCCTTTCGGGGACGGCGGCTTTCGTGCTTTCTAGGGGCGTGGCACGCGCCCTCATCGCAGCGCTCTCTCTCTTGGGAGCAGCCGCATACGCCGAGGGAGTGCTGGTCTGCGCGGCCTCCAGCACCGCCGACGCCCTCGAAGAGGTGAGCAAGGCGTTCGAACCGGGCGGCGGCGCCAGGGTCCACCTCGCCTACGGAGCATCGAGCGATCTCGCCCGGCAGATCCTGGCCGGCTCTCCCTGCGACGTGTTCCTCTCGGCCGACATCGCGCAGATGCGGCGGCTCGAACAGTCCGGGGCGGTGCTGGGCTCGGAGGTGAAGGCGCTGCTGTCGAACCGGCTGGTGGTGATCGTCCCGCATCGCTCCAAGGCCAGCGTGTCCGGGGCAGACGACCTGGCCTTGCTGCGGCGCGTCGCGCTGGCGGATCCCGAGGCGGTGCCGGTGGGAGTGTATGCGAGGGTGTGGTTGGAGCGGGCCGGGGTCTGGGCGCAGGTCGCCCGCCGACTCGTGCCCACGATGGATGCGAGGTCCGCCCTGGCGGCGGTGGAGTCCGCGAACGCCGATGCCGGAGTCGTCTACGCGACCGACGCGATGGCCTCGAAGAAGGTCCGGATTGCGTACCGGGTCCCGCCCGCGGAGTCGCCGGAGATCATCTACCCGGTGGCGCCGCTCGCGCGTTCCGGTCCCGCGGCTCGCCGCTTCGTGGAGTTCCTCGAGAGCGGCGAGGCAAGCCGAATCTTCCTGCGGCACGGCTTCGAGCCGGCAGGCTAGGCCATCAGCTCGATCAGCAACCGTTCGAGTTGGAGCCTGGGACTTCCGTACCTCGCGGCGATCGCCGTTGTCGCCTGCTCGATCAGCGCGTGCCGCCGGTGAAGCGCCTCGTCCGAGATGCCGGAAGCGGCCTTTCGGGCGAGGTCCGCGAGATCCCTGTTGGCGATCTCGGCGGCGCCGGCGCGCACCGCGGCCACGTCTCGGTTCCAGAGCGAGAGGATGCGGAGGCAGTGCTCGGCGGTGTCCCTGGCCGCGCCGAAGTCCTCGGCGAAGCGGAGCCATCCCCGGGCGTCTTCTTTGCTCAGCGACTCGAACCGCTCGAGGATCTCCCTTCGGCGCTCGAGGCCCTTCACGTCCAGCGCCAGCGCTCTCGAGAGGCTCCCTCCAGCCAGCACCGCGACCAGCTCTGCGGTGGGGCCGTCCAGCTCGCGCTCGCGCCTCAGGCGCTCGGCCACGAGCGAGGCGGGCAGCGGCGCGAACTGGACGCGGGCGCAGCGGCTGCGGATGGTCGGCAGGAGCGTCTCGGGCGCAGAGGAAATCAGCACCAGGACCGTGTCGGGCGGCGGCTCCTCGAGCGTCTTGAGGAAGGCGTTCTGGGCGGAGTCGTTCATCGCGTGCGCGGTGGCGACGATGGCGACCTTCCGCTTCGACTCCAGTGGCCGAAAGGCCAGGCGCTCCTGGAGCCGGCGAATCTGTTCCACGCGGATCTCACGCGAGGGCGTGCGGTCGAAATCCGAGCGCCCGGCCAGACCGCGCGCCACCTGCTCGTCCTCGGGCATCACCCAGGAGACATCCGGGTGGTTCCGGCGCGCCACGCGAACGCAGGAGGAGCACTCAGCGCAACCCTCCCCGGCCCGCTCGGTGCAAGTCAGGGCCTGGGCGAGGGCGATGGCGGTCAACTCCTTGCCCACGCCCTCGGGGCCGCCGAAGAGATAGGCGTGGTGGACCCCGTCGCTCCGGAGCGCGGCCTTCAGCGACTCGACCGCGCGCGGCTGACCGTCGATGGTGGAGAAGGGCACCGCGCATGAATAGCACGCCCTCCGGGCCGCGCTCCGGCAATCACGCCCAAACGGTGCCTTTACCCTTTCGGCTGCGACCTCCGTGTGCGGTCGAATTGCTGGTCGCCACGCGCCAGCGGCAGGCAAGCGGGACTGCGCAGGCCGCGGGCCCGCATTTTCAACGTGAACGTGAATTCACGTTCACATATCCGAGCCGCTTTTCGCCGCCAGGTGGCTCGGTAACCCTCCGAACATACGGCCAGAAACTCGCGTCCGCCGGCCGGCCACCCGGAGATTTTTCGTGAACGTGAGTTCACGTTCACGATGAAAAAATGGGCGCCCTGCCCGGGTTTCGGGCGGCGAGCTGGCCGGCGCTTCCGCACCATGACGCGAGGCCGAGGCTTTCGAGCGCGGCCTCATTGGTGCGGCGGCCGCTCGGGCCAGTATTCGATCTCGGCTCTGCACTGGCGCGCACTCGCGGAGGGCGACGCTGGGTGAGCCAGCGCTTCCGGGCTCGCGCCGCGACGAGAAACGCGGCAGATTCGCCGGCCCGGGAGGACATCACCGTGAGCGAAGCGACTTTGGGATTGGCCATCGTCACCGGCGCATCCTCCGGGATCGGCCTCGAGCTGGCCCGACAGCTGGCACGCGAGGGCCGGCCCGTCCTCGCGGTCGCGCGCCGAGAGGATCGACTCCTCGCGCTCGCCGCGGAGGCCAAAGCCGCGGGCGCGGCGCCGGTCTTCCCGCTCGCGGTGGACCTCGCCTCCGAGGGCGCCCCCGACCGGGTCCGCGCGTCCGCCGCCTCACACGGCCCGGTCGAGTGGCTGGTCAACAACGCCGGGGCTGGGAAGTTCGCCCCCGCCCTCCAGGTGCCGAGGGAGGAGCAAGTAAAGGAGATCCGCACCATGTGCGAGGCGGTGGTGGCGCTCACCGCCACCTTCCTCCCGGAGATGGTGGCGCGCCGTCGCGGAGTCGTCCTCAACGTCGCTTCGGCTGCCGGCTTCCAGCCCACTCCGCAGATGGCCGTGTACGGCGCGGCGAAGGCGTTCGTCCTCTCCTACTCCGAGGCGATGGCGGTCGAGTTGAGAGGCACCGGCGTCACCGTGACCGCCTTCTGCCCGGGGCCGGTCACCACGGAGTTCTTCGACCACGCCGCTCCCGGCGTGCCCAGGAAGAAGCCCGCCCGCGAGCTGACCGCCGAGGAGTGCGCCCGCCTGGGCATCGAGGCCGCCAAGCGCGGCAAGGTGGTGGCCGTCCCCGGGCTCCCCAACAAGCTCACCGCGGTGGCCTCCCAGCTCGCGCCGCGCGGGTTGGTCCGCTGGGCCACCGGCAAGATGGGGCTGACCTACCTGGGCTACCCGCCACCGGGTCGAAACTGACCCGCGGCCCCGCACACTCCCTACACAGGCTGCTCAACTTCCGCTTGCGCGCGAGCGGCTGCCGGGCGAGTCTTTCGACCTCTCATCGCAGACACACCAGGGGAAACTCCAATGGTCAATCCGAGTGCGGCGGCGCGCACCGCGGGCGAGATCGCCGTCACCGATCAGGGCGCGTTCCTGAGCTCGGTCCTCGAGGGCTCGACCGAGTACTCCATCGTCGGGAAGGACCTCCAGGGGAAGATCCTCACCTGGAACGAAGGCGCCCGGCGGATCTACGGCTACGACGCGGCGGACGTGGTGGGCAAGGCGAGCGCCTTCATCCTCCACGACCCTGAGGACGTGCGGAGCGGGCAGGCGCAGGCGATCCTCGACGAGGTCGGCCGCACCGGAAAGTGGTCCGGAGAGCTGAGGCGCGTGCGCAAGAACGGCTCCCAGTTCACCGCCTTCGTCACCATCACCTTGAGGCGCGACCCGGCGGGGAACCCGATCGGCTTCACGATGATCTCCCGGGACTTGACCGAGTCCCAGCGGATCCTGCGCGAGCTGCGCGAGTCCCAGGAGTACAACCGCGGGCTGATCGAGTCGAACATCGACGCCCTGATGACCACCGATCCGCTGGGGGTGATCAGCGACGTCAACCGCCAGATGTGCGAGATGACCGGCTACTCCCGCGAGGAGCTGATCGGCTCGCCCTTCAAGCGCTACTTCACCGACCCGCGAAGGGCGGAGGACGGCATCCGCCAGGTGCTCGCGGAGGACCGCGTCACCAACTACGAGCTGGTGATGCGCTCCCGCGGAGGGAGGCAGACGGTGGTCTCCTACAACGCCACCACCTTCCGCTCCGCCGACCGCAAGCTCAAAGGGGTGTTCGCCGCCGCCCGCGACATCACCGCCCAGAAGCGCCTCGAGGAGGACCTGCGCCAGGCGCAGAACTACACCCGCGGCCTGATCGAGGCCTCGGTGGACGCGCTGCTCACCGTCGATCCCGACCTCAAGGTGACCGACGTCAACGAGCAGACCGTCCGGGTCACCGGCTACTCCCGCGAGGAGCTGATCGGCAGCCCCTTCCCCGACTACTTCACCGACCCGGCCCGGGCCAGCGAGGGCGTGCAGAAGACGCTCGCCGAAGGCTTCGTCACCAACTACGTCCTCGGGCTCAAGGCCAAGAGCGGCAAGGAGACCCTGGTCTCCTTCAACGCCTCGGTCTTCAAGGACACCGAAGGAGGGGTGAAGGGCATCTTCGCCGCTGCCCGCGACATCACCGAGCAGAAGCGCCTCGAGGAGGACCTCCGGCAGGCCCAGAACTACACCCGCGGCCTGATCGAGTCCTCGGTCGACCCGATGATCACCGTCGATCCGGACCTCACCATCACCGACGTGAACGAGCAGATGGTCCGCCTCACCGAGGTCGCCAAGCAGCAGCTCATCGGGAGCCGGTTCAACGCCTACTTCACCGAGCCGGAGCGCGCCGCCGCCGGCGTCCGCCAGACGCTCCGCGAGGGCTACGTCACCAACTACGAGCTGACCCTGCGCACGCCCTCCGGCCGGCAGGTCTTGGTGTCCTTCAACGCCTCGATCTTCAAGGACACCGAAGGCAAGGTCCGCGGCATCTTCGCGGTGGCGCGCGACGTCACCGAGCAGCGGAGGCTGGAGGCGCAGCTCCGCGAGCAGCAGAACTACAGCCGGAGCCTGATCGAGGCCTCGGTCGACGCGCTGGTCACGGTGGACCCGCAAGGGCGGATCACCGACGTGAACGAGCAGATGGTGAAACTGATCGGCGAGGGCCGCCAGAAGCTGATCGGCAGCCCCTTCGCCGGGTTCTTCACCGACCCCTCGCGCGCCACCTTGGGGGTGAGGAAGACCTTCGACGAAGGGGTGGTGAAGAACTACGAGCTGGCCGTGCGCGCCAAGGGCGGCGCCGAGACCTTGGTCTCCTTCAACGCGGCGGTGTTCCGCGACACCGCGGGGAAGGTGGCGGGCATCTTCGCCGCCGCCCGCGACATCACCGATCAGAAAAGGCTAGAGCAGGAGCTGCGCGAGCAGCAGGCCTACAACCGCGGGCTGATCGAATCGAACATCGACGCGCTGATGACCACCGACCCCCTGGGGATCATCACCGACGTGAACCGGCAGATGTGCGCGGTGACCGGGAGGACCCGAGAGGAGCTGCTCGGCACCCCCTTCAAGGGCTACTTCACCGATCCCAAGCGCGCCGAGGACGGCATCCGGAAAGTGCTGGCCGAGGGGAGGGTCACCAACTACGAGCTGACCATCCGCGCCAAGGACGGCAAGGAGACGGTGGTCTCCTACAACGCCACCACCTTCACCGGAGAGGACGGGAGGCTGCGCGGGGTGTTCGCCGCCGCCCGCGACATCACCGCCCAGAAGCGCCTGGAGGACCAGCTCCGGCAGGCGCAGAACTACAACCGCGGCCTGATCGAGTCCTCGGTGGACGCGATGCTCACCGTGGCGCCGGACTTCACCATCACCGACGTCAACGAGCAGATGGCCAAGCTCTCCGGCTACGGCCGCGAGCAGCTCATCGGCAGCTCCTTCAAGGACTACTTCACCGAGCCCGAGCGCGCCTCGGCCGGCGTGCAGAAGACCCTGGCCGAGGGCTACGTCACCAACTACGAGCTGTTGCTCCGCTCCCGGCACCGGCGGGAGATCCTGGTCTCCTTCAACGCCTCGGTGTTCAAGGACACCGAGGGGACGGTGCGGGGAATCTTCGCGGTGGCCCGCGACGTCACCGAGCAGCGCAGGCTGGAGGAGCAGCTCCGCGAGTCGCAGAACTACAACCGCGGGCTGATCGAGTCCTCGGTGGACGCGCTGGTCACGGTGGACCCGGACCTCACCATCACCGACGTCAACGAGCAGATGGTGAAGTTGACCGGCTCCTCGCGGGAGGAGCTGATCGGCAGCTCCTTCAAGGACTACTTCACCGAGCCCTCGCGCGCCGCCGCCGGCGTGCGGCAGACCCTGGAGGAGGGCTCGGTCACCAACTACGAGCTCGTCCTCAAGTCCCGCACCGGCAAGCGGACGGTGGTCTCCTTCAACGCCGGCACCTTCAAGGACACCGCGGGGCGGGTGGCCGGCATCCTCGCCGCCGCCCGCGACATCACCGCCCAGAAGCGGCTCGAGGAGCAGCTCCGCGAGCAGCAGAACTACAACCGCAGCCTGATCGAGTCGAGCGTCGACGCGCTGCTGACCGTCGATCCCGCCGGGCTGATCACCGACGTGAACGAGCAGACCGCCAAGCTGCTCGGCTACAACCGCAAGCAGCTGGTGGGCAGCCCCTTCGTCGGCTACTTCACCGACGCGGCCCACGCCCGGGCCGGGGTGCAGAAGACCTTCGAGGAGGGGTTCGTCACCAACTACGAGCTGGTGGTCCGCTCGAGGTCGGGCCGGAAGATGCCGGTATCCTTCAACGCGGCGGTCTTTCGCGACACCGCCGGAGCGGTGGCCGGCATCCTCGCCGCCGCCCGCGACATCACCCAGCAGAAGCAGATCGAGCAGGAGATCCGCGACCAGCAGACCTACACCCGCGGGCTGATCGAGTCGAACATCGACGCCCTGATGACCACCGACACCCTGGGGATCATCACCGACGTGAACCGGCAGATGTGCGCGGTCACCGGGAGGACCCGGGAGGAGCTGATCGGCACCCCGTTCAAGGACTACTTCACCGATCCCCGGAGGGCCGAGGACGGCATCCGGCGGGTGCTCGCCGAAGACCGGGTCACCAACTACGAGCTGACCTTGCGCTCCAAGGACGGCAAGGAGACGGTGGTCTCCTACAACGCCACCACCTTCAAGGGCGCCGACGGGAGGCTCAGGGGCGTGTTCGCCGCCGCCCGCGACGTCACCGAACAGAAGCGGCTGGAGGACCAGATCCGAGAGCAGAACCGCGAGCTGACCGAGACCACCGCGTTCATGAACAACGTGCTCGAGAGCTCCACCGAGTACTCGATCATCGCCAAAGACCTGGAAGGGAAAATCCTCGCCTGGAACGAGGGCGCCCGGCGGAACTATGGCTACTCCTCCGAGGAGATGGTGGGCAAGGCGAACTCCCGCATCCTCCACGCGCCCGAGGACGTCGACTCGGGCCGGGTGAGGACGTTCCTCGACTCGGCCCTCGCCACCGGCAAGGCCGAGGGCGTCTTCGAGCGGGTGCGCAAGAACGGCCAGCGCTTCACCGCCTCGGTAGCGGTCACCTTGCGTCGCGACGCCACCGGCGCGCCGATCGGCTACGTGCTCATCTCCAAGGACATCACCGAGCAGAAGCGGCTCGAGGAGCAGCTCCGGCGCAAGAACGACGAGCTGGAGGAGCAGAACCGCCGCGTCCAAGAGGCCAACCGGCTCAAGAGCGAGTTTTTGGCGAACATGTCCCACGAGCTGAGGACGCCGCTCAACGGGATCATCGGCTTCTCCGAGCTGATGCACGACGGCAAGGTGGGCCCGGTCACCCCCGAGCACCGGGAGTACCTGGGAGACATCCTCACCAGCGCCCGCCACCTCTTGCAGCTCATCAACGACGTGCTCGACCTCTCCAAGGTGGAGTCCGGGAAGATGGAGTTCCGCCCCGAGCCGGTGGACCTCGGCAAGCTCGCCGCCGAGGTGAGGGACGTGCTCCGCACCCTGGCCTCGAAGAAGCGGATCGCCGTGCAGACCGAGGTCTCGCCCGAGCTCACCGGCGTGGTGATCGACCCGGCCAAGTTCAAGCAGGTGCTCTACAACTACCTGTCGAACTCGCTGAAGTTCACCCCCGACGATGGGCAGGTCACCATCCGTCTGTTGCCCGAAGGGTCCGACTTCGTCCGGCTGGAGGTGGAGGACACCGGGATCGGCATCAAGTCCGAAGACTTCGGGCGGCTGTTCATCGAGTTCCAGCAGCTCGACGCGAGCAAGTCGAAGAAGTACCAGGGCACCGGACTCGGGCTCGCCCTGACCAGGCGAATCGTCGAGGCCCAGGGCGGCCGCGTGGAGGTCAAGAGCGCTCCCGGCAAGGGGAGCACCTTCGCCGCCGCGCTGCCCCGCACTTCACCGGTGGGCGTGGTCGCCCCCGCCGACGATCCCCGGCCCCGCCCCGCGCCCCCTCATTCCCCCACGGTGCTGGTGGTGGAGGATGACCCGAAGGATCGCGCCTGGCTGGTCGACACCCTCGGCCGAGCCGGTTACTCGGTGCAGGTCGCCCAGAGCGGGACCGAGGCGTTGTCCCTGGCCAAGACCCGAGCCTACGACGCCATCACCCTCGACCTGCTGCTGCCCGACATCAGCGGGTGGGAAGTGCTGAGGGCGATTCGCTCGGAGGGGCCAAACCGCGCCGCGCCCACCATCGTGGTCACCGTGATTTCAGAGAAAGGGGCGGCCCTCGGTTTCGCGATCAGCGACTTTCTGGTCAAGCCAGTCCAGGCCGAGGAGCTGCTCGCGGCCCTCCGCCGCGCGGGGGTGCCCCCGGGGGCCACCGGACCGGTCTTGGTGATCGACGACGACCCGAACGCCCTCAAGCTCGCCGAGCAGGTGCTGCGGGCCAGCGGCTATCAGGCCCTCTGCGTGCAAGACGGCGAGACCGGCCTCCGCGCCGCGAAGAGCGAGCGCCCGCTGGCGGTGATCCTCGACCTCTTGATGCCGGGAATGGACGGCTTCGAGTTCCTCCGCCGCTTCCGCCGCTCCTCCAGCGGGCGCAACACGCCGGTGATCGTCTGGACGGTGAAGGACCTCTCCTCCAAGGAGCGGGCCCGGCTCAAGGACACCGTCCAGGCGATCGTCGGCAAGGGAGAAGGTTCGACCTCCGACATTCTCGACGAGATCAGGGCGCACCTCCCCGCTGGAAAGAGCTGAGATCTACGGAGGCCCCCTTTGCCCGGTGAACCCGTCCTGATCATCGACGACAACCCGATCAACCTGAAACTGGCGCGGGTGCTCCTCGCCGCCGAGGGCTACGAGGTGCGCACCGCCGCCGACGCCGAGCAGGCCCTGGAGGTCCTGGCCAGCTTCCGGCCCCGTCTCGTGATCATGGACCTCCAGCTTCCCGGAATGGACGGGCTCGAGCTGACCCGGAAGCTGAAGGCAGATCCTGCAACCCGCGGCGCGGTGATCCTCGCGGTCACCGCCTACGCGATGAAGGGCGACGAGCAAAAGGCGCTGGACGCTGGCTGCGACGACTACATCCCCAAGCCCATCGACACCCGCACGCTCCCAGCGGTGGTCGCCAGGCATCTCGCCAGAGCGAGGAAGGAGGGCGAGCGATGAGCGCCGGAGCAATCCTGGTCATCGAGGACAACCCGGTGACCCGGAAGATGCTCCGCGTGGTTTTCCAGGCCGAGGGCTTCGCCGTGCTGGACGCTCCCGATGCCGAGACCGCGCTCTCGACGGTGGAGAAGGAGACGCCCGCGCTGATCCTCCAGGACCTCCTCTTGCCGGACATGGACGGGATCGAGCTGGTGCGCCGGCTCAGGGCGCGGCCGAGCTGCATGGACGTGCCGATCCTGGCGCTCTCCGGCTTCCTCACCAAGCTGGAGGAGGCGCGAACCATCGGCGCGGGTTTCACCGCCTTCCTGGTGAAGCCGATCGAGCCGTCGCGCCTGGTGGAGATCGTCCGGACCTACCTGCCTCACGATGAGAAGCGGCCGGCCCCGGTGGCGCAGGGCCAGCGGGTGCTCATCGCCGACGACGACGCGGTGCAGCTCAAGCTCTTGCGGCTCCAGCTCGCGAACGCCGGCTTCCAGATGAGCACCGCCGAGGACGGCTCCCAGGCGCTCGCCCAGGCCCTGGCCGACCCCCCCGACGCGATCGTCGCGGACATCCTGATGCCCGGACTCGACGGATTCGAGCTGTGCCTCAAGGTGAGGCGCGACCCCATGCTGGGCCGTATCCCGATCGTGCTGCTCTCCTTCCACTACCTCGAGGACGCCGATCAGGAACTGGCGCGAAAGGTGGGCGCCAGCGGCTTGCTGCTCCGGTCGACCGACCCCGACGAGCTGTGCTCGGTGATCCTCGCGAGCATCAAGGCGGGCCCGCCGCCTGTGCCCACCGAGTCGATCACCGTCCTCAAGGGAGATCACGCCGTCCGCGTCGCCAGGCAGCTCGAGAGGCAGTCCCGGCTGAACGCGGGGCTGGCCCAGCGGTGCGCCCAGCAGGCGGCCGAGCTGTCGCTCCTGTGCGGAGTGGCGGGCGCCCTCGCCAAGAGCGCCGACTACCACAGCGCCCTCCGCGACGTGTTGGCCACCTGCCTCGACGCCGCCGGGATCTCGATGGGCGCCCTGCTCCTGTCCGACGAGGCGGGCAGCTTGCATTTGATCCACGTCATCGGCTACCCGTGGTCGGACCGCGCCCGCATCGAGGCGTTCTTCGGCCACGCCCCTCTGCTCCGGCAGGCGCTCGAGACGAAGGCCTCCCTCGCCATCCCGTCGCCTTCCGTCCCTGTTCAGTCCGCCCGCGACCTTCTTTCGCAGGCGGGAGCGACCTCTCTCCTGGTCGTCCCGCTGCTCTCCGGCGGCAGGAGGCTCGGGGTGCTGGTGGTCGGCTCGCGCAAGACGGACATGACTGGCGCCGACCAGGTCGCCTTCGCGAGCGCCCTCGCCTCGCAGATCGGCCAGACGGTCGCGCTGACCATGGCCTTCGCCCGGGTCACCCGCTCCGAGCAGCGGTACCGCGCCCTGATGGAGCACGCCAGCGACGGCATCGCGGTGCTCTCCGAGGAGGGACGGATCCTCGAGGCCAACGTGGCCCTCGAGAGGCTCACCGGCCTCAAGGCTGACGAGTTGGTCGGCCGCCCCTGGTTGGACCTCGCCCCTCCCGAGGAACACCCCCGGCTGGCTGCGGACCTCGAGAAGCTGCGGGCGCAGGGGAAGGTCCGCGCCAGCGAGGTCCGCCTGCCCACCGCCGGCGGGAGGCGGGTGATCGCCGATGTCTCGGCCTCGGTGGTGGACGCCGGAGGGGAGCGCCTGATCCTCGCGGTGCTGCACGACGTCACCGAGACCAAGAAACTCCACGAGCAGGTGATGGTCTCCGATCGAATGGCCTCGGTGGGGATGATGGCCGCGGGCGTGGCGCACGAGATCAACAACCCGCTCTCCGCGGTGGTGGCCAACCTCGACCTGGCGATCCGCGACCTGGACGAGTTGGGCAAGGAGGCAATCGCCCCGCCCCGCCTGGAGGACTTCGGAGAGGAGCTGAGGGAGGCGCGCGAGGCGACCGACCGGGTGCGGCTCATTCTCCGCGATCTCAAGATCTTCTCCCGCGCCGAGCAGGACAAGCGCGAGGCGGTGGACGTGCATCGAGTGCTCGACTCTTCGCTCCGGATGGCCTGGAACGAGATCCGCCACCGGGCGGAGCTGGTGAAGGACTACCAGAAGGTTCCGCTCGTGGACGGCAACGAGTCCCGGCTGGGGCAAGTGTTCCTCAACTTGATCGTGAACGCGGCCCAGGCGATGCAGGAGGGCCGGGCGGAGTCGAATCAGATCCGCGTCCGCACCGGGACCGACTCCGCCGGCCGGGTGGTGGTGGAGGTCGCCGACACCGGCCCGGGGATGACCCCGGAGGTCTTGGGGAAGCTCTTCACCCCCTTCTTCACCACCAAGCCCCCGGGCGTCGGCAGTGGACTCGGGCTGTCGATCTGCCACCGCATCGTCACCAACCTTGGAGGGGAAATCTCCGTTCAGAGCCAGCTCGGCAAAGGCAGCGTGTTCCGGGTGGCGCTGTTGCCCGCCAAGGGCGAGGAGGAGACGGGCCAGCGCGTGGCGGCGCCGGCCAGAGCGGCGAGCAGGCGGGGCCGGGTGATGGTGGTCGACGACGAGCCGATGATCGGCAAGGCGGTGCGCCGCACGCTGTCGAACGAGCACGAGATCGTCGCCGAGACCAGCGCCGCCGCCGCCCTGGAGCGAATCCAGCGGGGCGAGCGGTTCGACGTCATCCTCTGCGACCTGATGATGCCGGCGATGACCGGGATGGACCTCTACGCGGCGATCCAGAAGCTCGAGCCCGAGCAGGCGAGCCGAATGGTCTTCCTCACCGGGGGGGCCTTCACCCCAAGGGCGCGCGCCTTCCTCGACGAGACGCCCAACCAGCGCATGGAGAAGCCGTTCGACACGCAGAACCTGAGGGCGCTAGTGAACGAGCGGGTCCGGTAGCTCGCGCGCGACAGCGCGGGCGACTGCTGTAGGCCCGACCCGGCAGGAGCCGAGCAAGGGGCACGCTGAGCACCGCCCGATCGACGGGCGCGGAGGGCAGGCTCCGCTCATCCCGAGGTGGCACAGCGCGAAGTCGAAGCGGACCGGGTCGCCCGGGTCGATGAGCCGCAGCGAGGTGGTGACTTCCTCGGCGGTCTTCCAGGAAAGGTCCTTCCGGCGGGTCAGACCCAGCCTCCGCGACACGCGGGCGAGGTGCGTGTCCAGCGGAACGACCAATTGCGCGGGGGTGACGCTCCGCCAGAGGCCAAGGTCGACCTCGTCGGGCCCACGCACCATCCAACGGAGGAAGAGGTTCAGCCGCTTCGCGGGCCCATCTCCGAGCGCGAGCGGCAAGAGGTGGTCGAGCCCGCGCTCCCGCCCGAGCGCGCGGCGCACCGGGCCCACCGACGCCGAGCAGCGGATGGACCGGGTGAAAGCGCCCAGCGCGCCCTTGATCGAGCCGTGCCCGCGCAGCTGGGCCTCGAACAGCGCCTCCAGGCTCCCCTTCTCCCGCAGCGCCCAGCCCATGCCGAGCAGGAGCACCGCGAGGTCCGCGCCCACGTTGAAGCGGTAGACGAAGCCGCGCAGAAGCCGGGCGGCGCCGATCGCGTCCAGGCGGGTGACGAACGCCGCGGGGGAGGGGCCCATCGCACCCAGCAGCGCCCGGAGCTTCGGCTTGAAGAGGTCAGCGCGGCCGTACGCCAGCAATGCGGAGAGCAGGCCAGTCACTTCGGCGTCCCGAGGGTCCCCGTACAGCCGAGGAAGCTCCACCGGGTCGAAGGCCAGCCGGACGGGCGGAGCCGAGGCCACCAGCGCCTCGAGGCGGGGCCCGAGATCTGCGGCAGAGCGGCGTGACAACCCGGCGGCGCGGAGGCAGCGCATCGGCTCAATCTACAAGCCGCGGGGGCGCAACGCCCGGCTCCCGCTGGCGCGCGCGGCTGTGCCACAATGACTTCACCTGCCCGGGGGCGCTCCGGCCAGCCGACCGGAGCGCTAGGAGGCCGTTCGTGAGGCGCGCCCTTCTTTTTCTGCAGCTCTTGAGCGGCACGATGGCCGCGGCAGCCGACTGGACGCAATGGCGCGGGCCCACGCGCGACGGCATCTCGTCGGAGACGGGCTTGCCGTCGTCCTGGACAGTGAACGGCGTCGGGCAGGTGTGGCGCGCGTCCACCTTCCGCTCCAACGCCAGCCCGAGTGCCCACACCGACAGCTCTCCGGCGATCGCCGGCGGAAAGGTCTACCTCCGGAATTCGGTGGTGTCCTCCACCAGCAGCCGGATCATCGCCTTCCGGGAGAGCGACGGCACCTTCCTGTGGGAGGAGCTCTCCACCGTCTACGGAGGCGACGGCTTCAACTTCTGCCCCGACAACCAGGGCGCCTCGAGCCCGGCGGTGAGCTCTGGCCTGGTGTGCGACTGCACCAAGGAAGGGCGAATGGAGTGCTTCAGCGCGGCGGCGAACGTCGCGAACCGCCTCTGGGTGCGAGAGCTGCAGACCGAGTTCAACGTCTCCATCCACAACTGCGCCGACGGCTCTCCGATCTTCTACGGCAACCTGCTCGTCTTCCACACCTCGGCGGGGAGGAACTCCACCGCCACCGCGCCCAAGCTGGTGGCGCTGTATGCCGCCGACGGAGGCACCGCCTGGACCGCGAACCCGAACCAGGTGGTCAACCACGGCTCCTGGGCCTCGCCGATCATCGTCCGGGTCAACAACCAGGATCAGCTCGTCTACGCGGCCGGCAACGCCTGGGTGTACGGCGTCGACTTGCAGACACGGGCGACCGTCTGGAGCTTCAACACCGGGACGGCCAACGGAGGGCCAACCAGCCACGGGCTCCTCTCCACACCGATCTTCTACAAGGACACCATCCTGGTGGCCTCCGGGGAGGACCCCAGCCACGGGGACGGGCCGGGGACTTTGTGGGCCATCGACGCCACCCGCACCGGAGACATCAGCGCCACCGGGGCGAAGTGGCGCTACACCGCCATCCGCCGTTCGATCAGCAGCCCGCTGGCGGTGAATGACGTGCTGTACACCGCGGACATCGCCGGCAACTTCCACGCGGTCGACTTCACCAACGGGCAGACCCTGTTCACCCAGAACCTGGGCGCGCCGGTGTGGGCTTCGCCCACCTACGGCGACGGGAAGATCTACATCGGCACCAACGCGGGAGACTTCTACATCCTCTCCGCGGGCCGCACCTTCCAGCAGCTCGATCGGGACAACCTCGGGTACTCCATTCACTCCTCGGCCTCGATCGCCAACGGGCGCGTCTACATCGCCAGTGCCCGCGACCTGTTCGCGATCGGCTCTGCGCCTGTCCCGGACGCGGGCAGCGGCTGCGG
This sequence comes from Myxococcales bacterium, assembly GCA_016191815.1. GTDB lineage: Bacteria > Myxococcota > Myxococcia > Myxococcales > Myxococcaceae > JACPVI01. The sequence continues at coordinate 45,639 of JACPVI010000059.1, forward strand.
GGCGGGGAGGACCAATTGCGGCGGCAGCTGCGTCGATACCGCCACCGACTCGAGCCACTGCGGCGGATGCGGGAGCGCCTGCGGGCTGAATCAAGTTTGCTCCGGCGGCTCCTGCACCTGCGGCGCATCGCTCACGCGGTGCGGGAGCGCCTGCGTGGACACGCGCAGCGACGACCGCCACTGCGGCGGCTGCAACCGGCCCTGCGCGGCAGACCGGGACTGCGTGGCCGGCTCCTGCACCTGCATCTTTGGACGCACCGCCTGCGGCACCGAGTGTGTCGACCCCCGGACCGACGCGAGGCACTGCGGCGCCTGTAACCGCCCGTGCGCCGCGACCGAGGTGTGCGACCTGGGCAACTGCACCTCGTCGTGCTCCGCCGGCCTCACCGCCTGCGGCCAGAGCTGCGTCGACCTGCTCCACGACGAGGCCAACTGCGGGGCGTGCGGAAAGGGCTGCGCCTTGCCGGGAGCGGACCCGGCCTGCGAGTCGGGCCGGTGCGTCATCCTCCGCTGCCAGCCGGACTTCTACGATCTCGATCTCGACCCTGCGACCGGGTGCGAGTACGGCTGCACCTGGCTCGGCCAAGAGGCGTGCAACGCGAAGGACGACGACTGCAACGGCCGGGTGGACGAGGACGGCGTCTGCGCGGCCGACGCCGGGACTGCCGGGTGCCCAGGGTCGGCCGACTGCCCGGCCGACTGCGACGGCGGTCCCTGCGTGGCGTCGCCGAGCTCGAGCCCTCAAAGGTGCGGCTGCGGGGTTGCTGGAGGTGCACTGGCCGCGCTCTTGCTCGCGGTGGGGGGGCTCGCACGGCGCCGGTGGTGACGCTCGTCTCCCTTCTCCTTTTCACCAGCTGGCCGGCCGGCGCGGCGGACGCCGGCCGAAGGGACTGGCCGACGTTCCACGGCGGTGCGGAAAGGAGCGGTGTGGCCCCGCGGCTCCCTCCCCCACTTCGCGTGGGCTGGCGGGCGGACTTCGGCCCCGAGCCGATCTCCTCCTCGGCGGCGATCGAAGGCGGGCGCGTCTTCGTGGGCACTGGCTCCGGACTGGTGGTCGCGCTCGCGCTCAGAGATGGCAAGGAGCTGTGGCGCTACTCCTCTGGTTCGCCGATCTCCTCCTCGCCCACGGTCGCGCACGGCTCGCTCTTCGTGGGGGACGACGCGGGGAGGCTCCACGCGCTCGAGGCGGAGACCGGCCGGCCGCGGTTCGCCTTCGAGACCGGAGGCCCCATCCGCGGCTCGCCGGCGGTCGCCGGGGAACAGGTGTACTTCGGCTCCTACGACGGAAAGGTGTACGCGCTCGACGCCCTGGATGGAACGCTGTGCTGGTCGGCGAAGACCGAGGGCTACGTCCACGCCGCGCCCTCGCTCGCGGGCGGGCGGCTGCTGGTGGCGGGCTGCGACGGAGCGCTCCGCGCCCTCGATGCCAACACCGGCTCTCCGCTGTGGCAGCTCGACCTCGGCGGCTACGCCGGCGCCTCCCCCGCGCTGCACGGGAACCTGGCGGTGGTGGGGAGCCACTCCCATCGTCTCTGCGGCGTGGCCATCGACGTGGGCGCCGTCCGCTGGAGCCACCAAGGCTCCTTTCCGATAGCCTCCACGGCCGCGCTCACCGGCCTGCATGCGGTGGTCGGCGGGCAGGACAGGGCCGTGCGCGCATTCGATGCGCGAAATGGGCGCCAGCTCTGGACGGTGGAAACCGAGGGCAGCGTCGACTCCTCCCCGGTCCTCGCCGGAGAAACGGTCTACGCCGGCGGGCACGATGGAGTGCTGAGAGCCATCGAGCTGACCAGCGGCCGCGAGCGCTGGCGCCTGCCCCTTGGGAGCCGGATCATCGCCTCCCCGGCAATCGCCGAATCCACCCTCGTCATCGGCACCGGCTCGGGCGAGCTGTTCGCGCTGGTGCCGAAGGATCCTCCGCTCCCTCCCCGGCCCCAAAGGACATGCGGGTGCGCCGCGGCGGGAGAGACGCTGTGGGCCCTGGCGTTCGCGGCGCTATCTTCCCTCGCATGGCGATCGTCGAGCTGCGGCAGGTCACCAAGCGCTACGGCCAGGGAGCGGCGGCCACCCTCGCGCTGTCCGAGGTGAGCCTGGAGGTGCGGCCCGGAGAGTCGGTGGCGGTTTTGGGGCCGTCCGGCTCGGGCAAGTCGACCTTGCTCGCGGTGGCAGCGCTGGTCGAGCCGGCTACCGCGGGAGAGGTGCGCTTCATGGGCGCCTCGGTGGCGGGGATGTCCGAGGCACAGCGCGCCGCGCGGAGGCTGCGCCATGCGGGGCTGGCCTTCGATTCGGAGCCCTTGCTCGACGTGCTGACCGTCGCGGAGAATGTGGACCTGCTCCTGGCAGCCGCCGAGGTGCCCGCCGCCGAACGAGCCCGAAGACGCGAGGAAGCGCTGGCGGCGCTCGAGGTGGCCCATCTCGCCGGACGGTTGCCCCACGAACTCTCCGCCGGGCAGCGGCAGCGAGTCGCCATCGCTCGCGCGCTCGCCAAGCGGCCGACGCTGATGGTGGCGGACGAGCCGACGGCCCACCTCGACTCTCGGGCGGCGGAGACAGTCGCCCTGGCGCTCTGCGGCGCCACCTTGGGAGGCTGCGCGGTGCTCTTCGCCACGCACGATCCAAAGGTGGCTCGGTGTGCCACCCGGCAGGTCCAGCTCGCCGACGGCCGGGTGAGATCCTGAGATCCGCGTGGAGAGCTCTGGCCGCGGGGGCCCGCGAGGCCCTCCACCTGCGGCCGGCGATGGGCATCGGCGCCGCTGGACCCGTGGCGGCGGGGCTTCTGTTCGCCTGGGCGCTTGCGGAGGCCAACTCCGCGCTCGAGCGCGTTCGGCAGTCCGCCGCCATCGAGGGAGGCGGTGCCCCGGTCTGGGCGGTGCTGCACCGTCCCACGCGGGTGGAGTGGGCCGGCGCGCGGGCGCTCGTCCTGCCCGGGCGAGTGGAGCGAGAAGGCGGGCGGGCCGTCCAGGCCGCGCTCGTCGGCTCGGAGGGGAGCCCCTGCACCGGCGCCTGTCCTTGCGAGAGCGCTGCGCTCGATGAAGACGAGGTGCTGCTCAGCGCCGATTTGGCCGACGCGCTTGGAGCATCGACCGGAGACGAGCTCGACGTCGCCGCCTCCGGCGGCGTCCGCTGGGGCGGCCTGTTCGCGCGCTCGGGAGGGAACACCCGGAGGCTCCGCGTCTCCGGGATTGCAGCGAGCTGTGGCCTTGGTGGCCTGGGCGGTGATCTGGCGCGCGACCGGAGGGTGGCCTTCCTCTCGCTCTCCCTCTTGCAGAGAGCCGCAGAGCTGCCGGGCAGAGTGAATCGCCTCATGGCCACCCATGGGCAAGCCTCGGCGCTGTCGGCGGCGTTGGAGGAAGCCGCGTTGCGGCTGCACGGAGCCTCGGTGCGGAGCGCCGCGCGCGGCTACCTCCTGGTGGAGCACGAGGACCTGTACCTGCCCGATTCGGTCGTCGATTCGGCCTCCATCGCGCTTGGGGGAGATCCCTCGGTGGAGGCGGTGGGCTTCGCGGCGGCGTTCCTCGCCACCGAGGTGTCCAGCTCTGCCGGCCGCTCCTCGGCCTACGCCCTGGGAGTGGCGGTCTCGCCCGAAGACTTCCTGTTCGGGGGCCGGCCTGCGCCGCTGTTGCATGAAGGTGGAGCGGAGCTCTTCGGCGTCGTCCCGGGAGACACCCTCGAGCTGGGTCGGCCGGAGCGCGAGGGTCGGCTTCGGATCGAGGTCGGTCGCGTCGAGGCCAGCGGGGCGCCCGCCGCTGACCCCGACCTCTTGCCCAGCTTTCCCGGCATCCACGGCGCCGAGCGCTGCGCCGATTTCGCGCTTCCGATTCCTTTCGACGCCCGCCGCGTCACCGCAGCCGATGAGGCCTACTGGGCAAGACATCGGGGCGCGCCTCACCTCGTGCTGCCATGGGAAGGCGAGCGGCCCATCGGCGCCACCAGCCTCCGGGTCCTTCCAGTTCAGGGACGAGCGGCGGAGGCAGGCCGTGCGCTCGAGCGCGCGCTGCGAAAGGCGGTCGGCGAGTTGGCTCCCGCCGCATCCGTCACCACCGCCGTCCAGAGGGCCGAGCAGGCGGCCGTGCTGGCGCGGCCGCTTCGCTCAGTCGTGACGCGCTTCGGTGCAGCCGGAGCACTCGGGGCGCTGCTGCTCTCCTTCGCCTCGGCCGTGGCGCTGGCTCGGGGGCGCGCCAACGCCCTTTTGGCGCTGCGCCGCGACGGCCTGCCTGGCTCGTTCCTCTCGCTGGTCGCGTTGGGACGCCAGGGAGCGCTCGGGCTCGCGTCGGCGGCGGCCTCGGCACTGATCGCGCTCGCGTCGCTTGGCGCTGCTTCGGCTCTGCCCTCGGCTGCGGCTTCTCTCGTTTCGGCCCTTGCCGCGTGGCCCGCCGCGGCGCTTTGGCCCGGAACTGCTCCGCGCAAGATTGGTGCAGGCGTTCGCATCGGGCTCTGGCTCCTCAGCACCGCCTCGGCCGTATCGGTCCTCCTCCTCTCGGGCGAGGCCCGCACCGCGGCGTTCGGGCTGGCCGCGCTGGCCCTCGCCCCAGCGCTGGCGCTCGCGGCGACCCCGCTGGTGGCCCGGCTCGGGCCCGCATGGCAGCTCGCGGTGGCCGAGTTGTGCGGCTCCGGGCTACCGGGCCTGCTGGCCATCGCCGCCCTCGCGGCTGCATCGTTCCTGGTCAGCTCCCTCGAAGTTGCGCGCCGGCGCGAGCCGGTCCCCTCGGCGTTTGCTCTTTTGGCCGAGGCCACTCGCCCGGTCGCCCGCGACGCTGCTTCGGGGCTCGCCGCTGCAGGGGTTGATGCCCTGGCTCTGCGCGCCACCCCTGGGCCCGGAGCCGCCTGCGCGGGGCTAGAGAGCAGCGCTCCTCTGAGGGCGGTGGCCGCCTCGGAGGAGTTGCTGAGAACGCTCGGGGCCGGACCCCAGCCGCCGCCCTCCGCCCGCGGAGAAGTGGACGCCTACGTCGAGGCCACCACCTCGGAGTGGCTGCTCCGGGCGGGCCCGGGAGATGCGGTGCGCCTGCCGCTCGCCGGAGGAGAGCGCACGGTGCGGATCGCGGGGCTGCTTTCGGACGGACCATTCCCCGGAACGCTCCTCATCCCGGAAGCGCAGTTCGATCGGGTCCTCCCGATGGAGCGGGGCGCGCGTCTATTCCTCGTGCGGCGTGAGGAGGATGCGGCAGGGCTCACGCGCGCGCTCGCGGGTGCGAAGCTCACCTTCGACCGGGTGAGCGATGTCCGCCGCCGCGAGCTGCTCGCCGAGGCAGCCCAGACAAAGCTGCTCTCCTCCTTCGTCTGGCTGGGGGCGCTCGCCGGCGCCGGTGGGTGGGCCCTCGGCTCGCTGGGACGGCTCTTGGCCAGGCGCCGCGCGAGCCACCTCTTGCTCGCCCATGGGGTGCCGGCACACGCCTTGGTCGTCGCGGCGGTGGGGGAAGGGCTCCTCTTCGGGCTGCCGCCGCTCGTGGTCGGCACTGGGTGCGGCCTGCTGGGCACCTCGTCGCTGCTTCCGGGAGCGAGCGCGCTCCTGTCGCTGCCCGGCGCCGCGGTGGCGGCCGGCGGCATGCTGGCGGTGTTGGTGGCGGTGAGAGCGGCATCCGCGGCCTGGGTCCTCCGCGGAGACCACCTCGCGGAGATCAAGCGCCCCTGACGTCTCCCGGCGCCGCGCCGGCCTTCACCGTCCGCTCGCAGATCGCGAGCACCCGGCGCCCCATCGACTCCGCGCTGAACATGCCGCGCACCGCCGCGACCCCGCGGCTGGCCATCTCCCGTCTTCGGTCTTCGTCGTCCGCCAGCTCGCGGAGCACTCGCGAGAGATCAGCGGCGCTGCCCGGCTCGAAGAGCGCGATCGCCCCGGTCGCCTCCGCCAACTCCGGGAATGCCCCGTGCGCGGGCGCGACGAAAGGCGCCCAGGCGGCGAGGCTCTCGAGTGCGTACAGGCCGAACGGCTCCGCGTAGAGGGGAGCAACGCACCCGATGCCCACTGAGCGGAGAAAGGCGATCTTTCCGTCGAGATCCGGTTCTCCCTGGTAGTGCACGGCGCCGCAGCGGACGAGGTAGCCGCGATCTTCGCGGGCGAGGTAACCGGCGGCGCGAAGCTCCAGCCCGGCCTGGAGCGCGGCCTGGGCGACCAGGAGCAGGCCCTTGCGCGGAGTGACGCGGGCCAGGTAGCCCACCCTGGGCGGCCCCTCGCGCCGCGGAGGCTCCAGCGGGTACGGGTGAGGGTCCACCCCGTTCCAGGCGACGGCGATGTCCGAGGGCGACAGCCGGAGGTATCGAGCGACGAAATCGCGGTGGGCACCGCTCACCGCAATCAGGCCGTCCATCTCGAGGCAGCGCGCCCGCAGCAACGCGATGGCCCGGGCCCGAGACGGCTCGGGCAGGTGCTCGAGGAACTGATCGTCTCCCTGGAGCGTGGCAATCACCTTGGCCCCGCAGCTCTTCCGAACCGCGCTCCCCACCGCGCCGAGGAGCGGGGTCGACAGCAGGACCACCTCGGGAGCGCCGCCCCTGGCCAGGCGACGCACCAGCCCGTCGAGCTCCTCCTCCAGGCCTCCTCCCTCGAGGACCTGCACGGTGAGCCGCCCGAGGGAGGCGTAGTCGGCCTCCCCCGACAGGCGCGTGAGGGTGCGAACCACCGGCGACGGCCTGAGCGGCGCCAGGCACGCGCGAGGCAGCAGGCCGATCCACGGGAAGGCGCTGCGGAGGTAGAGCACCGTGCCGGGGAGAAACACCCCCCGCTCTGCCTCGGGCGCGCTGTCCACGCGGAGCGGGGTGTACAGCGCGATGAGCCGCACCTCGTGCCCGAGCTTCCTGAGCGCCTTCGCGAGCGCGTTGTCCCGGGTGCAGCTCCCGCAGTACATCTGGCCCGCCCCGGCGGTGAGCAGCGCGATGCGCACCCGCTCCTCGTAGCACGCCGGCTAGCGGGCAGCCTCGGCCTCGTACACAAACAGGCACTCGCCGCACAGCGGGATGCGCGCCAGGGGCGAGGGGCTGCCGCACACCGCGCACCGGGAGAGATCCTCCGGAGCACACCGGGCGCAGAACCAGACGATGGTGAGCGACTGTGAGAACAGCCGGCGGAACACCCAGCTCGATCCCTCGCCGCCCACGGGGCCGCGACACCTGGCACACGCTCCGTGCGCCGCCTCCTCGACCAGCTCAGTCGCCTCTGAAGGGACCATCCCGGTTGAACCTCGAAGACACCCCGGTGTGAGCCGAGCAACTTCGGTGCCGGACCGAGGCCCGGGCGAGCCGGGCCTCGAGAGCGCTCAAGCCCGCCTTCCTGTTCGGCATCCCCGATTGTCCACCTGTGGACGGCGAAGTGGTGCCAGCGCGCTCGGTAATTCCTACAGCCCTCGACTGCAAGAATTACCGCGTCAGCTCCCGGACGAGGTGGCCCAGCTCTGGGAGGATGAGCCCATCCAGCGCGAGCCGCGCCGCCTGCGGAGACCCCGGCAGCGCGAAGACCACCATCCCGCGCGCCGAGCCCGCGGCTGCCCGCGAGAGCATCGCCGGGCTTCCGATCTCCTTGAAGGACAGGTACCGGAACAGCTCCCCGAAGCCGGGCAACTCTTTCTCCAGCATGGGCCTCAGCGCCTCGATGGTGCAGTCCCGCCTTCCGATCCCGGTGCCCCCGTTGAAGATCAGCGCGCGCGCACCGGCTTTTTGCGCCTCGCCTACCGCGGCCGCGATGGCCTCGGGCTCGTCGCGGATGACCTTGTACCCGACCACCGAATGCCCTGCCGCCTCCAGGGCCCTGGCGATCGCCCTGCCGGTCTCGTCGGTCGAGGCGTCGCGCGTGTCGGAGCAGGTCACCACGAAGGCCGAGACCTGCTCCGGCGCGCGGGACTTGTGCTCGTCAGCCGAGGGCGAGTGCCTGCGGCGTTGTGGGTGGGCGCTCATCGTCCCTGGCCGGACCTCTGGCGAGATCCCTCTGTGGGCGGGAGGAGGTCAATCACCAGCTCCCCGCCCGCTTCGCTCAATCGATAGGCGCGCTGGTCGCCGCAGACGCGGGGCGAGGTCAGGTTCCTGCCCGAGTGGAGATCGAAGGCGATCTCGTGACAGGGGCACACCACCGCGCTCCCCTCGAGCCGCCCGCCGGAGAGCAGGCAGCCGGCATGGTTGCACTGATCGTCGATGGCCCGGTAGCGGCCACCCACCCTCGCCAGCAACACGTACTGCTCGCCGACGCGGAGGCCGCGCATCTCGCCCTCGGCGAGCTCCGCCCGGCCCAAGCTGACACCCGAGTCATTCAACGACCAGCACCGTGCCCTTCGACTCCAGGAAGCGTAACGCCTGCTCTCGCACCGCGCCCGCCTCCCAGAAGATGTTGTGTCCGTCGAAGCTCGCCGCCTGGGAGGGCGGCAGGTACTTCGCCGGATCCGCGCGGAACAGCGCGCGCACCGGTGTCGAGCCCGAGACGGAGGCCTCGGCCAGAGGTACTCCCATCGCCCGGGCGAGATCCTCGGTGGTGAAGTTGGGCACGAGCCGGTCGCCCACTCCCTCTTGGACCAAAAGCGCCCGGTCGGCCCCGTGCACCTGGCCCAGGTTGATCGGGTCTCCCGGCTCCATGAAGAGCTGCGCCATCGCTCGGAAGAAGGGGAAGGCCCCGTAGTACTCGACCGACTGGAAGACCAGCCCCGTCTTCGCCACCAGGAGCAGGCCCACTCGGTCCCGGATGTCGTCCGAGACCAGGATGTTTCCCAGGCCGCCACCGGGTACGTTCAACACCGCGTGCTTCACCCGAGGATCGTAGGTGACGAAGCTCGCACCCATGATGCCCCCGAGGGAGTTTCCGAAATAGCCAAGCTCGGGAGCGAACTCCGGCGTGCCGTCGGCGTCGAGGTCCATCGCCAGCGCCACCCGCGAGAGCTGCATCTGGTCGAACGCCATCTGCCGGAAGTTCTCCCGGGCAGCGGCGAGGTTGTCCACCGCGAAGAAGTCGAACTGGTTGCCGCGGCTGCCGTGGCTGGGCGCGTCTATTCCGATGCAGCCCATGCCGCGCCGGGCGAGGATCTCCGCGATCTCCAGGCAGAAGGAGTTGTCGTCTCCCATCTTGAGCGTGTTCCTCCCGCCCATCCCGTGGGCGCCGATCACCAGCGGCCAGCCTCCCGGCGGCCTGGCGCCCTTGGGAACCGACAGGACGAAGCGCAGCTCCACCTGGGGGGCGGCATCCGGCGACTGGACCCACTCCTCCTTCCAGCTCCGGTTCTCCCGGAGGTCCTTGGCCTTGAAGGTGCCCGACACCACCTGGCCGACGGCGCTGGCGGGGCGGGCGAAGGAGCGGCGCTCCAGCCAGGCGGAGACGGTGCCCCAGTCCGGGTCCGCCCACGCCCAGAGGCCGACCGGGCGCTCGCCCGGCGGATCGGGAACGATGCCCTTGGGAGGGATGGTGTACGAGGGGACCTGCCGCTCCGAGGTCCACCTCGCCAGCGACTCGAGGGGATCGCTCACCCGCTCCGCCCTCAGGGGCAAGGCGAGCAGCACGTCGGACTCCGGGATCGACAGGGCTCGCGCCGCCGCGGAGACGCGCTCGCGCGCGCCCTTCTCTCGCTCGAAGGCGAAGCCGCGCCCCAGCTCCTGCCCGGTGGTGGTCCGCAGCCCGCGCTTCACCACCAGCATCCCCTCAAGTCCCTGGGGGATGATCACCGACGGGCGCGCGATCACGAACTCCGGGTAGCCCTCGGCCTCCTCCTTTCCGGTGCCCTCGAGGGCGCGGCGCGAGTGCTCCATCGGCAGGTCCGCCTCGAGCACCTCGTAGCCGGTGTCGGTCTCGAGCAGCCGGGCGGCAGTGCCGGCGATCGAGGAAGGGTCCACCGGCTCGGAGCTGCGCAAGAGGGTGGGACCGAAGTTGCCCACTCCCTTCACCTGCGAAGCGGTGTCCGCGTAGCCGCGCAGGAATTCGCGGAAGGTGGCGGTCTGCGCCTTGGGCATCAGGAACGGCTTGTACCAGTCGGGCCGGAAGGCCATTCCGCCCTCGCCCACGAGGCGCAAGTCGGGGAAGGGGTTGTCGAGGCTGTGCGGGTCCTGCGAATACAACAGGTGCGGCGGCTCCTTGGGTTCGGGGCAGGCGACCAGTGCGAGCGCAGCGAGCGGTGGGAGCAGGGCAAGTCGGTTGACGGTCGGCATGGCGAAGGAGTGGTCCGGCCTGGGTGGAACGGTCGTCCGACAGGTTAGCCGAATGCCGGCCGGGTGCGTCGCGGCGTGGGGTCGGGCCGGAGAATGCCATCTGGGCGGCGGCTATTTTTTCCGCGTGGCGGTGGAGGTGAGCGGCAGCGGACGTGCCGAGGACTTCACCCGGGCATTGGAAAAGGAGAGGTGCTAACAAGGGGGCTCGTGAAGAGCTACCTGCTCTCGGTGCTGGTGCGGATGTACCGGGGCCTGGATCTCGAGGCGTTCCGCCGGGCGCATCCCGACGACTGGCTGTTGTGGGAGCCAGGCACTTGGCGGCCCCCGTCTGCTCGGACGGTGATCATCCCTCCTTCCGCGCCGCAAGTGCAGCCTAGCGCGGGCGAGGCGCTGGCGTTCAGCCTCGCGGCCCAGCCGCAGCTCACCCTTGGCCGCGGGACGACTTGCGATGTGGTGATCAACGACGGAACGCTCTCCCAGATGCACCTGGTGCTCGAGCGGGCCGACGACGGCTGGCTGGTGCGCGATGCGGGCTCGAGGAACGGCAGCTGGTTGGACGGAGTGGCGCTGGGCCCGGGCATGGAGCGGAGGCTCCGCGCGGGAGCGAGGCTGAAAGCGGGCCAGGTGGCGCTCACCTACTACGATCCGCAGCACATGCATCAGCGGCTGCAGACAGCAGGCTGAGGCGATGCGGCTGGCGGTGTTGCTTCTGGCGCTGTGCGCTTCCAACGACGCGAGGCCGACGCATGCGGCGTTGAGGAAGGCCTTCGAGCAGAACCGTTCCTCGGTGGTGTTGGTGATCGGCCCTCACCGGGAGGGAGCGGGGACGGTGGTGGGGGCTGGGGGGCACGTGCTGACCTCGGTGGAGTACGTGGGCTTGCACGAGGCGCAGGTCCGCATCTTTGGGGTCACGCTGCCCGCGGCGGTGCTGGCGGCTGACGCGCGGTTGGGCGTCTCGCTGCTCAAGGTGCGGCCGCAGGACGGAGGAGCGGTGGAGCTACGGGCGGTGGCGGTGGGAGAAGTGGAGCCCCAATTGGGCGAGGTGCTGGTGGGAATCCGCCGCTCGCCGCGGGGCGAGCTCTCGCCGGTCCTCGGCAAGGTGACGCGGGTGACGCAGGCGAGCCACGTGGAGACGGACCTGCCGCTGCCGCCGGGGAGCCCGCTCTTCGACGCAAGGGCGAGGTTGGCGGGGGTATCGGTGAAGCGGCTCCGGGGGGGCTGCCGAGTGCTGCCGCTGGCGAGAGCAAGGGCGCTTTTGGAGTCCGGGGCGGAGGCGGAGCCATGATCGCCGGCGTACGCGCGCGGCCATCGGCGGTGCACGAGGCGCTGCTGCTTTGGGGGGTCTGTTTCGCGGCGATCGTGGTGGCCTATCTCGCGATCACGCCGTACGCGAAGCTGGTGGCGACGCTGGGCTTTCTCTACCTGCCGCTGTGGGCGATGCGGCGGCGGGGCGAGGACTACCGCGACTACGGGGTGACCTTCCGGCGGTGGAGGGAGGACCTGGGGCTCTGCCTGCTGCTCTTGGCGATCGTGGCTCCGCTGTTCGTGCTGGGCTACGTGGCGTTCGCGGAGCTCTTGAGGGTGCTCCCGCCGGGCCTATCGCGTCTGTTGGCGCCGTATCCGGGGGCCTGGTCCTTCCACCTGCGGCTACCCGACCGTTTCCCCGAATGGGTCGTCGACCAGCTTTTCGTGGTGGCGGTGCCCGAGGAATTCTTCTACCGAGGCTTCATCCAGAGTCGGCTGAGGGACGCGTGGCCGAGAGGCCGGATGCTGTTCGGGGCGCGCTTGGGGCCGGCCTTCTGGTTGACGGCGGTACTCTTCGCGCTGGGGCACCTCGCAATTTTCGAATTCTGGCGCCTCGGCGTGTTCTTCCCGGCGCTGCTCTTCGGCTGGCTCAGGGAGCGCACCGGGACGGTGATGGGCGCTGCCCTCTTCCACGCCGCATGCAACCTCGGGGTGCTGGTGCTGGAGGCGTCGTTCTACGGCAGTTGAGAGTCGAGACTCGGGTGCAACCCTCGACCGGCTAGATCGGCATCGACTGTACGTTGTGCTTCCAGTCCACCGCCAAGGCGGTTCCGCTGGCGAGCTCGATCCAGCCGGCGGGACGTGCCGGGTGGGTGGTGATCGCCACCGTCCGCCGCCTCCGGTGCTCCCTCACCGACGGCTGCGTGTCCGGAGCCGAGGCGTCGATGCCGCAGCGCTCACAGCGGTCGCTCCCCTCCAAGAGGGTGTAGTGCAGAGGCTCCGAACCGGATCGCGCCGCCAACAGCATGCGCCCGTTCGTCGCCACGAAGCTCAACGGCAAGCGGCCACGCACCTCCGTCTCGCTCGAGAGCTGCTCCAACGTCCGCACCGCCTTGCCCAACAGCTGGGCCGCGATCGCCGGCTCCAGATGCCGATCCTCCGTCCGCCCCGTGTCACGCAAGAGCCTCAGGTACAGGGAGAAGGCCACCTCGCTGTCCGTGTCCCCTCGGATCTGCCGCCGCAAGAACTCCGGCAACGACGACAAGAGCCTCGTCCGCATCGGCTGCGGACAGCTCAACACCCCCGCTTGCGCGAAGAGCCAACGCCGGAACCGGAACGGCTGGGTGTTCTCCTCGTGCGAGAGCCCCACCGGCAACTGCTGCCCGTGGTAGACCAACGCCTCCGACTCCGGCCCCGTCCACTGCTCCGCCAGCTCCGGGAGCTCCTGATCCGCCGTCAGCCGCTGCAACAACACCTCGTCCTGCGCGTACCAGCCCAGCCCCACCGCACTCGAACGCGGCTCGCCCGAGAGCCGGACCTGCTCCCTCAACCGGTGCAGCTCGCACCGGATCAGGTTCGGATCCGAAGTGAAGACCGCCAGCACTTTCGACACGGCGCCCGCTCCTCCTCGCTGCCCGCAATAATGATGCGGTTTTCCTTCCTCAACCAGAGCCCCCTCCCGGCATTCCGCTTGCCTAAGCCATTGAAATGCCTGGGGTTTGTTGAGGAAAGCCGTTGACACCGGGCGAGCCGCTTGCATAGAATCTGCCTTTCGGCGTAACCGTGCGTCATTTCACAGCTTTTCGGAGGGCGGAGGCCGCATGGCCCAGGAGAGTGACATTGCGATCGGCATCGACCTCGGGACGTCCTACTCCTGTGTGTCCATCGTCCAAGAAGGTCAGCCGACGGTCATCGTGAACGAGTGGGGAGAGAGCGTTCACGCCTCGGTGGTCTCCTTCCACGAAGACGGCACGGTCCTGGTCGGCAACGCCGCCAAGCGGAACATCATCACCAACGCCGAGTCTACCGTGTACTCGGCGAAGCGCCTGATCGGCCGCTACTACTTCTCCGACGAGGTGAAGAAGGCCCAGGCGGTGATGCCGTACAAGATCGTCGAAGGCCCGAACAACTCGGTCCGCATCGAGGTGCGCGAGAAGGTCTACTCCCTGCCGGAGATCTCCGCGCTCGTGCTCAAGGAGATGAAGGCCATCGCCGACACCTACCTCGGCCGCGAGGTGACCAAGGCGGTGGTCACCGTCCCGGCGTACTTCAACGACAACCAGCGGCAGGCCACCAAGGACGCAGGCCGGATCGCCGGGCTCGACGTGTTGCGCATCCTCAACGAGCCCACCTCCGCCGCCCTGGCCTACGGCTTCGGCCGCGACGTGAGCCAGCGGGTGGTGGTCTACGATCTCGGCGGCGGCACCTTCGACGTCTCGATCCTGGAGATCGGCAAGGACGTCTTCGAGGTGCTCTCCACCGCGGGCGACACCTATCTCGGCGGCGACGACTTCGACGACCGCATCATGACCTGGCTCGCCGAGGACTTCCTCGCCAAGAGCCGGCTCGACCTCAGGCAGAACAAGTATTGCCTGCAGATGCTCAAGGACGCCGCCGAGAAGGCCAAGATCGACGTCGGGCGCGAGGGAGTGGCGGACATCCTCTGCCAGGGAATCTGCCAGGACCCCCAAGGGACCGTGCTCGACCTCAAGCAGACCCTCACCCAGGACCAGTTCAACAAGATGGTGATGGACCTGGTCCAACGCACCTTCAAGGTGTGCGACGAGGCGCTGCAGAGCGCGCGGCTCACCGCCGCCGACATCGAGGCGGTGATCCTGGTGGGCGGCCCCACCCGGCTGCCGATCATCCGCAACTCGGTGAAGCACTACTTCCAGAAGGAGCCCCTGGAGGGCATCAACCCCGACCAGGTGGTGGCGATGGGCGCCGCCCTCCAGGCCCACGCCCTGCTCGACAGCGCCACCGAGACCTTCCTCGTCGACGTCACCCCGCTCTCGCTGCGGATCGGCACGGTGGGCGGCTACACCGAGAAGATCATCGACAAGAACACCCCGGTCCCGATCGAGAAGTCGAAGAACTTCACCACCAGCCGCGACGGTCAGGAGAAGGTCAAGATCCGCGTCTACCAGGGAGAGTCCAACAAGGCCGACGAGTGCGAGATGCTGGGGGAGTTCGAATTCTCCGGGTTCCGCATCGGGTACCGGGGCGAGGTGAAGATCGAGGTCAACTTCGAGATCAACACCGACGGCATCGTCAACGTCTCGGCCGCGGACTTGGAGACCGGCCAGAAGGCCTCCACCACCATCAGCCTCTCCTCGGGCCTCACCGAAGCGGACATCCAGCGGTCGATGGAGGCGAACAAGGCGCTCCAGCTCGCCGGCCACCAGGATCTCCCGGCGGCGGTCCCCGAGGGATAGCCCGGCGATGCCCCAGCCACCCGACAGCGGAGCAGGAAAACCACCCGGCTCCCCCAAGAACGCCCCGGCGGCGCCAGCGCCGCGTCCCGCCTCGCCGGCCCCAGTCGGTGCGCCGGCCACCCGAGGCGCAGTCCCGGCGCGGCCACCTCTCCCGCCTCCGCCCTCAGCCCGGCCACCGGCGCCGGTCCCCGCACCCACGGCCCCGCTGGCCTCACCTCAAAGGACGCCGGCGGGCAGTCCCGCGAGCGCTCCCAAGCCTCCTCCCAGGCTGCAAGCCACCCCGCCGCCCGCACCTCCGGTCGCTCCCCGCATCGCAGCTTTGGCTCCCTCCATCCCCCGCGTCGCTACAGTCGCCCCCGGCATTGCCCCGGTCGCCGCCCCAAGAGGGGCGCCGGCAGGAAACCCGCTCAAGCCGGAGGAGCGGGCCTCGCTCGCCCAGCGGATCGCGAAGCTCGACGAGCTGGACTACTTCCAGGTGCTGATGCTCCCCACCACCACCTCGCCCGCGGAGATCAAGAAGGCCTTCTACCGCGAGAGCCGCGCCTTTCACCCTGACCGCTTCTTCCACCTCGCCGATCTGGCGCTCAAGGAGCAGACCGGAGAGCTGTACAAGCGAATCACCGAGGCCTACTACGTCCTGCGCGACGACCAGAAGCGCAGGCAGTACCTCGCCGACGTGAGCGGGCCCGACCGGGCAAAGAAGCTGCGCTTCACCGAGGCTTCGGAGAGCGAGGCCAAACAGGCGGTCAAGCGCGAGCAGGAGGAGCAGATCGGCATCCACCCCAAGGGCCGCCAGTTCTACCAGACGGCGATGAAGGAGTACGACGCCCAGCACTGGTCCACCGCCGAGCGAGCCCTCAAGACGGCCCTCACCTACGAGCCGCAGAACGCCCGCTACAAGGAGCGGCTAGCCGAGGTCCAAAAGAAGATCTGGGAGGAAGAGAAAAAGGACGGCGGGCAGTTCAAGATCAAGTGAGGCGAAGCGGACCTTGGAGCTCGATCTCATCCTCCTCGGGCTCGTGGCGCTGTTCGCCTTCGTGGGCGCTATCACTGGGGCGGCGAAGCAGCTTGCCCAGCTCGCCGCCATCGCGGTGGCCTACCTGGGTGCCTACCCCATCGGCTCGCTCGCCGGGCCGCGCCTCGCCAAGGCTCTCGAAGGGCCGCCGGCGGTGGGCACCGCGGTCGGCACCTTGCTCGCCCTCCTGGTGCTCTTCGTCCTCGCGCGGCTCGCGCTCGCCCACGGGCTCGGTCGGCTCTTCGCGGGCAAGAAGCCAGATGACCGCGCCGTCGATCGGACGCTGGGCTTCTTGCTCGGCGGCCTCAAGGCGGCGGCGATGGCTTACGTGATCGTCTGCGCGCTGGTGTTCATCGAGTCCCACGTCTCGATGGCGGGGAGGCGGCTCGGGATATCTCCCAAAGGCTCGGTCGCCTTCGCGCTCGCGCGCCGGTTCAACGTCTTCGAGTTGGTGCGGCCGCCCGAGGCGATCTCGAGGGCGGCTTCCGCGGTCAGTCAATAGGCCCCGCCGGCCGGCGAATGACTGCGCTCACAAGGACAGCTGCGCCTCCCGGAGCCGGCGGCGGGTGAAGGCTTCGTCCACCCGCAGCATCCGGCGCTTTCGTTCCGGCGCCTCGAACATCACCTCGGCCATCAGGTGCTCGAGCACCGCCCGCAGCCCCCGCGCCCCCGCGCCGCGCTCCAGGGAGTAGCGGACCACCTCCTCCAGCGCGCCGCGGCTGAACTCGAGCTCGATCCCATCGAGCGCCAAGAGCTCGCAGTACTCCTTGGTGATGGCGTCGGGCGGATCGGTGAGGACGCTCAACAGCTCCTCCTCGCTGAGCGCCCCCAGCTGGACGATCACCGGCAGCCGCCCGAGGAACTCCGGCAGCATCCCGAACTCGACCAGCTGCTTGATCGAAAGCCGCCGGAGCGGGGCGGCGGGACGCTCGAGGGCGCCGAATCCGACCGGGCGGCGGCCTTCGTCGTCCAGCGCGCCGGTCAAGTCCGAGAAGGCCCCGGCGCAAATGAAGAGGATGTCACGGGTGTCCACCTGGACGAAGTCGCTGCGGCCCCACTGCTGGGAAGGGCCCAGGGGGACCACCACCTCCCGCCCTTCGAGGAGCTTGAGGAGGGCCTGCTGTACGCCCTCACCTCCGATGTCGCGGGCGCCGGCCCCGTTCTTCATCCCCTGGCTGCGCCGGGCGATCTTGTCCACCTCGTCGATGAAGACGATGCCCCGCTGCGCCTCCTCCACCGAGTGCTCCGCCCTGAGCAAGAGGTCGGCCACCATCATCTCCACGTCCTTCCCGTAATAGCCGGCCTCGGTGTACTCGGTAGCGTCCACCGCCGCGAAGGGCACCGAGAGCGCTCCGGCCAGCTTGGAGGCGATGTGCGTCTTCCCGCAGCCGGTCGGCCCGATCAGCAGGAGGTTTGACTTCTTGAGCAGGGTGGCGCCTCGCTCTTTTCGCGCGGCCACGCGCTTGAGGTGCCTGTACGCCGCGATGGCCACGGTGCGCTTGGCATCCTCCTGGCCGATCACGTACCGGTCCAGCCGGGAGTAGATCTCCCTCGGCGTCGGGATGGCGTCCTCTCGCCGTCGCGCCGAAGTCTCCACGAGGGAAGCTAGGGTCGCAAAGCGCGCGGAGCGGAGAGGCGGCGGGGTGGCGCGACGGCCGGCCTGCTGCCCTCCAGGCGCACGCCCCTGTTTCGGGGTCGACTGATTCCCTATAGTTGGGTGTTCTACCCGACCGGAGGCTACCACCGCCGATGCCCTCGCCCACTCCTCCGCGCTGGACGATCGCCGACTCGCTCGAGACCTACCAGATCCGCGCCTGGGGCGCGGGCTACTTCGGGATCAACGACAAGGGCAACGTGGTGGTGCACCCGAAGGGCGCCGAGGCGGCGGGGTACGATCTCAAGGAGCTGGTCGACGAGGTGAGGCGGCGCGGCATCGGCCCGCCGTTACTCATTCGCTTCACCGACATCCTGCGCGACCGGGTGATCCACCTCAACGAGGCCTTCAGGAAGGCGATCGCCGAGCACGGCTTCAAGGGCGGCTACCGCGGGGTGTACCCGATCAAGGTGAACCAGCACCGCTACGTGGTGGAGACCATCGTCGACACCGGCCGCCAGTTCAGCTACGGACTGGAGGCTGGCTCCAAGCCCGAGCTTCTGGCGGTGATGGCGCTGCTCGAGGACGACGAGGCGCTGATCGTCTGCAACGGCTACAAGGACGAGGAGTACGTCGAGACGGCGCTCTTCGCCTCCAAGTTGGGCCGCAAGGTGGTGATGGTGGTGGAGAAGCCCACCGAGCTTCCGCTCATCGCCGAGGTGTCGCGAAGGCTGGGCATCGCGCCGAGGATTGGCATCCGGGTCAGGCTCTCCTCTCGGGGAGCGGGGAAGTGGGAGGCCTCGGGCGGCGACCGTTCCAAGTTCGGGCTCGCCTCCTCCGAGCTGATGGAGTCGATCGCCTTCATGCGCGAGGCGGGGCTCTTGGGGAACTTCGAGCTGTTGCACTTCCACCTGGGGAGCCAGATCTCCAACATCCGCAACATCAAGAACGCGCTCCGCGAGGCGAGCCGCTTCTACGTGGAAGTCGTGCGGCACGGGGCGCCTTTGCGCTACCTGGACGTGGGCGGAGGCCTGGGGGTGGACTACGACGGCTCGCAGACCAACTTCGCCTCCTCGATGAACTACACCACCGAGGAGTACGCCAACGACGTGGTCTTCTCGGTGATGGAGGCCTGCGAGCTGGCCCAAGTGCCGCACCCGATGCTGGTCTCGGAGTCGGGGCGGGCGGTGGTGGCGCACCACGCGGTGCTGGTGACCGAGGTCTTGGGGGTGAGCGAGTACGACGTGGCCACCGTCCCCGACCGGCTGCCGGACAACGGTCCCCAGGTGCTCAAGAACCTGCTCGCCACCTTCCGGGACGTCACCCGGAAGAACCTCCTCGAAGCCTGGCACGACGCCGCCGAGTACAAGGAGGAGTGCCTCACCCTCTTCTCGCTCGGCCACCTCACCCTGGACGAGCGGGTGACGGCCGAGACCCTCTTCTGGGCCCTCTGCCAGAAGATCATGAAGATCGCCCGCGATCTGGACGAGATGCCGGAGGAGCTGGAGCCGCTCGAGCGGCTGCTCGCCGACACCTACTTCTGCAACTTCTCGGTCTTCCAGTCGCTCCCGGACTCGTGGGCGATCGACCAGCTCTTCCCGGTGATGCCGATCCACCGGCTGGGAGAGAAGCCGGCGCGGCGGGTAGTGCTCGGGGACATCACCTGCGACTCGGATGGGAAGATCGATCACTTCATCGACCGCCGCGAAGTGAAGGACGTCCTCGAGCTGCACTCGCTCGACGACAACGAGTACTACCTGGGCATCTTCCTGGTGGGGGCCTACCAGGAGATCCTGGGCGACCTGCACAACCTCTTCGGAGACACGAACGCGGTGCAGGTGTCGATGGCGCCCACCGGCGGCTACCTCATCGACCGCGTGGTGCCCGGCGACACCGTGACCGAGGTGTTGAACTACGTGAGCTACCACAAGGACGATCTGGTGGCGAAGCTGCGCCGCTTCGCCGAGGTGGCGCTCCGGGCAGGGAGGCTGACTTTGGACGAGTCCCGCCAGCTCTTGCGGATCTACGAGGACGGGCTCTCCGGCTACACCTACCTCGAGCGCGAAGTGGACGCGAAGTCCTTCCACGCCCAGAGCCAGCTCCGGCTGGTGGCGCCGCCGAAAGAAGGCGACCGCGGAGTCGCCTGAGCCTCGCCCAGCCCGCTTGCACAGTCGGACACCCGGCGGTGTTGTAGGCTGTAGTCCACCCTTCCCGGTCCGGCCGGCCCGGTGGAAAGAGGCCCAGCTCATGAAAACCTCGCGAGTCTTCCCGGCGCTGTTGGCCGGCGCCTGCATCCTCGGGACGTCCTTTATCGCCTGCGGCCCCGTCAAGCCGCCTTGCGGGCCGACCAATTGCGCGGGCTGCTGCGACTCCAAGGGGCAGTGCCAGGTCGGAGTGAACGCCTTGGCCTGCGGCGCCAACGGCCGGAGCTGCACCGAGTGCGCGCCGGCGCAGGTCTGCCAGATAGGCTTCTGCGTCAACCCCACCGGCACCGGAGGCGGGGGCGGCGGGGGCTCGGGCAGCGACGGAGGCCTCCCGTGCGCGGCGACTTGCGCGGGCTGCTGCACCCAGAACGGAAGCTGCATCGATCCCGGCAACACCGAGGGCGCCTGCGGCTGGGGCGGAGGCGCCTGCCAGGTCTGCACCGGCGCGATGCAATGCGTCAGCTTCGTTTGCCGGGACACCACCTGCTCTGGCTGCACCGGCACCGACGGCGGCTGCAGCGCCGGCGTCCTGGACTCCGCCTGCGGCACCGGAGGAATGAAGTGCCAGGTGTGCCAGAACGGCTCGACTTGCAACGGGGCAGGCGTCTGCTCGGGCGGAACCTGCACCGGTTGCCGAAGTCCGCTGGGCGGGTGCGAGGTGGGGAACCAGAAGAGCCTGTGCGGCAGTGGCGGCGCGAGCTGCCAGACCTGCACCGGCACCAAGGTGTGCCAGAACGGCTCCTGCGTCGAGCCGGGCGGCACCGACGCCGGCTGCAAGTCCTTCGGCGCGGGGTGCCTCACGGGCGGGGAGTGCTGCTCGGGCTACTGCAACGCCTCGACGCTCACCTGCGATCGGCCGCCGGTGGACGGGGGCCTCGACGCGGGCACCGACGCCGGCACCCGGCCGGGAGAGAGCTGCGCGAACGCCGAGCCGTTGAGCTTCTCCGGCGGCAGCGCTTCGGCCTTCGGAGGCACCAGCGGGTACCTGAACGACCGGAGCAGCGGCTGCGGCGGCTCCGGCCCGGACCGGGTCTACAGCTTCACCACCTCCACTACTCAGGATCTCACCATCAGCCTCACCACCACCAGCCCGAGCTACACGCCGGTCGTCTACCTCGTGAGCGGAAGCTGCACCACCGGGACGGAAGTGACCTGCGACTCCGCCACCTCGGGGGGCGGCAGCGTCACCTTCACCTACCCCGCCCTGCCGCCGGGCACCTACTACCTGTGGATCGACGGCTTCAGCAGCAGCTACGGCAGCTATTCGCTCACTGCCAACTTCTCCACCAGCTCGGTCCAGGGAGATACCTGCTCAGCGCCGAAGACGCTGACCTTCTTCTCGGGCAGCGCCTCGGACACGGGGACGACGTCCGGAGCCGCCAACGACTACTACTCGAGCGGCTGCTTCGGCTCCGGGCCTGACGTCGTCTACACCTTCACCACCACCAGCACGCTGGACTTCAGCGCCACCGTCTCCACTTCCACCTTCGCCCCCGCGCTGCACTTGCGCGGCGGAAGCTGCGCGGCAGGAACCGAGTACACCTGCGACTACTCCACCATCGCCGGAGGCTCGGCGACCATCACCTACTACTCGCTCCCGGCAGGGACCTACTACCTGTTCGTGGACGGCTACTCGAGCACCTCGTCGGGAAGCTACTCCCTCACCGCCTCGCTCACCGGCTCGGTGGCCACCGGCGACACCTGCGCGGCGCCGCGGCAGCTCATCTTCGATGGCGGCGTGGCCACCGACGTGCACACCACCACCGGAGCGGCGAACGACTACTCCTCGAGCGGCTGCTTCGCCAGCGGCCCGGACGTGGTCTACACCTTCACCACCACCAGCACCGGCAACCTCACCGCCACGGTGACGCCCTCGACGACTGGCCTCCGGCCGACCGTCTACCTCCGCGGCTCCACCTGCGCCACCGGGAGCGAGTACGCCTGCCAGAGCGCCACTTCGAGCGGGGGCACCGCCACCCTGAGTTACACCTCGCTGCCGCCGGGCACCTACTACCTGTTCGTCGACGGCTACTCCTCCACCTCCTACGGGGGCTTCACGCTCTCCGCCACCTTGAGCACCAGCGGCGGGGGCAGCGGAGAGAACTGCACCAGCCCCTACACGCTCCCCCTCTCCGGCGGAAGCTTCGGGACCGCCACCGTCACCGGGACCACCGTCGGCCACCTCAGCGACACCACCACCTCCTGCGGCGGCGCGGGGCCCGACGTCGTCTACACCTTCGCCACCACCACCAGCCGAACCTTCAGCGCCACCCTCACCGCCCAAACCACCGCCCTGGATCCGGTGCTCAGCATACGGAGCAGCTCGGGGTGCTCCGGGACGACTGGCATCCTGGGCTACCAGTGCGGCGCCGCCGGAGGCACCGCCTCGGTCGGCCCCGTGAGCCTCACCGCGGGCACCTACTACGTCTGGGTGGATGGCTTCGGGAGCACGCAGGGGGCGTACTCCCTCTCGGTCAACGTCCAGTAGGCCAGCCCGCGGGCCTCCAAAGGCGGCGGGGAGTCTCGCTCCTGTCTCTTCTCGCTGCCTGCCGCCGCCAGCACCACCCGGAAGACGGACCCCTTCCCCATCTCGCTCTCGAAGGAAATCTCACCTCCGAGGCTGCGGACGATGTCCCGGGAGATGGAGAGCCCCAGGCCGGTGCCGACCCCGGAGGGCTTGGTGGTGAAGAACGGCTCGAAGATCCGACCCTTGACCTCCGGCGACATGCCGCACCCGTTGTCGGCGATCTCCACCACCGCGCGGCCACACTCGTCGGTTCGGGTCACCACCCGGATCACGTTCCGCGCCGCGTCCCGCTCGGGCATCGCCTGCACTGCGTTGACGAGCAGGTTCAGGAACACCTGGGCCAGCCGCCCTCCGGAGGCCTCCACCTCGGGCACGTCTCCGTCCTCCCGGACCAGCTGGGCCCGGTGCTTGAGCTGGGTGCGAGCCATGGTGATCGTCGACTCGAGCACCTTGTGGAGGTCGACTCGGCCCTGATGCTCGTCCTGCCTCGAGTAGCTCTTGAGATCGCCGACGATCTCCCGGACCCGCTCTGCTCCGCCCAGGCACTCCTCGATCGCGGTCAGCACGTCCGCGGTCAGCACGTCCGCGGGGGTCGCCGCGCCCGAGCCGTTCGGCCGCGCCGGCGCGAGCGAGAGGTCGTTGGTGACGGCCTCCTTGATGAAGTGCAGGTTGGCGAGAATGAACGCGAGGGGGTTGTTGATCTCGTGGGCGACTATCGCGGTGAGCGGCCCCACCGCGGCTATCCGCTCCGAAACCATCAGCTGCGCCTGCATCTCCTGGAGCTTGGCGTGACAGTGCTCCACCTCCCGGGCGACCCTCTCCACCTCGGCGGTGCGGCTGCGAAGGTGCGCCCCCAACTCCTCCCTCGCGCGCGTGGCCTCCCAGAGCTGCACCCGCGCCTGCTCGAGGTCGCGTGCCAAGTCCTCCATCTCGGGGGTCCGCTCCCAGCGGCCGCCGGACGGCCCTTCGACGCCGTCGAGGAGCCGGAACAGCCCACGCCCCAGCCGCAGGGCCAGGGCAACGCATGCCGAAAGCAGGTTGAGCAGGAAGAGCTTGCTCGAAATCCTCAGCTCGTCGGGCTCGCGTTCAGGAGGCATGAGCCCCCCGGGGCCGGGTCAACCTGTACTCCGCGTCGCAGTCAACTGCCTCGGCGGCCGACTCCCAGGCTGCGCGCACTGAACGTCCTCCGATCTTCGGGCGTTCGTTGATTCACGCACCATGCCGGGAGCCTTCGGGCCATTGGGCCGGCCGCCGCTTTGGTCTTGGCGCGGTTGGATCGTGGGGAAGCGCACGATCGCCGACACCAAGGCGTGGAATGCGACCCGGCTGGGTGAGCCCCGACACTCGCTTGTGCGCCGAGCGTCGAGGAGCTTCACCGGCGGGGCTCCGCCCTCTGCGCCCGGGTGGTCACTCGCGCAGTGAATCGGATCTAGCGTACGAAGACGCGGGGCGCCTCGGGAGGGTGAGGCTCTTGCGGCACTTCTCCGATCGACCATTCGAGCGTCTTGAGGAGCTGCTTCTTCCTCTTCTCCACTTCGCGGTCGAGCAGGGCCACCGCGGCGTCGAGGTGGTCCATCAACCGGAATGGCTTGCGCTTCATCTTCCGGTCCGACAGGAGCGCGTGCACCAGCCAGGGGAGGACCGCGGTCACGTCGGAGTGGAGGTAGGTGGAACCGGTCTGCACCGCGTCGACCGACACCTTCCCCCAGGTGTGCCCCTCGCCTGCCGGGCAGCTCGAGAGAGCGCCGTTGTCCACCGGGTCGACGCACACCTGCAGGTCGATGTCGAAGCCGGCGGTGGGCACCGAGAGGATCTGGTCCAAGAGCGGCTCGCCCTGCAGGGTGTAGTTCTTCGGCACGCCTCCGCCCAGGATCCAGATCGCCAGCCGCTTGGAGAAGCGGTTGCGGCAGAAGTGCTGCAGGGCCGCCATCGCGTACACGTCGTCGTTGACGTCGATCTCCAGCTTGAACTCGCTGCCCAGCACCCGCTTGAGCTTGACGATGTTGAGGAAGATCGAGCCGTCCTGCACCGCGCCCACGAAGATCGGCACCCGGTGGCGGTAGCAGGTGGCGAGCAGCGACGGACGCCGGGAGCCCAGCGCGCGCTCGATGCCGTCGATCGCCTTCCCGAGCAAGAAGTGCAGCTTCGGGGTGGTCATCTTTCGCTGGAACTCGGGGCCGCGCAGGATCGCCGAGAACAGCCGGTCGGTGTCGAGCAGCGCCTCCTCCCAGAATCCCAGATCGTAGATGCGGATGATCCGCGCCAGCCTGAGCTGGAGGTCGCCGGCGTCCGGGCTCACCTCGCGGATGCCGTGGCCGATCACCCGGTGGGCGTCGTGGTAGAGGTTCGCGCCCGTGGTGGTGATCGCCGAGACCAGGCCTCGCTCGATGAGCGGGTTGATGCAGCTCTGGTGCAGCCCCGCCGGCGTCATCGCTCCCGAGAGGGTGAGGAAGATCGAGCAGTCCTCGCGCACCGAGCGGCGCATCAGCTCGAAGGCGCTGCGCTCCTGCCGGCCGACGAAGGCGGGGAAGGCGTGCTCCAACAGCTCCTGAGGCGACTCGCGCCCGGTGATCGGCCTGGGATCGACGCGGCGCGCCTTCTCGTAGGCCCTCCTCAGCGGGGTCCGGTTCTTCATCGGGCGCGGGGGTATACCTCCAACCGTCGATTCGGGTATAGGTTTCGTCCCCCTCGTCCGGGCTGCGGCCGAGCGCCCATCGGGGGTCACGCCAGGAGCATGCCGTGTCTCATTCCCGGCTTTTCATCGCCTTGGTCCTCACCTCCACCGCCGGCTGCCGCTGCGGCCCGGGCGGAAGCGGGGGCCTGTTGCCCGACTTCGATCCCACCCCGAAGGCCTTGTCCTTCGAGGCTTGCCCCACCAAGGACGAGAACGGCAAGCCGGTGAAGGACGTCTTCCCCGACCGGAAGAAGGTCTCCCTGCGCAACCTGGGCAAGGCGCCCGGCAACGTGGTGATCAGCTTCACCGGGCCGGGGAAGGACGTCTTCTCGGTGATTCCCGAGGAGACCCCCACCACCCTCGATGCGCTGCTGGAAAGGGAGTTCCCGGTGCTCTTCACCCCGGTGGCGCGCGGGGACACCACCGCGGAGATGGTCATCGACGACGGGCAAGAGGCGACGAGCCCGGTGGTGGTCTCGCTGGTGGGGAGCGGCCGCAACCTGCCCTCTCAGGCCACCCTGGAGGTGGCGGCGCAGAACAAGGACATCACCACCCAGTTCGACCCCTGCTACTCGGGGCTGATCTGCCAGCTCCTCTACCCCGACACCTTCTACAAGGAGTCGTCGGTCCTCAAGCTCAAGATCAAGAACACCGGGTGCCCGGCGCTGAAGATCACCGGGCTGGAGGTCGCTCCCTTGGGCGCCGGCGGAGGCAACCTGGCCTACACGCTCGACGAGCCGGCGCTCCCGCCGACCGACGCCGCCCCGCTCGTGCTCACCACCGCCGACGGGAACGCGGAGAGCACGGTCACCATCCGCTTCGCCCCAGAGGATGACGGCTCGGGAATCACTCAGCGCTACGCCATCCTCAAGATCAAGACGAACGATCCCAACCTCAACACTGGCGATGGCGACCCCACCAACGACGGCGTGTACGACGTGCAGTTCGCCGGCAACGCCTCGCAGCCGGCGGTCTACGCCACCCCTACCTTCTGCGACTTCAGCCAGCCGGCCGACACCTGCGGCTTCGCCACCCGCCAGCTCGACCAGGCCCGCTTCGAGGTGAAGAACGGGGGCAACGTCGACATCGCCATCGACTCGGTGAAGCTCTCCAACGGCGGCACCGGCGGGCGGTTCACCATCACCCAGAACGTCCAGGGGCAGATCATCGCGCCGGGCTCCTCGAAGAACCTCGAGGTGAGCCACACCGACGCGCCGCTGTACGTCTCGGAGCTTCTGACCGTCACCGCCAAGGCCGGAGGCGCCTCGGCGGGGAGCGCGATCATCACCCTGGCCGGCGGAGTGAAGCCCTGCCTGACCACCGACCCCTTGGATCAACTGGACTTCCAGAACCCCTCTGCCGACGTGAGCAGCAAGCAGGTGTCGATCAAGAACGGCGCCGGCTGCGGGGACCTGGTGGTGAACCGGGTGTACGTGGACACTCAGCCCTTCTTCTCGGTGGTGGACCCGCTGGTGCCCGCCGGAACCACGGTGAAGGGCGGCACCGCCGTCTTGGCGACGGTGCAGTACAAGAAGCCGGTGTCGGGCGGGATTCAGACCGGAGTTTTGCGCGCCGACTCCAACGACCCCGACTTCGGGCCTCCGCCCTACAAGGTGGTCCGGCTGTACTCCGAGTCGCCGCTGGACCAGCTCCCGGTGGCGGTGCTCAAGGGCTGCCTGCCCACCGAGACCGACTGCTCGAAGAACGGCAGCCTGGGTTCGATGACGGTGCGGCTGTCCAACCTGACGCCGAAGGAGCTGACCATGTTCGGCAAGGACAGCTATGACCCGGGTAACACCTCGGCCACGCCGATCAGCTACTACCTCTTCAGGTTGGTGACCAAGCCCACGAACGCCAGCAACGCCAAGCTTGCGAGCGACGGCGTGAAGACCACCAACTCCAGCGTCAAGCTGACCCTGGATCCTTTGGCGACCGGCCTCTACCGGGTGACGCTCACCGTCTACGACGACAAGGGCCAGCCCTCGGCGATCGCCGCGGAGCTGAAGATCACGGTCAACCAGTGAGCTAGGGCGCGGGCGCTCGTCTTCAAGCTTCGAACAAGCCTGCCCCGCGACCATCTGGCCGGTCGCGGGCTCAGACCGCCGTGGCAGGGTGCTCGTGCAGGTCGCGCATCGCCAGCTTGTCGAGCTTGGTGCCGCGGTAGACCTCGAGCATCTTCTCCTGCCCGAGCTGCCACACCGCGAACATGGTGCAGCCGGGCGAGAAGTGGCACTGGCCGTGGGGATCGGTGCAGAGGTTCACCGTCACCGGCCCCTCCACCGCCTCGATCACGTCGAGGAAGGAGATCTCCGCCGCCGGCAAGGCCAGCGCGTACCCCCCACGCACCCCTCGGGCCGCCAGCACCAGCCCCGCACCCGCCAGCTTCTTGAGGATCTTTGCCAGAAATTCCCCCGGCGCCCCCATGCGCCGCGAGATCTCCCTGAGCGGGACGACCATTCCCCGCGGGAGCGCCGCCAGGAAGAGCATCGCCCTCAGGCCGTACTCGATCTTGCGCGAGATTTGCAGCGTGTGCTGCATGGGAATCCCCAACATGCGGGAGGCGATGTCAACTATAGGCGTCGGGTGAGGCGGCTCCAACCCGCCGAGGCGCCGGCAGTCTATCCTCCGTCGGTGCGATGATCGACCTGCACTCCCACACCACTGCCAGCGACGGCGAGCACTCGCCCGAGGAGCTTTTGGCCCTGGCCAAGGCGGCGGGCGTCACCGCCCTGGCGGTGACCGACCACGACACCGTCGAGGGCCTGCCCGCCTGCGAAGCAGCCGCGCGGGCGCGAGCAGTGGAGCTGGTGCCGGGCATCGAGCTGTCGGTGTTTCTGGGCAGCAGGGAGCTCCACCTGCTCGGCCACTTCATCGATCGCCACGAGCCTTCGCTCGCTGGCATCTCTGCCCGCTTGAGGGCCGAGCGGGCGAAGAGGATGGAGCAGATGGTCGCCCGGATGCGGGCGCTCGGGCACCCGATCGCCCTGGACCAGGTCCAAGCGCTCGCCGGCGGCGCTCCCCTCACCCGCCCGCACCTGGCCCGGGCGCTGGTCGAGCTGGGCGCCTGCGCCACTCCCCAGGAGGCGTTCGACCGGTTCATCGGCGACGGGAAGCCAGCGTGGGTCGGCCGCTACCGGCTCACCGCGGCCGAGGCCATCGCGCTTTTGCGGAGGGCTGGCGGCACCGCCACCGTGGCCCACCCGGGCCTGCACCAGCTCGGGCGCGAGGAGCTTTCCGCCCTCGCCGAGCAGGGCCTGGAGGGCGTGGAGGTGTTCCACCCCGAGCACGATGAAGGCCAGCGCGCGAGTTACCTCGCGATGGCGAAGGAGCTCGGGCTGGTGCCGACCGGGGGCAGCGACTTCCACGGGGCGAAGACGACGCCGGACCGCGTGCTGGGGAGCAGCCGCACCTCGCCCGCCGACTTCGAGGAGCTCCGCCGCCGGGCTAGCTCCGGGCCACCCTGAACCGGTTGGTCACCGCGCTCAAGGCTTGGGCCACCGCCTGGAGATCCTGCGCGATCCGGTTGGTGCGCCCGGTGGCGTCGACCCCCTGCTTCACGAGGTCCGCCACGTTGCGCGCGCCGTGCACCGCCTGCTCGCTGGACTGCCGCTGCTGGCGCGTGGCGACGGAGATCTGCTGCGCGGCCTCCGTGGTCCCCCTCGCCAGCTCCACGATCCGCTCGAAGACCTCGGA
Source organism: Myxococcales bacterium (assembly GCA_016191815.1). GTDB lineage: Bacteria > Myxococcota > Myxococcia > Myxococcales > Myxococcaceae > JACPVI01. Next base: position 74,135 of record JACPVI010000059.1, read on the forward strand.
GGCCTGCTCGGCCACCTCCACGCCCTTGTCCGAGGCGGCGACGCCCACCCGGGCCTTGGCCACCGCCTCACCTCCGGACTCCTGGATCTTCTCCACGATGCGGGCGATGTCCCTGGCCGAGAGAGAGACGTTCTCGGCGAGCTTCCGCATCTCCGCCGCCACCAGGGAGAAGCCGCGCCCCACTTCGCCCGCCTTGGTCCCCTCCAGGGCGGCGTTGAGGGCGAGCAGGTCGCTCCGCTCGGCGACGGAGTTGATCACCTGGGCGATCTTCGAGACCTGCTGGAGGTCGGCGTTGAGCTTCTGGATCGCCTCGGCCACCTCCTTGGACTCGGTGCGCATGTGCCCGATCTCGTCGACCACTTGCGCCACCACCGCCTTCGCCTGCTCCACCGCGCCGTTGGTGTTCCTGGCGGCGGTCTCCACCACCTCGGTGGAGGCGGAGATCTGCTCCGCGGTGCGCGAAAGCTCCTCGAAGGTGGCGGCGATCTCCTGGGCGTAGGCCGCCTGCTGGCTGGTGACGTTCTCCTGGTCCTTGGAGGCGGTGGAGAGCCCGCGCGCCGCGTCGCCGAGCTGCCCGGTGAGGGAGACCATCTGGCCCACCAGGTGCCTGAGGCTGCCCAGCATCTCGTTGAAGGAGGCGGCCATCGAGCGGATCTCGCTCGCGGCGGAGACGTCGACCGCCGAGACGGTGACGTCGCCCGAGGCTACCTCGCGGGCCGCCTGGGTCACCAACCCGACCGGGCCGGCGAGGGCGCGCCCGAACACGAAGGCCAGGACCAGCCCGAGGACGGCGGCGCCCACTCCCGACCAGATGCCCACCTCGAGGTTCTGCCGCTGGGCGAGGAGGAGCTTGTCCTTCTTGAAGGCCGCCACGAAGACGCCCTCGGCGGCGCCTTCGGCCGCGTCCCGCACGTAGCAGCGCATGAGGAGCTGCGGGCCGCGGTCCAGCTCGCAGTGATTGCGCAGCACCTTGCCGGAGGCGTCGAGCTTCCGCGGGGCGCCCACCTCGGTGATGGGCAGCTCGCGCTTCGCTCCGTCCGGGCCGGGCTGGACGGCCTTGCGCACGACGGCCTGCTTGGTCACGGCGAGCTTGGGGCCGGCGCCCAAAAGGACCGCCATGAAGTCCACGTCGGTGCCGGTGAGGTCTACCTCGGCCTTCTGGACTCCCTGGGGGTGGGGGGTGGCGAGGTCCTGGCCTGGGCGGCCTCCGACCGCGCCCTCGAAGATGTTGTCCAGGTCCTCGACCGGGGAGAGCCCGTCGGCGATGAGGCGCAAGGTGGGAGCGATCTCCGCCGAGGCGAGGGCGCCCAGGGCGCGGGCCTTCTGCTCCAGGCTCTCTTCCGCCTGGGAATTGAGCCGCCGGGGGAAGTAGAGAGAGGAGAAGAGCGCGACAGCGGTGCATGGCAGGAGCACCGCCACCGCCGCCTGCCACCGCAGATTCAGCCGATCCCACAGACCGACCGACATGAAAGGCGTTTCCTCCAAGCCGTGGGCCTGCCTGAGCGTGAGGCAGCCTAGGGTCGGGGATCCTCGGAGTCAAACCCCGCGTCGTTTGGGCGTTGCGCGGGGCGAGACAGCCGGGGGCTTGAGGGTATGATTGAGGGGCTTTGGCCAAGGCTCGCACAGTCCCGGTGCTCCTCGCGCTTCTGTCCTTGCCGGCCTTCGGCCAGGACGCGCCGGATCCGAAGATCGCGATGCCGATCCTCCTCAAAGTCCTCACCTACGACGTGAACTTCGAGGCGCGAGGGCGGGGAGAGTTCGTGGTGCTGGTGGCCTCCGAGAACGGCCAGCAAGCCGAGCGTGAGAAGCTGTTAGGGGTCCTCACCGGGCTGTCGGTGGCCACGATCAAGAACCGGCCGCTGAAGTTCGTGGGGACGGAGTTCCGCGACGAGGGCTCGCTCCAGTCGGAGATCGACCGTCACAAGGCGAGCGCGGTTTTGGCGGTGCCCGGCCTGTCGGAGAAGGCGCTGAACGCGGTCTCCGAGGTATCGCAGGACAACCAGATCTACACCCTCTCCCTCGACCGGAGCATGGTGGAGAAGGCGCTCGCGGTGGGGGTGACCCAGGCGGGAGGCCGCCCTCAGATCCTGATCAACGAAAAGGCCAGCCGCGCCGTCGGAGCCAAGTTCGAGTCAGCGGTCCTGAAGCTGGCGAAGGTGATCCAATAGTCGAGCGTCGAGGGTCCAGCGTCGAGTGAGCCGTTGAGGGGGCGTCCAGCGCCGGGTGGGCGACTAGCCGGCGCCGTCGACGGCCGTTGCTCGACCTGTGGCGGTCGCTTGGCGCTGGACGGCCGCTGGACGCTTTGCGCCCGACGCTCGACCCTCGACCCTCGACCTAGGAGTGCCCAAAGATCCTCATATGCGTCTCGGCGATCTGGCGCAGACCGTCGAAGTACACGCCGAAGACCACCACCGCCAGCACGAAGAAGCCCAGCAGGAATCCGTAGCTGGGCGGCACCGGGAGCGGGTCCTCCGATACCGGCTTGTCCAGGAACATCGCCTTCACGATCCGCGCGTAGTAGTAGAGCGACACCGCGCTGTTCAACAGGCCGATGATCGCCAGCACCACGTGCCACGCCTCGCCACGGTCGATCAGCGCCTTGAACAGATGGAACTTCCCCACGAAACCCGCCAGCGGCGGCAACCCCGTCAGGCTGAAGAGGAAGATCGCAAAGGCCACCGCCACGAACGGCGCCCGCGCCGATAGCCCCCGGTACTCGAAGATGGACTCCGAACCGGAGAGACGGGCCACCGTCCCCACCACCAGGAAGGCCCCCAGGTTCATGAACAGATAGACGATGAGGTAGATCGCCACCGACTGCGAGCCGGTCGCCGACGCCGCGGCGACTCCCATCAGCAAATAGCCCGCGTGCGCAATCGAGCTGTACGCCAGCATCCGCTTCAGGTTCGTCTGGTTCAGCGCCGCGAAGTTCCCCACCGTCATCGTGATCGCCGCGATCACCCCGATCACCTGCGGCCACGGCACGTCCTTCACCACCACCGCCAGGTCCTGCCCCCCACTCTCGCTCAAGGCCCCGTAGAGGATCCGGACCGCCAACGCGAATCCCGCCGCCTTCGGACCAACCGAGAGGAACGCGGTGAACGGCGTCGGCGCCCCCTCGTACACGTCCGGGCACCACATGTGCCAGGGCACGCTCGCGATCTTGTAGCCGATGCCCGCGAGGATGAGCACGATCGCCACCACCATCGCCAACTGCCCCGCCCCCGGCGTCCCCGTCTGCAACAGGTGCTTGAAGACGCGCTCGCCATAGGCGTCCATCGCGCTCGCCGCACCCACCACGTTCGTCGTCCCGAGCAGGCCGTAGAGGTAGCTCATCCCGAACAGCATCATCCCGCTCGCCACCCCGCCGTAGACCACGTACTTCAGGGCAGCTTCCGCCGACTGCCGGTGCGCCTTCCGGAAACCCGCCAGCGCATAGCTGACCATCGACACCAGCTCGACGCCGATCACCATCATCAGCATGTCCGTCGAGCTCGCCATCAGCGACATCCCTACCGCGATCGCCAAGAGCAGCGCGCAGTACTCCCCCATCCGCTCCTTCGCCACCTCGAGCGAGGGCGCCGCGATCAGGATCGCCAGCGCCGTCACCCCGAAGGAGAAGTACTTGAACAGCACCGCCCACGGGTCGTGCACGATCAGCCCGTGGAAGAGCGCCACCGGCTGCTGCGCTGCGGTGAAGAGCTGCCCGTCCACCTCGTAGCTTGCCCGCACCGAGAACCAGGTGGCCATGGTCGCCGCCGCCAGGAAGGCCAGCGAAACCCCCGCCAGGATTCCCACCCTCCGCGCGTGCCGCGGCACCACCAGGTCGAGCAGGAAGACTGCGATCGCCCCGGCCGTGAGGAGCATCTCCGGGGCGAAGAATTTGAGGCTTGCGGCATTGTCGAGCGTGGGCAGCATCGTTCCCTCAGGCCACGCCCTTCATCATCCGGAGCAGCCGGTACAGGTCGTTGTTGATCAGCGAGAGCATCACGTTCGGGTAGAAGCCGAAGACGATCACCAGCGCACCCAAGGGATAGAGCGTGAAGCGCTCCCGCCAGTTCAGGTCCGGCAGGTGGCTGTACTTCTGGTTCAGGCTGCCCAGGAACATCCGCTGGATGGTCCAGAGGTAGTAGGCCGCGGTCACGATCACCGAGGTCGCCGCCAGCGCGGTGTGCCACGGCAGCTCGCGGAACGAGCCGTTCAACACCAAAAACTCCGAGACGAACCCCGCCAGCCCCGGCAACCCCAGCGAGGCGAAGAAGGCCAGCCCCATCACCGCGCTGTACTCCGGCACGACCTTGGCCAGCCCGCCGAACCCATCGATGTCCCGGTGGTGGGCGCGGTCGTAGATCACTCCCACGATGAGGAACAGCATCGGGCTGATCAGGCCGTGGGTGAACAGGTTCAACACCGCCCCGGAGATGCCCGCCTCGGTCATCGCCGCCATCCCCAGCATCGAGAAGCCCATGTGCGAGACCGAGGAGTAGGCGATCAGCTTCTTCAAGTCCCGCTGCGCCAGGCAGACCATCGCCGCGTAGACGATGTTCACCACCCCGAACACCGCCACCGGCGTGGCAAAAGACACCGTGGCCGCCGGGAGCATCGCCCAGTTGAAACGGAGCATGCCGTAGATGCCCATCTTCAACAGGATGCCCGCCAGGATCACCGAGATCGGCGTGGGTGCCTCCACGTGCGCATCCGGCAGCCAGGTGTGGAACGGCACCATCGGCACCTTCACCGCGAAGGCGAGGAACATGAACACCCACATCAGCTTCGCGAAGGTGACCCCGAACAGGAACGGCCCCACCAGGTCGAACAGCCCCGCCTGGCCGAGCTTGGCCAGCACCACCATGTCGAAGGTGCGCCGGACGAAGTGGCCGTCGCCCAGGAGGTAACCCCAAGCGCCGTCCTGCATCACCAGCACCCTGCGCGCGACCAGCTGCCCGTGCGCCTCGGGGTTGGAGGCCGCCAGCTTGGCGATCAGCTCCGCGTCCCCGCTCTGGTAGTGCAGGGCGATGATCGCGAGCAAGAGCAGCACCGAGCCGGCCAGGGTGAAGAGGAAGAACTTGATCGCCGCGTACTCCTTGCGCGGCCCGCCCCAGATGCCGATGAGGAAGTACATCGGCAGCAGCATCACCTCCCAGAACACGAAAAAGAGGAACATGTCCTGGGCGGCGAAGGTGCCGCTCATCCCGGTCTGCAGCAAAAGGAGCATCGCCATGTACCCCGGCACCTTCACCTCGGAGAAGTGGGGGTGCGAAGGGTCGTGGTGCTCGTCCTTGCGCTTCCACCAGGGCATCGAGCCGATGGTGGCGATGAAGGAGATCAGCGTGCTCAGGATCACCATCGAGACGCTGATGCCGTCCACCGCCACGAAGTACTCGATGCCCATGCCGCCGATCCAGGTGGCCCGCTCGCTGTACTGCATCGGCGCCCCCGGAGCGCCGTTGAAGGCGAGCCAGAGGTACATCCCGCCGGCGAAGGGGATCGCCGATCCCAAGAGGGCGATGAACCTCGCGGCGTCGTCGCGCGCCTTCTTACCCATCGGCACCGCGAAGAGCAGCGCCACCAGCGCCGCCCCGGCGAGGGGGACGAAGATGATGATGCTGAGCAGGTGATTCATCATGGTGTCGAGGCCTCGCGGATTACCGGAGCAACAGGTTGATGCCGACCACCACCAGCGCCCCCGCCAGGGCGGCATAGAGGTAGTGCTGGATTCGCCCGGACTGGACGCGGCGGAGCTGCTTCCCCGCCCTCAAAGTGGCATCGGCGAACAGGTTCACCGCGCCGTCCACCAGGTGCTTGTCGATCGCGCCGTCGATGTTGCAGAGGAAGCGGCCCACCGCCGCGGCGCCATTGACCACGCCGTCCACCACCACCCGGTCGAAGGCGCTGCACGCCCGGGCGAAGACCATCGACGCCGCCAGCACCGTCCTCTGGTACAGCTCGTCCACGTAGTACTTGTTGAAGACGGTGCGGTGGAGCCGCGGGTAGGAGGCCGCCAGCCGCACCGGCACCGCGCTCTTCGCGTCCTTGTAGAAGGCCCGCGCGAGCAGCCAGCCCCCGAATGCCACCCCCACCGAAGCTCCGATGAGCAGCCACTCCAGCCCATGGTTCCCCGCGTCGGGAGAGAGCCGCGAGTGCACCAGGGCCTCCGCGGGCAAGAGGCTCGGCGAGAGCCAGTGCTCCAGCGGAGGGACGATTCCCAGGGGCGCGAACAGCCCCAGGAGCACCGTGGCGCCGCACCCCACCGCGAGCGTGATCAGCACCCAGGTCATCGACCGGGGCGATTCCTGGGGTGGCCCTCCAGGGTGCCCGTGCGCGTCGGAATGGCCGTGCGCCGCGGCGTGCCCGCCTCCCGCGCCCGCCACCTGCACCGAGGCCATCGCCACGTCCTGGTCGAAGGTCCCGGCGTGCGCGGCTCCCAGGGAGTGCGTGGCCAGCCGTGGCAAAAGCTTGTGCGCGGCGGCCGCCGCCGGAGGCGCATGGCCGGGAGCGGGCGCCTCAAAGGTCCCGTGGCCGTGGCCTGCTCCCCGGTACTCGCCGGTGAAGGTCATGTAGTAGCTGCGCCACATGTAGAAGCTGGTCCCCAGCGCGGTGAGCCAGCCCAAGAGCCAGATCGCCTTTCCGATCGCGGGGTCGAGCAGGTTGTCCCCGGCGGTGAAGGCTTTCCAGAGGATCTCATCCTTGGAGAAGAACCCGTTGGCGATCGGGAAGCCCGCGATGGCGACGCAGGCGTACCAGTAGGTCTTCGCGGTGAGGGGCATGTACTTCTTGAGGCCGCCCATCTTCCGCATGTCCTGCTCGTGGTGGCAGCCGAGGATCACCGAGCCCGACCCGAGGAACAGGCAGGCCTTGAAGAAGGCGTGGGTGAGCAGGTGGTAGATGCCGGCCCAGTAGGCGCCGACTCCGACGCCGATGAACATGAAGCCGAGCTGCGACACCGTGGAGTACGCCAGGACCTTCTTGATGTCGTTCTGGACGAACCCGATGGTGGCGGCGAAGGCCGCGGTCACTGCACCGGTGACCGCGACCACGGTCATCGCCGCCGGAGAGAGGGCGTAGATGAAGTTGAGGCGCGCCACCAGGTACACGCCGGCGGTCACCATGGTGGCGGCGTGGATCAGCGCCGACACCGGCGTCGGGCCGGCCATCGCGTCGGGAAGCCACACGTGGAGGGGGAGCTGCGCCGATTTGGCGGTGGCCCCCACGAAGAGGAGGATGGCGATCAGCGCCAGCACCGGGACGCCGAGGACCGTCATCGAGGTGAGGCGCTGCCTCACGCCGGTGCTCTCCACGGCGATCTGGTCGCGAAGCTCGCGGAACGACAGCGTGGGGCCGACCCTCACCCCGCCGCGCACGGCTACCGCCGGGCCTTGGCTCCAGCCCGAGGGCGTCCCGAGCTTGGCCACCTCGTCGTAGGTGGCGGGCGGCGATGCGGGAGTGAGGGCGCGGTCGGCCTCGTAGAAGGTGCCGTCCTTCGCCTTCGGCTGATAGCCGGGGTCCGCCAGGGCCCAGCGGGACTCGTGCTCTGGAGTGACGCCCTGCTTGGTCACCCATCCTCCGCCCAGGGCCCAGAAGAGGAGGAACAGCCCCAGGACGAAGCCGAAGTCGCCGAAGCGGTTGGTGACGAACGCCTTCACGCCGGCCTTGGCCTTCTCGAGGTCGGTGTACCAGAAGCCGATGAGCAGGTAGCTGCACAACCCGACGCCTTCCCACCCGAAGAACATGAGGACGAAGTTGTCTCCCATGACCAGCAGGAGCATCGAGAAGACGAAGAGGTTGAGGTAGCAGAAGAACCGCCAGTAGGACGGGTCGTCCGCCATGTACCCCTGCGAGTACACGTGGATGAGCGCGCCCACGAAGGTGATGATCAGCGTCATCACCATCGAGAGCGGGTCCAGCGCGAACGACAGGTTGACCTGCACGTCGCCCGCGGTGAGCATGTTCCAGAGGTGATCTACCAGGTAGCGGCGCTCGGCGGGCTGGCCGAGCATGTCCACAAGGGCCACCACCGCCACCAGGAACGACGCCACCATCGCCCCGATGGCGAGGTGCGAGCACCACTTCCTCCCGTACCGGCGCTGGATGCGCAGGCCGAGCGCCGCGTTGATCGCCGACCCCAAAAGCGGGAAGAAGGGGATCAGCCACAGGTAGCCGGCGCTCTTCACCGCCTGCACCGCAAGGGGCGCGGCGTGCTCTCCGTGTTCGCCGGAGGCGAGGACCAGCTCTCGCAGGCTGCCGAGAATGTCCATTTCGTCATTCCCTCAAGGTGTCGGCGTCGGCGACGTCGATGCTCTTGGTGTTCATGAAGATCGCCAGGACGATCGCCAAGGCGACCGCCGCCTCCGCCGCCGCCAGCACGATCACGAACAGGCTGAACACCTGGCCGGGCAAGAGCTGGTTCGGGTTGAAGTGGTTGAAGGCCACGAAGTTCACGTTCGCCGCGTTGAGGATCAGCTCCACCCCCATCAAGATCCCCACCGCGTTCGAGCGGGTCACCACCGTGTACGTCCCCAGCGCGAACAGCACCGCGCCGACGAAGAGGAAGTGAGGAAGGCCGGGTGTCACTCCTTGATCTCCTTCCGGGCGATCACGACCGCGCCGATCAACGTCGCGAGCAAGAGCAGCGAGACGACCTCGAAGGCCAAGAGGTACTCCCCGAGGAAGAGATCCCCGATGCGGCTGGCGGTGGAGGCGTCCGGCGCCACCTTGGAGCCCGTCTGCCAGGGGGCTTTGAAGGCCACGAAGCCCAGGACTCCCAATACCGCCGCCAAGAGCCCCACCCCCGGCAACACCGCCGCCGAAGGGTTGCTGCGGGAGCGATCTCCGATCCGGCCGGTGAGCATCACCGCGAACAGGATCAACACCAGCACCCCGCCGATGTAGACGAGCAGCTGGGTGACCGCGACGTAGTCGGCCTTGAGGTAGACGTACAGCGCCCCCGCCCCGATGAGAGCGCCGAGCAGCGAGAGCGCCGAGTAGATGATGTTCCGCGAGAAGGCCACCCCGCACGCCGAGGCGATGGCCAGAGCGGCCAGCGCGTAGAACAACAGGTCGCTCGGCCGCGCCAGCTCGGCGCCCTCAGCCAAGAGCGGCGCGCTCCCCGGCACCATCCTCACCACCCCGACCACGATCACCGCCACCAACAGCGCCATCAGCGCCGCCAATGCGACGAGCTCCGCTCGCCCCCGGCCTCCCGCTCTGTTTTGCTCCGCCAAAGTCTCTCCCTCAGCCGGTGCGGCCGCGCCAAGTCGCCGACGGTTGATCGGCCTCAAGTGCCAGGGCCTTTTGGCCGCAACCGCGAGCAAAATCAAGAACTTAAAATCAGCGCGGCGACAGACCCCGGCCGGCGGCGGGAGCGTTCGGGGGGCCGCCTGCGGTCCGGTCCCCCAAGAGCGGCTTCGTCCGACGTGGAGCCTCAGCCGTCATGCCCCGGGGGCCAAGGAACCGCTTGGAACACATCGCTGCCGAGGCCCTCTGCCCCGGCTGCTGGGCGCTTGCGCGATCGAGAGGTAGCCTCGCAGGCTCGGGGAGCGAGCGAAGGACTGGCTGATGGTCACCATCTCATCCCGAGCGCAACCCCTCGCTCCCCGCGGGAGCCGAGCCAGGGGACAACCGAGGCTGCCAAGGGCGCGACCGGTTGTGGCGTTGAAGCATCGACGCTACCGAAAGCCGCGCCAGACCACTCGTAGCCGATTGCCCCGCCAAGCAGCGACAGCGCCGGTGCGATGATTATCATCGTCAAGCCGCAGACAGCTCCCCCGTCTCTCAACGAGGCGGACCACGGGACGGATACCGCGGTGGCCAAGAGCGGAGCTGCGAGGGCGGCGACGTACGTCACCCAGAACCAGCCCCTCCCTCCCAGTAGCTTCCCCGCGCCCCATACGCCGAACGACACCCCGAGGGGCACCAGCGCGTCCGCGCCGAGAGCCATCCTGAGGCAGAAGAACTCCAGCCCGCTGGAGGTTGGGACGAAATACCAGGCGAAGGCGAGGGCGCCGGCTGCTCCCAGCGCGGCCCCGGCAGCTCCTCCAAGGACCTCCATCGAGATGCGGCCCGCGGTGCGGAGGGCACTCGGCGCAGCAGGCGCAGGGCGCGGTGGCGGTGCGTCGGGCTCCAGGGACACCAGCGGCGGCGCCGGAACGGCACCCGTCATTCCCGCGTCCGCTGGGCGCTCGCCGCCGTCCTCTGGAGAGGCCTGTGCCTTGGCCGGGGCGGACTGAGCAAGCAGTGCGGCCAGCAGCATCGCGTGAAGTCGGGACATGGCCTCTGGCGGAATCGTCCGAAAGGGCGAAACACTAGTCAGAATCGGCCCGAGACGGTTGCCGCGGCGCCTCCGGGCAGAGGGACCAGGGCGACCGCCTCTGACCTCTGCGCCACCAGCCCGATGATGCCGAAGGTGGTGAGGGCAGCTCCGGCGGCGAGCGAGCCGAGTGAACCCGCCCAAATCATCTGGGCAGCGGAGGCCTGCGCGCGGGTGACGCCCTGCGCGCCATCGACGAGCGATGGGTCCTCCTGCTGCCGGTCGAAGCGGTTCTTCGTGTCCATGGCAATCGTCGCACCCACGGCGCCGGCGACGATCAGCGCCGCGCCTCCGGAGGTCAATAGGATCGGGCCGAGATTGGTCCGCGCCTTCGGCGCAGCTCGCGCCACCTCCGCCGGCTCCGGCACGCCGGGGGCAGGCACGCTCGAAGGCGGAGGGGCCGGAGCCAGCTCGCCGGGCAGCGGAGGCGCCACCTGGGAGTGGGGCTCGAGCGAGGACGCCTCGAACGCTATCTCGGCCGGCTTCCCCGCCTGCACCAGCACTTCTTTCGACGACGGGAGGAACCCCGGGACGATCAACTCCACCCGGCGGCGGCCGACCGGCACCGGCATCTTGAGCGGCGGCGGGCCCACTGGCTTGCCGTCGATGCGCACGTCACCGTCGGTCCGTTCGGCGCGGACCGAGAGATCGCCGGTGACTGACTCGCGGACCCGCTCGAACAGCTCGATCATCGCCGGGCTCGCCACCGACGGATCGAGCGACGCCTCGGCATCGTGCCGGAGCGCCTTCTCGAACGCCGCCTTCGCCTTGGCATTCTGGCCGAGCGCGGCGTGGCACTGACCCTTGAGCAAGTGCAGGCGCCCCAACTCGGCCGAGGCGCGCGCCTTGGAGATCTGCGCACCCAGCACCTTGAGGGCCCGCTCGAACTCACCTTCCGCCATGAGCTTTCCCGGATCGCCCCGCGGCTGGGCCAGGGCGGAAAAGCCCGCTACCAAGGCCAGGAGCATCCAGGGCGCCCTCATCATTCCTCCAGCTCGATGGAGACCTTCGTCGTCCTGCGAGAGGGGACCTCGACGTCGCGGGCCACCGGCTTGAAGCCTGGCCGGCTCAAGCGCAGCGAGTGCTTCCCCGGCGGAAGCTTCAAGGTGATCGGGGTGATTCCCTTCCTCGTGCCGTCGACGTCTAGCCAGGCCCAGGAGAGAGCCCCTCTCACCGTCGCCACCACGCGGAGCTCTCCCGCGGAGCTCGCGCCGGACGGCCTGGCCCTGCGTGCCTCCGCGGACAGACTCGGCGCTGCTTCGGCCGCTGCCGGTGCGCCAGTCGCCGGGACCCCGCTCGGCGCTCCCCCGCTCGGTGCGGTCTCGCTGGGTGCGGCACCCTCTGCCGGCTCCGCGGCAGCCTGCGGGGCCGGGGCGCTCACCGTCGCCCAGGGCTGCGCGGGGGCCGCGGATGGCGCGCGAGTCGCCTCAGCGGTGTTGGCGGCGCGCGGCGGTTCCTCGGAAGGAGGTGCCTCTTCTGGCGCGGGCCGGAGCGCAAAATAGAGCGCAGCAGCGATCGCCACCATCCCCACGAGGACCGCGGCGGCGATCGGGCCGGCGGGCCTCCGGATGGCCATCGCCTCGAGGCGCGAGGGGGACGGGACAGGCTCTTTCGCCGCTGGGCGGTCGGGCGGAGGCGGCTTCTCCGGTGCCGGTGGCACCGTCGGCTGCGCCGCGGCGTGCGCCAGCCGGGCCCGCCGAAGAGTGGTCGGATACGGAGTGATCGGGGCGAGCCGGGTGTCCGGCTCGTCCACCGCGGCCTCGGCCAAGGCCTGGTACAGCTCGGCCGCGCTCTGGTAGCGATCGTCGGGGCTCTTGGCGAGCGCCTTCTGGACCACACCCGCCACCTTCCGAGAGACGCCCGGCACTTGCGACGCGTCGGGGACAGCCGCCTCGATGTGCATCTTCATCACCGAGTAGTCGCTCTCGCTGTCGTAGACCGGCGCGCCGGTGAGCATCTCGTAGAGCACGGTGGCCAGCGAATAGAGATCGGCGCGGTGGTCGATCTTCCCGGCGCCGGCGATCTGCTCCGGGGCCATGTACTTCGGGGTGCCGATGAGCAGCCCGGAGCGGGTCATCGCGTTCTTCGAGTCCCGCGCCACTCCCAGGTCGAGGATGGTCGCGTGGCCGTCGTCGCCGATGATCACGTTCGCCGGCTTGATGTCCCGATGGATGAAGCCGCGCGCGTGGACAAGTCCGAGCCCCGAGCAGAGCTGCCTCATCAGGCCGACCGCCTCGCGCACCTCCAGCCGGCCGCTCTCGCGCAGGTAGTCGCTGAGCGGCCGCCCCTCGAGGTACTTCATCACGATGAAGGGCACACCGCCGGTGCGCCCCACTGCCCAGATCGGGACGAGGTTCGGGTGATCGAGCTTGGCCATCATGCGGGCCTCGCGCTCGAAGCGGGCCACCACCTCGGGCTCGTGGGCCAGCGACGCCGAGAGCATCTTGATCGCTACCTTCCGCTCCAGCTCCAGGTCGGTGGCCAGGTGCACCACTCCCATGCCGCCTTGCCCGAGCTTGCGCTCCAGGGCCCACTTGCCGTCGAGGATTTCCTGGCTCCCGCGGCGCACCACGGTGGCGTCGGTGGCAGGCAGGGCCATCCCGCAGCGGGGACACTCGCTGTCCAGCTCGTTTAGCTCCGCGCCGCACCCGAGGCAGACCGAGGGATTGCTCTGCGGCATGGAGTCCGCCGCGCTCACTGGCACTTCCCGTTGGAGCACGCATAGCCCGCGCAGCAGTCGGAGTTGACCGTGCAGCTCTTTCCGGAACCTCCGCAAGGGCAAATCGCGCCGGTGCACCCCAGCCCGTTGCAGCACGGGGGCAAGGTGGCGCCGCACTGCTGGCCGACCGCGGTGCAGGCCCCGCAAAGTGCCGGGGTGCCGAGGCAGGAGTAGCCCGAACAGCAGGGTGGATAGCCTGCACCGCAAGCGCCATCCTTCGGGGTGCAGGAGGGGCACAGGCCGTTGGCGTCGCAGGCCTGGAGGTCGCAACAGGGCCTGTTGTTGCAGCTGTCTCCGGGGCCCTTGCACGTCGTGCAAGTCGCGTTCGGCTGGCCGGCCGGGTAGCAGACCGTCCCGCTGCAGCAGGGTGTGGTCGAGGCAGCGCAGGCGGTTCCGGCGGCCAGGCAGCTGGCAGCCTTGCAGGTTGCGGTCGGAGGATCGCAATTGCCGCTGCAGCAGGGCGGGGACGTGCTCGAGCAGGGGGCCCCGTCAGCCAGACAGCTACTGGACTTGCAGGTGCCGTTCACGGTGTCGCAGGTGTAGCCGGTGCAGCAGTCGTTGTTCGAGGTACAAGAGGAAGCGCCGCAGACGCACTTGTTGGCGTCGGGGGTTCCCGCCGCACCACAGACCTTGCCGGACGGGCAAGTGCCGCAGTTGAGCGTCCCCCCGCAGCCGTCGGAGATGGTGCCGCAGTCCTTTCCCTCCGCCTGGCAGGTGGTCGGCGTGCAGCCGCAGACGTTGGCGGTGCCTCCGCCGCCACAGGTCTTGGGAGAGGTGCAGGTGCCACAGCTCAACGTCCCGCCGCACCCGTCCGCGATGGTCCCGCAGTCCTTCCCCTCCGCCTGACAGGTCGTCGGCGTGCAGCCGCAGACATTGGCGGTGCCTCCACCTCCGCAGGTCTTGGGAGCGGGGCAGGTGCCGCAGTTGAGCGTCCCGCCGCAGCCATCGGAGACCGTCCCGCAGTCCTTTCCCTGCGCCTGACAGGTCGTCGGCGTGCAGCCGCAGACGTTTGCCACTCCTCCACCGCCGCAAGTATTGGGCGAGGTGCAACTGCCGCAGCTCACGTTGTTCCCGCAGCCGTCGGAGATGGTCCCGCAATTCTTCCCCTGGGCCTGGCAGGTGGTGGGCGTGCAGCCGCACACGTTCGCCACGCCACCGCCGCCGCAGCTATTCGGTGAGGTGCAGCTTGGGCAGTTGAGCGTCCCGCCGCAGCCGTCGGAAATCGTCCCGCAGTCCTTGCCTTGCGCGGAGCAGGTCGTCGGAGTGCAGGCGCCCACGCCGCAGACGTTGGGGGTGCCCGCTCCACCGCAGGTCTCGGGGGTCAGGCAGTCGCCGCAGTCGGGCGTGCCCCCGCAGCCGTCCGGCACCAAGCCGCAGTTCTTCCCCAGGTCGCCGCAGGTCTTGGGCACGCAGCCGCAGACGTTGGCCACGCCTCCCGCGCCGCAGCCCTGCGGGGCGGGGCAGGTGCCGCAGTTGAGCGTCCCTCCACAGCCGTCGGAGACCTGGCCGCAGTTCTTGCCGAGATCGGCGCACGTCTTCGGAGTGCACCCGCAGACGTTCATCAATCCCCCGCCGCCACAGGTCTCGGGCGTGGAGCAGCTGCCGCAATTGAGCAAGCCGCCGCAGCCATCGGAGACCGAGCCGCAATTCTTCCCCTGGTCGGCGCAGGAGAGGGGCGTGCAGCCGCACACGTTGGGCACTCCGCCACCGCCGCAGACGTTCGGGGCCGAGCAGATGCCGCAGCTCACCGTCGCCCCACATCCGTCGAGGATGATGCCGCAGTTCTTCCCCTCTGCCTGGCAAGTGGTCGGCGTGCAGCCGCACACGCTCACCGTGCCGCCGCCGCCGCACGTCTTCGGCGCATCGCAGGTGCCGCAGCTCAGCGTGGCGCCACAGCCGTCCGACACCTGGCCGCAGTTCTTGGCGAGCGAGGTGCAGGTCTTCGGAATGCACGTCCCTCCGCCGCACAGGTTGGCGGAGCCCCCGCCGCCGCACGACTGCCCCGTGGGGCAAGCCCCGCACTCGAGAGTTCCGCCGCAACCGTCCGGCACCGTGCCGCAGTTCTTGCCCAGCGATTGACAGGTGGCGCGCACGCACCCGTCCGTCTGGCCGCCGTCCTGGTCCGGTTTGCCTCCGTCGCGAGCGGCGCAGTCCTGGCCCGTCTTCGGGTCGCACGCGTACCGCCCTTCATTCGGGAAGGTGAGGCACGCGCCTGCCGCCGCGCCTAGTCCAAGCGCCGCCAGCCACCCCAGGGTGCCGCGACTCGTCATGGCCCAGACCTCCCCAGGCGGCCTCGGCCCCGCCCGGCCGGGATTGTAGTCGAGTGGCTGGCGCCCTGGCGGTGCGCGATTTAGCCGGCTCTTGGGGCCCAGCGACTCACCCCCAATGCCCCGTCACCGGAGGAGCCCATATGAGCCCGAGTCGCTTGCTGTCCCTCGCCCTGTTCACCATGGCGCTGTCCGCTCCCGCCGCGCACGCCCAGGACAATCCGGAGTGCCTGGGCACGAGCTGCGGAAAACCCAAGGAGGAAGGAGGCTCCGGCGGCCGGGTCTGCGTCGGGGGCGACTGCGTCGGCGGAGGCTGCTCGGTCTGGGTGGCGTACACCGATGACGGGAAGACCCTCTCCTACACCGACGACGCGGATGGCGACGGCAAGGCCGACGGCGAAGACAACTGTCCCTTCGCCACCAACCGGGACCAGCTCGACGGCGACGGCGACGGGGTAGGCAACGCCTGCGACAACTGCGGCGCTGCCGCCAACTTCGCCCAGCTCGACTCCGACGGAGACGGGAAGGGAGATCTCTGCGACGACGATCTCGACGGCGACGGCCACCTCAACGCCGCGGACAACTGCCAGGCCATCCCCAACACCCGCCAGGACGATCTCGACCTCGACGGCGACGGCGATGCGTGCGATCTCGACGACGACGCCGACGGTATCCCCGACGGAAGCGACAATTGTCCGCGCGTCTCCAACCCGGGGCAGATCATCCCCGCGGGAGCGCTCTGCAACCTGGACCTCGACCTGGACAACGTCAGCGACAGCCTGGACAACTGCCCCGACACCGCCAACCCCAGGCAGATGGACACGGATCGGGACTCGATCGGAGACGCCTGTGACTTCGACCTCGACAACGACGGCTACCTCAACTGGGCGGACAACTGTCTGGGCATCGCGAACCGCAGCCAGTGGGACGACGACGGCGATGGGAAGGGAGATGCGTGCGACCCCTTCTATTGCGTGGTGGTCGACTCCTCGAACCCCTCCGACTGCCTGGATCCCAAGTCGCCCTTCCGCGTGCACGGGGGCGGCTCGATGATGCTCTCCAGGGGAGAACGAGTGCGCCTGCCCCTGTTCGCCAACCGCGAGGGGGTGGGCATTCAGTACACCTGGACGGTGGCCAAGAGGCCCGAGGGCGCCCAGGCCGCCATCGCCCACCCGAAGGGCACCGCGAGCGACAGCCGGCACTGGGAGTACCAGTACCGCGGCACCACGCCGCCCTGGTTTGCTCCCGACGCCCCGGGCGAGTACGTGCTGCAGCTTCGCGGCGAGCTGGTGGTGCCCGACGGGAGCTATCCGGAGATCGCCTCTTCGATCTCCGAGCTTCGCCTCCAGGTGACGAGCCCCGAAACGGCGGCGTGCACGGCGGTCCCCCTCGGCGTGCCGCTCGCCGGACTGGCGCTGTTGGCCCTTTTGCGGCCGGGGCGCCGCCGCTGACGCCAGAGCGAGCTGGGGCCGGCGCGGGGGCCTCCGGGTCCCCGCCCGGCTTTTTGCTACAACCGGCACATGGCTCCCTGGCCGCTGCTCGCCGCTACCGCGTTCGTCTCGGCGGGCGCAGAGTCGGCGTCCTCGGGGGCACCGAAGGTCACGGTGATCGTTCCCCACCTCGCCCCGCGTGCGGTGGATCTCCGGTCGCTCACCCGCTCGGTGGCGATCTACCTCCAGGAATTCGAGCACGAGGTGGTGGAGGTGGAAGACCTGCCCGCGAGTGCAGAGGCACAGCTCGCCCAGGCAGGCGCCATCGCCGCCCAACGGGGCGCCCGGTTCGCCGTCTGGTACGACTGGCAGGGCGCTGCCCTCGTGGTGCGCGTCGCCGAGGTGGGACTGCCCGAGCCGACCACCACCTCTTTCTCGGTCGACTACCCGAAGGTCCCGGCGGCGAACTTCTATCGCCAGCTCGGCCTCAAGCTCCGCGGCGTGCTCAAGGCCGCTGCCTTGATCCGCGCCGCCGGCCGGGAGCCGGCCGAGGCGGGCCCGGAGAAGGCCCCGCCAGTCAGCCCCAGCCCGAAGGAGGAGCCGACTCGACAGCCGCCCTCGCAGATCGGCGCGGCCGCTCCGCTCCCGCCCAGCCCCACCCCTTCCCGGCCGGAGCACGTCGGACCGGTGGCGGAGCTGGGCGCCGGCGCACAGCTCACCGCCGGCGCCGGAGCGGTGGCCAGCTTCTCCGCGCAGGTGCTGTGGGAGAAGGGGCCCTGGGCGGCCGGAGCCGGCGTCGCTCTCGCCTCGACCGAGGTGCGGAGGAGCGCCGCGGCCACCGGCGAGGCCTCCACTGCTCGGCTCTCCATCGCGGTTCAGCGCCGGCTGCTCGGGGATCCCGAGGCGACCATCTCGTTTCGCCTGGGCCTTACGGCCGGAGTCCTCTTCGTCGGGACCTCCGCCACCCCCCAGGACGAAGAGGAGCCACGCCAATCGACGGACGCGGTTTTCGTCCTCGGACTGGAGGCCTGGACCGGCCACCGGCTTGCCGATTGGCTCGAGGTGATCGGCGGGCCCACCGCTGACTTCTTCCCCCAGAGGTACCGCCTGCTTGCGCGGGGAGCGGAGGTGTACGACACCGGCTGGGCCCAGGTAGGACTCCAGGCGAGGCTCCGTGGCTCTTTTTAGCCGAAATCGGCGCATCGGCGACTCACCGCTCTGGACTGCGCTCGAGCCGGAGCAGGTGCCCATGGACGTGGTGGAACGGGCAGCAGGTGGCGAGAGGAGCGCCCAGCAGGAGCTGCTGGAGCGGCACCACGGCTACGTCCGGCGGATGCTCTACCGGCTGGTAGGTCCGGTGCCGGAGCTGGAGGACCTGCAGCAGGCGGTGATGGTGCGGGTGCTGGTGGGCCTGCCCAGATGGCGGCGGAGCGGCGCGCTCACCTCCTGGATCGGCGGGATCTGCGTCAACGTGAGCAAGGACTACCTGCGATCGAGGAAGGCGCTTCCCGAAGCCGAGCCTTATCTCCCTCCGATGCAGGGCGGAGCCGACGTGCACCGGGAGGTGGAGGCGAGGGAGCAGCTCGATCGCTGCCGGCGCATCCTCGACCGGCTCTCGCCGGTCCAGCGGATGACCTTCGTCTTGAGGGCGGTGGGGCACTCGGTGGACGAGATCGCCGAGCTGATGGGCGCCGCCCGATCGACGACGCGGCTCCGGCTGTACTACGCCCGAAAGGCTTTCTGCAGGCTCCTGGCGGCCGAGCCGGGCCTGGCCCCCGCGGAGGACGTATGAGACACCCGTGCGAGGTGCCCCCAACGAAGCTCGCCGAGCTCGCGCTCGACGGCGAAGGAGCGCCGGGCTCGCTCCGCGCCCACGTCGATGAGTGCCCCACCTGCCGGGCCCAGCTCGAGCACTTCCGCCGGGTGCGAACGCTTCTCCGCGAGGCGGAGCCGCCGCCCCAGCCCGAAGCTCAGAGGCGCTCGGGGATCGAGCAGGCGATTCGCCAGGCACGGCGAATCGCCGGCGCCGGCCGCCCGGACCGCCGGCGGACCTGGGCCTGGACGCTCGCGCTGGGAGGGACCTTGGCCGCGGCTTTTGCGGCGGCGGTGTTCTTGCTGCGCCCTGCCACTCCCACGCCGACTTCGGGGTGGGCCACCCTCGAGCTTGGAGAGGTGGGAGCCGGGCAGGCTACCCAGCGCGCCGGCGAGCCGCTCGTCACCTTTGAGCTGGAGGTTCCCGCCGGCGCGGAAGCCGCCCTCCGGCTCACCGACGGCAGCAAGGTCCGGGCCCAGGGCGGCTCGCGGTTCCGCAGGAAGGGGAATGGCTTCTCCCTCGCAGCCGGCCGCCTGGACCTGGAGGTCCGGCCGCAGCCTGCATCGCAGCCGTTCCTGGTGGAGACCGCCCAGGCGCGCGTAAAGGTGGTGGGCACGCGCTTCGCGGTCGCCGCCGAGACAGATGCCACCAGCGTGTCGGTGAGCGAGGGCGTGGTGGAGGTGACCTCTGCCCTGGACGGCTCGATCCGCCGGCTCCGGCAAGGAGACTCGTGGAAGGTGGAGAAGACGGAACCGCAAGCAGAGGCACGGGTGGCCGCTCCGCCAGCTCCCGAGGCGCCCAAGAAGTCCCATTCAGTGCGGGCGGTGGAAATCCGCCAGCGCCTCCAGGCGGGCAAGGTGGAAGAGGCGCTTCGGCTGTTGCTCAAGGCCGCCTCTTTGCGCGACGTCTCCGCGGCGGAGCGCGCGGAGCTGGCGGTGGTGGAGGCCGAGGCCCTGCTCGCCCAATCCCGCTACCCCGAGGCCATCGCCGCCTACTTGCGGGTGTGCCGCCGATTCGCGGGCTCCCCACAGGCCGAGGAGGCGCTCTTCGCCGCCGCCTCGCTGGCGGTGGACCGGCCCGACGCCGGGCACCGCGCGCCCGAGCTCTTGGAGAAGTACCGCGCCGAGCACCCGAGCGGGCAGTATCGGGCCCAGGTGGAGCAGTTGCTCCGGGCTTTGGGAGGCGAGCGACGGTGACGCCGGGCCTTTGGCTCTCGATGGCCCTCGCGGCGGCGCTTTCGGGTTGCACGCGGACGGTGGAGCTTTTCCCCGCGCCGCCCGCGGCAGACGCCGGGTCCGAGCCGGACGCCGGCCGGGCCGCCCAGCCGTGGGGAAGCTACGTGGGAGCGCTCGGGCTGCCCAGCTGTCCCCCGGGCGCCTTGCTGGAGGTGAGCGACACCACCACCGAGCTGACCGGCGGCCGCAGCCTGTCGGATCCCGCCGCCGCGGGCCCCTCCCTCTCCATCGTCGAGGCGATGTGGATCGCCGCCAACCGACCGGGGCTGGAGGTGATCCGCTTTGGCGCCGAGGCCTTCCCCCCCGAGGCTCCCGGCGTCATCCGCCCGACCGAGGCCGACGAGCTCCCCGCCGACCTGGGCCCGCTGTGCTTGGATGCGCGCGATCGCGGGGTGGTGGTGGATTGGGGCCGGAGCGCCACCGCCTGCACTCGCCGCTGCATCTGGTCGCTCGGCCCGGGCTCCTTGATGGCGGGGCTGGTGCTGCTCAGGATGCCGGCGTCCCTGGAGGTGGCCGGAGGGCAAGTCGCGGGGTGCCGGCTGGGCACCGACGGCGCCGCGGCCATCTACAGTCTCAAGGCTGCGGTGGTCGAGGCCCGGAGCGGAGCGGTGGTGGGCCCTCACAACGTGCTCTCCGACGCGGTCGGCCTCCGCGTCTCGGCCGGGCAGTCCAACGTCTTGGTGATCCGCAACGACTTCGGGTGGGACCCGGTCACCCGGGTGGATCTGGTGCTGTTGGTGGGCGCCGAGTTGCACGGTGACGTCACCCTCGATGACAACGTCTTTGGTCCGGCGGTGGTGAAGCCTTTGCTGCTCGAGGACGGGGCGGCGCTGGCGCGGCTGCGCAACAACCGCTTCGGAGTGGACCGCGACGGCGCTCCCTTCGGGCGGTCTTCGAGCGGGCTCGCGCTGGGCGCGGGCGCGGCCGAGGTCGGCCCGTTCAACGTGTTCCGCGGGCTGCCGGCGGCGATCTCCGTCGGCGACGCGGCGAGGGTGCGCATCAGCAGAAACAGCATCACCGGCAACGCTTTGGGCATCGTCTTCCAGACCTCGCCGCAGGTGCCGCCGCCGAGCGTCAATTCGGCCGACGCCTCCGGCGTGCGCGGCTCCTGCCTGGTGGACGGCCTCGTCGAGGTGTTCAGCGACATTGGGGATCAGGGAGAGCAGTTCCTGGGCGACGTGACTTGCATCACCGGCAGTCCCTGGTCGATCGCGCTCGCGCCGCCCCGGGGGCGAAACGTCACCGCCACCATCACCCGGCCGACCGGACAGACGAGCGCCTTCTCCGCCCCGCTCGCGGTGCCGTAGGGCTGCCTGCATGGCCGCAGGGGGGCTGCCACGCGCGAGCCCCCGGGCCAAAGTTCGCCCGGGTTGACCAGCGGATCGCGTCGCAATCTCGCGGGAAACCGAGGGGCGACGAGCGAGGGAATGGGGCGATCGACCTGGGAGGACCGGTCAACCCATGCAACCTGCGTTCAGTGGATGGGGGCGGAACTGCGGCGTAGGCTTGGGGCGTGCGAGTGGCTATGGCTATCGCCGGCACTACTGCTCGCAGGCTGCTACCGAGCCAAGCGGATCGTGCTGCCCGAAACGCGCGCCTCCGTCGACTGCCTCATGGAGTGCCAGCTTCGTTTCGAGAGCTGCCCCTGGGGTATGTTCTGCCAAGAGCGCAAGGACATCTACATTCTCGCCTGTCCTGGCGCGCGACTCGCGCAGGGACCAAGCGAGGGGCAGGTGTTCGCGCCTGGCGCTGCCCCCTAGGGTGCCTACGGACTCCCGATGAGTAGTCGGCAGGGCGGTGGCGTCTCCCTCCGCCGGCTGAACGGGAATGCAGTGTCCTACGCGAGCCCGGAGAGGCAGGATTCCCTGCTCCGTGGCTCAGTAGCCTCCACGACAGTCGCGGTGGCCATCTTGGTTGGCTGCAGCGGGAAAGGCGCCAAGCGCGAGTGGCAATTCGGCCTCCAGCAGTCTTGCGACGAGCGCAAGCGAGTCGTCTGCCAGAGCGAGGGGGCCGCCTTGGCATGTCGATCTCCAGAGGCGTCCATCTTCATTGCATGCGACCGCGGAATCTGCGGCTCTCAGCCAGAGCAGGGAGTAGCAAGCTGCACCGGAGCCGTTCACATAATGACGGTGCGCGGTGCCGCTTGTCAGCGGGATGGGGGCACCTGTGTCTGGAGCGGCGCCTACTTCCTCCGGTGCGTGGAGCGCAACCTCGACAAGTGGGTGCCCTGCCCCGGCAATACTCCCTCCGGCTGCGAGTGGGACGTTATGAGTTTGCGCTGCCGGCTGCCTTGGGGCTCCTGCGTCAGCCAGTAGCATGCACCACCAAGGAGAAGCTGATTCTGCGGGAACGAAGTCTCCGCGAGGGTGTGGATCTGATCCTGAGCACTCCCGATTCGACTCGGCTGAGGGCGCACCGCGACCTGGCTCGGTGCGGTGCCGCGCCGCGCGAGGCGAACGGATGGCATCGGTTCGCTTGCGGCCGCGGGCTCCTGTGGTGGAGGGCGGGAGCTGTCACCAATGCACTTGCTCGAGGCCCCGGCCCGGCCTCCGCCTCGGGGCGGGCTCGACTCGACGGGGCTCGCGGTGCGGTGCCGCGCCGCGCGAGGCGAACGGGTGGCATCGATGCGCTTGCGGCGGCAGGCTCCTGTGGCGGAGGGCTTGGGCTGTCAGAAATGCACCTGCTCGAGGCCCGCGGCCCGGCCTCCAGCTCGGACCCGGCTCGACTCGACGCGGTGTAGCGCCCCCTGACGCCTCCGGGTGCACCCAGAAAAAATGCATCGGCCGCACGAATTCGGTTGACACCCATCCGCCCGAGAAACCCCTCGTCGAGACTGACGCACCGGCAAGAGCCTCCCTCGCGCTCCGGGCCGCTCGCTGCTCGACGAAGTCGGCTTCCCTCCCGCGTCGCGGCCTCCACGCTGCGGACTTCGCCCCTCGGAGCCCCCAGG
>JACPVI010000060.1 GCA_016191815.1 Myxococcales bacterium
CCCTCGTCGTGCCCCCGCCCAGGCCGCCCACCCTCGAGCCACTCAACGCAGAGCGGTATGCGCTGCGGATGAGCGTCGGCCCCGAATTCAAGCAGAGGCTGGAGGAGGTGAAGTCCGCGTTGAGCCACCTCGTGCCGGACGTCAACTTCGAGGAGGTGATGATGGAGTGCATGCGCATCGCCCTCGACGTCTGCTCGCGGCGCCGCCGCGGTGCGAAAGTGGCGCCGCCGGCTTTAGGCAGTTCCGGCCCGGAACTGAAAAAGTTACAGCCTCCGGTGAGGGACGGTGGGGCGGAGAGGGAGGGACGTGAGCCGAGCCGGTACGTGCCGGTGGAGGTGCGGCGGCAGGTGTGGCAGCGGGACGGTGGCCGATGCGCCTTTGTCGGTGCCGGCGGGAGGCGCTGCAACTCGCGGCACCAGCTGGAAATCCACCATCTGAAGCCGTTTGCGCATGGTGGGGAGGCGACGCCGGACAACCTCATACTGGCTTGCAAGCGCCACAACTCTCACTGCGCGCGCCTGGACTTCGGGGAGGAGTACATGGCGCGGTTTCAGAAGACTGGATGAAGCCAGCAGGGGAAAGCCCCGGCAACGTCGCGACGCGGACGGCGGGCGGTCGAAGGGCGCCGCCTCGGGGCGCTGTGCGGCGGGGCGCTGCCGCCGGCCGGGGCGCTCGAGCGCGCAGATGGGTGGTGGAGCTCCCAGCCGCTCCTTGGGCGCCGCGTGAAGCGCCGCATCGCCGGGGGCGCCACGGGTGCGCGGGGGAGCCCCGGTCCGCACCCCACTGGCGCATTCGCCCGACGAGCGAGGGCGATCAGCATGAGGGCCACACCCCCTGGGTTCGCGTGTCTTCTGGGCAGGCGCCCCCTGCCGCAGCGAGAGCATCGGCCGCCGCAATAGGCCCGGCAACCCGTTCGGTCATCTGGCTGGACGGCGGAGACCCCTCCGATGAGGCGGCCGCTCAGCCGGGCGCGCGGAGTTTGATGCGCCCCCGCGGCGACACGTCGAGCTCCTTGAAGCGGCGCAGCCGCGTCACGAGACGCGGCGATCCCGGAGGTCTCTCGAAACCGAGCGCTTTGAGGCGGTTGGCCACCGCGTCCAGCGAAACGCCGTGTGGCGAGCTCGCCAAGAGCTCGTGCACCACCGTCAGGAGCTCGTCGCCGGGCGCACTGTGCGGCTCGGGTCGGGGCTCGGCGGCGGCCGGCGAGGCACCCCGAGGCTCGTCGGCAGCCGCCGCGGCCGCGGGCTCTCCGCCCGCCTCCGCAGGAGCGGCCCGCTCGCCGCCGCGCCCCCTGCGGCCGCCACCCCTCCTCGCCGGCTGCCCCGCTTCTTGCTTCGGCTCCCGGAGCGCGCGGTACGACAGCTTCCGGAATCGAACACCCAGCGACGCAGCCACGTCGCCGACCACGTCGAACGCCTTGTCGTCGGAGACGATGTCCAGCTCGTCGCCGGGCCGGGCCGACGCCAGCCACACGCCGGCCGACACGGCGATGCGCAGGTCGCTCCAGTCGCGCACGCCGGTCGCGGGCGCCGAGTGCACCAGGTGGGCGCCATGCCGCGCGAGGATGCGCGCCACCTCGTTCCCGATCACCCGCCAATTGCCGGACGCGATGAGCTCCGTGGCGGCGCCCGCCTGGTCGATGGCGAGCTGTTCGAGCAGCCGAATCACCTCGGCGGCGCGGCTGGTGTTCTCCACGTCGAAGAAGATGGCGCGGCGCACCGTGGGCCTGGGCCGCTCGGGCGCTGTCTCGAACCGCGCCGCGAAGGCGAGCTCGGGAGCGGCGGGTTCCACCGCGGCCGGGGCGGCGGCTGCGCCTTGGGTTTCCACCTCTGCCTGGGCGGGCGCCTTGGGCTTGCGGCGGCTTCTGGTGCGGCGGGCGGGCTTGGGGTCTTGGGTCAACATGGCCGCGCCGGCTAGAGGAGCTTCGCCGCGTCGAGCGCGTGGTAGGTGAGAATCAAGTCCGCCCCCGCGCGCTTGATCGAGGTGAGGATCTCCATCATCACCCGCGTGTAGTCGATCCACCCGGCAGCGGCGGCGGCTTTCACCATCGCGAACTCCCCCGAGACGTTGTAGGCGGCGATCGGGACGTCCCAGCGCTCCTTGGCCTTGGAGATGACGTCCAGGTAGGCGAGCGCGGGCTTGACCATCACCAGGTCGGCGCCCTCCTCGAGATCGAGCGCAATCTCCTTCAAGGCCTCGCGGGCGTTGGCGGGATCCATCTGGTAGCCGCGGCGGTCGCCGAACTGCGGGGCGCTCTGGGCGGCCTCGCGGAAGGGGCCGTAGAACCCGGAGGCGTACTTGGCGGCGTAGCTCAGGATCGGCACCTGCTCGAGCTTGGCCTCGTCGAGCGCCTTGCGGACGGCGGCCACCCGGCCGTCCATCATGTCCGAGGGGGCCACCATGTCCGCGCCGGCCTCGGCGCAGGTGACCGCCATGCGCGCGAGCAAGGGCAGGGTCTCGTCGTTGGAGACCTCCTGGCCGCGGATCACCCCGCAGTGGCCGTGGTCGGTGTACTCGCACAGGCAGACGTCGGCGATCACCGCCAGCTCCGGGACGGCGGACTTGATCTCCCGGATGGCCTTCTGCACCACGCCGTCCCGGTCGTAGGCGCCGCTGCCCCGCTCGTCCTTCTTTTGGGGGATGCCGAACAGGATCACCGCCGGCACGCCGAGGCTCTTCGCCTGGCGGGCTTCCTCGGCGGCCAGCTCGATGGAGAGGTTGAACACTCCGGGCATGGAGGCGATCGGCTTTCGGACTCCTCGCCCCTCGACCACGAAGAGGGGGTAGATGAAGTCGTCGGGCGAGAGCAACGTCTCGCGGACCATCCGCCGGATGGTGTCGTTGCGGCGCAGTCGGCGGGGCCTCTGGATTGGGAAAGCCATGGCCCAGCTATAGTCGACGGCGGGCGCCCGGTGCTAGAACGTTCGGAAAGGAGGGGAGTCCGTGAGCAACCAGCGCATCTTCGCGGCGATCGCCGCGGCCCTGTTGGCGTCCCAAGCGGCGGCGCAATCGGAGGTGCCGTCGCCGCCACCGCCGGAGCCGTCGGTGTACCTGGACCGCAGTGGGCTCGGCGAGTGGATCATCTCGGACGCGGCGTTCGGGATGCAGGTCGGCCTGTACACCACCTCGGCGATCTTCGCCAGCTCTACAGGCCCGGAGACAGCTCCGCGGATTCTCGCCGGGGCGCTGTTGGGCACAGGCGCGGGAGTGGCGCTGCCGCTGGTGCTCACCCTGGGCAAGCCGGTGCCCTCGGGCCACATGGTGTTCGCCAATTTCGCCGGTCGTTGGGGCCTGGCCACGGGTTCATCGCTGGCAATGCTCTACGCCTCCGCGGCGGGCCCCTCCAGTAGCGCCACTGCGACCCAGGTGACGTTCGGGATTCTGGCCGCTTCCGGGTTGGCGGGAGTGGTGGGGGGCTGGGTGCTCGCGCCAACGCTCAACCTGACCCCCGGACAGGCTTCCGCTCTCGGGAGCGGGCACCAGTGGGGATTCATCCTTTCCTCGATGTTCCTGGCATCCATCCAATCGCTGCAGCCCAGCCTCACCGTCACGGCGCTCGTCACCTTCCTCGCCGCCAACGCCGGGCTCGCGGCGACGGCCTATTTCCTCCCCCAGCTCGACGTGGACAGAAGCCGCGTGATCTGGATCGACGTGGGCGGCTATCTCGGGACGCTGGTGGGGCTTGGGTTCGGGCTCCTCATCGCCCCCCTGAACGCCACGGTCACGTGGGGCGCGGCGCTGCTCGGCGCGGGGGGCGGCCTGGCCACCGCCTACCTGATCAGCTCCGGCATCGACGAGTACAAGAACCGCGCTCCGCTGGGCACCAGCGTCGCCACCGTGGACCGGCGCGGCGTGCGGTGGGCGGTCCCGGTGCCGGCGGTGGTCCCCGAGCCGCCGTCGGCGCGCGCTCCTGCCGGCGGCCTGTCCGCGCACCTGGGGCTGATCAATGCGCAGCTCTAGTCGCGAGGCCACGATGAAGCCGCTCCGTGCCACCATCGCCGCGATCACCGCACTCGCCGTTTCCTCGGCGGGCTGCACCACCATCACCACCATCCGCACCAACCCGGACAAGGCCAGCGTCTACCTGAACGGCCAAAAGCTCGGGGAGACCCCGGTGCAGTACAACTCCAAGAGCGGCCTGCCCACGCGATATCGCGTCCAGCTCCAGAAGGAGGGGTACCGCACCGAGGAGTTCTACGTCGACACGCCGATCAACGTGGCGTGGGCGGTCCTGCTCGGGTGGATGGTGGTCCCGCTTTTGTGGGCCTGGGAGATGGACAGCCAGTACAACTTCAACCTTCGGCCTGACGAGAGGCCCGCGCCGGCGTTGCCGCCGCCCCCGCCCCCGCCCGCGATGGAGCCGTGGTCCCCGCCTCCCTCGCCCCCTGCGACTCCATGAGCCTGGCCGGTCCGCCCAAGGCGGCACGACGGGCGTCCCCTTGATGCGGGGGGCTGAGCAGCATCTGCCGCACCTCCTCGCTGACGGCGGCCCCCGGGCCCGGGTGCACGATGAGCGGCGGGAGCACCGAGAGCGGCGCCGAGCCGCCCTTCACCGCCTCCAGCAGGATCCGGCTGGCGGGGCGATCTGCGCGTGAGAAGACCACCCTGAGCCGGCGGGGCTCGAGCCTGCGCGAGCGCAGCGCCTCGATCGCCTCGCCGAGGCGTGAGGCCGGATAGACGAGTGAGAACGAGCCCCTCGGCGCGAGGAGGTAGGCGGCTGCCTCGGCGACGTCGCCCAGAGTGCAGGCCAGCTCATGTCGCGCCAAGGCCCGCTCGGAGCTGGGGCTCCGGCTGCCAGAGGTGGGAGCGCGGTAGGGCGGGTTGGAGATCACCATGCTGAAGGCGGTCCTGCCGAAACGCCCCGCCACTTCGCGGATGTCGCCCAGCACGAGCGAGATCCTCCGCTCGAGCCGGTTGAGCTGGACGCTGCGCCGCGCCAGCTCGAACAGCCGCGGCTGGACCTCGAGTCCCATCACCTCGGGGTAGCCGAGCTTCCCGGCGAGGATGAGCGGAATCACCCCGGAGCCGGTGCCGAGATCCATCGTCGGGCCAACCCTTCCGCTCCGCCCGGCGAAATGGGCGAGCAGCACCGAGTCGAGGTTGAACCGGTAGCCGCGCGCAGGCTGGAGCACCTCCACCCCGCAAATGCTGTCTTTGGTTTCGCCGGAGCCGCCGCCGCCGAAGGGTAGCTCCACCAAGGCCTCCGGCTAGCCCTCGGCCAAAGGCGCCATGAAGAGGAGGCCCGCCGGCGGCAAGGGCTCGAGGCGGAGCGAGCGGGGCGGAAGCCTGGCTCCCGCCTCCATCACCGCCCGAAGCTCCCACCGGGGAGGCGGGTTGAGGCCGAAGCCCGCCTGCAGCTCGCCGCTCCTCACCTTCTCCACCAGCTCTTCGAGAGAGTCCACCGGGACGACCTGAGGATGCCCAGGGGCCTCGGGCGCGTCGAGGCCGAGCACCGTCCTGAGGACGGTGGTGTTGAGCAGCGCGAGGTCGAAGCTGCGGAGCGTGGGATCCTTCGGCGCGGCGCGGATCTGCGCTTCGCTCAGGCGTTGCCGGAAGCGGAGGATCCGTCCTTCCCCGCCCGGCAAGACGAGGAGCACCGCGTGGTGCTCTGCGCCGGCGGACGCGAGCCTGCTTCGCGCCAGCTCGATGCCCGAGGCGGTCGAAAGCGGCGCGGGCAGCTCCGAGATCCTCGCGTAGCCTCCCACCAAAGTGAGGAACCGGTCGGCGCGGAAGGTCTGCACTCCTGTGATGCCTCGGTGCACCGGGCGAATGGCGATGCCGGGGTCGGACAGAGAGACGATCGCCGCCAGGCAGCGGCCGCCCTCCGGGAGCGGGCCGAGGGGCCGGACCCGTGCGCCCTTGAGGGTCCGAGCGATCCTTCGGGCCAGCCGCCCGGGAGGAAGGCTCCACAGCCTCAGGGCGAGCGAGCCGGCCTGGGTCTCCAACTCGGGCGCGTGGTCGGCGGTGGCCTCGACCAAAAGGCCTGACAGCGCCTCGCCGTCGTCGGGCGCGAGCGCGGGGATGGGCTCGAGCGGAGCCCGAACGGGGCGGGGGCCGGTTTCCTCCAGCTCGACCGCGCCACTGTCGGGCCCGAGAGCGCAGATGAGGAAGCGGGCGGGCGGGCTGCCCGGGCTGGGGTGGCTCTCGAGCACGTAGAAGGCGGGCGCTTCCTTCTCGATCAGGGCCCCCTTGTCGCGCCAGCGGCTGAGGGCCCAGTCGGGATCGTTGGCGCCGAGAAGAAAGAGAGCGTGGAGCGGCTCGCGGCGCGCCAGCTCGCGCCGGTCCACGTCAGCAGGAGCGCGGAGGAGCAGGCGCCGGCCCAGCTCTGGGCCCCTGGCGGCAAAGAAGAGCGCTCGGAACGGCTCGATGGTCACGGTGGGGAAGGTGGTGCAGGCGGATGCCCGAGTCGAGCGCAAAGGATGCAGGCAGCTCGCCCGCCCGCACTGATGACGAGAGGAGGAGCGCCCGCAGGAGCGCGAGGCTCTCGGTCAAACGCAGCGGTCGTTGTGCATGCGTCCGGTGGACCCCTCGCTCTGCCGGCACCTTGGGCCTTTCCATGAAAGGAACCCAGGCGTTCTTTTCAGTCGAGCTGCGAGAAGAGCTCTGACACGCGAGGGAGCGCCCACCCTCTTTGGAGCCCGAGTCACAGTCGGACGGCGACGGTGGGCCCGGCGAAGACGTAGCCGCGGCGGGCCCAGGTCGGCGCGGCGAGGAGGTACAGCGCCGGCACCTCGAGCCCCACCGAGAGCCAGCGCACCGGCGCGTACTCCAGCCCCACGCTCAGCCCCGGTCCGAGGCTGGCGATGGGGTCGGTGAGGAGCGCCGCCAGCTCCACCGCCAACACCGGGCGAAGCTTCCCCTCGGCGTTGAACGGAACCCAGGACAGGCGGGCCAGGGCCCCCGGGTAGCTGGTGCCGAGCGCGCCGAGGCTCGCGGTGAGCGAGGGGACGATCTCGTAGCCAGCCAACGCCACCACGGCACCCGCGGGCGTCCGATCCGGAGTGGCCTGGATCCGCGCGAAGAAGGAGAACCGCGCCCGCACCACCTTCCGCCGCGCCACCGGCGAGGGGCCGAACAGCTCCAGCGCCGCGGAGGCGGCTGCGTCCAGGAAGGCCTCTTCGCTGGCGGACTGGATCTCGGTGGTGAAGCGCTTCTCCGCCACTCCCTTCTTCGCGTCGAAGAGCTGGACGGTGAAGACCATGGTCGTCCCCAGCTTGCCGAGGGTGCCGGAGACGAGCTTGTCCGCGCCGATGGCTCCTCCGATCTCCGCGAGGCACCCGCTGTCGCTGCAGCCGAGGAGCTGCCGCTGCCGCTCGAAGCTCAGCACCGCCTGGATGTCGCTCGAGCTGATGGCCTGGACCCGCGGCCGATCGTGGATCGAGGCCACGAAGGCCTCGCTCACCAGCTCGGCGGTCTTCGAGTCGACCCCGGGCCCGGCTTGGAGGGCGAGGATGGCGACCTTGACAGTTTCTGGAGGGGTCGGCGTACCCGGCGGCGGCTGGCTACCCGTCGGCTGCGCCGTGGAGGTGAGCGAGCTGTCGGGCGTCTTGGGCGACACGGTCGCCGCGGGCGGCGCAGAGGATCCCTCCGCCTTGGGCGGCGCGGTCGCCGATGCGGGAGTGGGCTTGCCGGCCAGAGGGGGCGCCGGCGAATCCGAGGACGCGCTTGGGACTAGTGGTGTCACCTCGACCTCGGCGGGCGCCGCCGTCGCGCTCGCCGGGGTCGCCGGCTTCTTCCTCTTCGAGGGAGCGGCGTTGGACTCGCCGGAGGCGGCGACCGCGAGGAGGAGAAGCAGCGAAGGCAGTGCCCTCCGCGCCCGCCGCAACAGAAGCAGCAGGGCGAACAGGCCGGCCGCCACGGTGGGGCCGCCGGAGTGGCATCCGCACGAGAGGGCGAAGACGTTGGGGTTTCGCTCGGCGAGGGCCTCCTCCGCGCAGACGCCGCGGAGGCAACTGCCGCTGACGCACTCCTCGCCGGCCGCGCAGCCTTGCCCGAGTCCCTTCCTGCAACTGCCGGCTCCGTCGCAAAGCCACGGAGCATTGCAAACGGTGGGATCAGTCTGCCCGCGCGGTACCGGGCTGCACTGGCCGACCGCGCCGGCGACGGTGCAGGCGAAGCAAGCCCCATCGCAAGCCGCGTTGCAGCAGACTCCGTCCGCGCACACTCCCGAGGCGCAGAGGTATCCGGCGAGGCACGGCTGGCCGTCTTTCAGCCGGCACTTCCCTGCTCCGTCGCAGGCGTCGCCCGAGCCAGCGCAAGTGCCAACGTCGGTCGAGTCGCGCGGCACGTCGGCGCAGCTTCCCTCGAGGCCGGCGAGGTTGCAGGCCTTGCACTCCGCGGTGCAGGCGCTCTCGCAGCAGTAGCCGTCGATGCAGTGGCCGGTGGTGCACTGGCTGGCAGCGGTGCAGGCCTGTCCCGGCATCAGGAGGCTGCAGGCCCCGGCAGCGTCGCAGGCCTTGGGCGGCTCGCAGGTGCCGATGTCGCTCTTCCCCACCGGCGCGCGGCTGCAGGTGCCCAGCCGCTCGGCCACGTTGCACGCCTCGCAGGTGCCGTCGCAGGAGGAGTCGCAGCAGACGCCGTCCACGCAGAAGCCGCTCATGCAAACCGCCGCGGACTGGCAGGCGGCGCCGATGGGCTTCATGCTGCACTGCCCCGCACCGTCGCAGGCGTTGGGCACCTCGCAGGTGCCAACGTCCGTCTGCCCCTTGGGCACGCTGCTGCATTTCCCCGCGCGGCCCGCCAAGTCGCACGCCGCACATGTGCCGCTGCAAGCGGTGTCGCAGCAGACGCCGTCGGCGCAATTGCCGGAGGCGCACTCGGACGGCAGGGTGCAGGCCTCCGCGTTGCAGCGGACTCCCTCCACGCAGCCGCCGGGCTGGCAGCCGGCGTTGCAGCAGGTGCCCGCCACGCAGTTGCCGCTCAGGCACTCCGAGGCCGCGGCGCAGGCCCTCCCCAGCGCGCTCTTGCAGGTGCCCTTCCCGTCGCAGGCGCGAAGCCCGGTGCAGGCGCCGTCCACGTAGCCTGCCGACACGTCGCTGCACACGCCGAGGGAGCCAGGCACGTTGCAGGCCTTGCAGTCCGCTCCGCAGGCGGCGTCGCAGCACACTCCGTCCGCGCAGAATCCGCTCAGGCAGTCGGAGGAGATGGCGCAGCCCTGGCCGAGCACCTTCTGGCAATTCCCGGCTCCGTCACAGGCGGAGGTGCCCACGCAGGAGGGCGCGTCGGAAAGGCCCTTCGCCACCGGCGCGCACTGGCCCAACAGGTTGCAGGCCTGGCAGGTGCCGGTGCAAGCGCTGGCGCAGCACACTCCGTCCGCGCAGAAGCCGGAGGCGCAGTCACCGGCCGCGCTGCAGGCGCTGCCCTGGGCCAGCTTGCAGGTGCCCACTGCGTCGCAGGCCGCCGGCGCCGCGCAGGTGTCGTCCGTCTGTCCGGAGGAGACGTCGCTGCACACCCCTTGCTTGCCGGCGAGGTTGCACGCCTTGCAGGTGCCGGCGCAGGAGGAGTCGCAGCAAACCCCGTCCACGCAACTCGCGCTCAAGCAGTCGGTCACCGCTGCGCAGGCGAGGCCGTTGAGTCCCTTGCAGCCTCCCGCCCCGTCGCAGGCGCTGGGGGAGGTGCAGGTGCCCACGTCACCCTTTCCGTTGGCCACCGGGCCGCAAATGCCCACGCCGCCCGGGTTGTCGCAGGCCTGGCAAGTTCCTTGGCATGCGGAGTCGCAGCAGAAGCCATCGACGCAGAAGCTCGAGGCGCACTCCGTGGCCGCTGCGCAGGCGGCGCCTTGCGGCTTCTTGCACGCCCCCGCACCGTCGCAAGCGTCCGGCGCAACGCAGGTGCTTGGGTCCGTCTGCCCCGCTGGCACCGGACTGCACGCCCCGAAACTTCCCACCACGTTGCACGCCTGGCAGACGCTGGCGCAGGAGTTGGCGCAGCACACTCCGTCCACGCAATTGCCGCTCAAGCAGTCCGCCACGGCGGCGCAGGCCTGCCCCAATACCAGCTTGCACCTTCCCAACCCATCGCAGGCGCTCGCGGGGCCCATGCAGGTGCCCATGTCCGTCTGACCCTGCGCCACCGGGCCGCAATTCCCGAGCTGCCCGGAGAGGTTGCACGCCTGGCAGGTGCCGGTGCAGGAGGTGGAGCAGCAGTAGCCATCCACGCAGAACCCCGAGGCGCAGTCGGAGGGGCTTGCGCAGGGCTGCCCGGGAAGCTTCTTGCAGGTGCCCAACCCGTCGCAGGCGTTGGGGGCGGAGCAAGTGCCAGGGTCCGTCCCTCCGTTGGGGACGTAGCTGCAGGCGCCGATGCTGCCGGCGAGGTTACAGGCCCGGCAGTCCGCGGTGCAGGAGCTGTCGCAGCAGACGCCATCCGCGCAGTGGGCGTAGGCGCAGTCGCCGTCCAGGGCGCAGGCCTGGCCATTCTTCAGTCTGCAACTCCCGAGTCCGTCGCAGGCGCGGATAGGGTCGCACGCGCCTTGAGTCCCTTGGAGCGCGACGCCACAGCGGCCGGCGTCACCGGGCAGGTTGCAGGCCTCGCAGGCGCTTGTGCAGGCAACATCGCAGCAGAACCTGTCCACGCAGTACCCGCTGACGCACTCGGTGACGGCGGTGCATTGCTCTCCCGGAATCTTCTTGCAGGCACCCAGCCCGTCGCAGGCCACGCCGCCCCCGGCGTCACAGGTGTCCGGGTCGTTCCCCCACTTCGCCACCGAGGTGCAGAAGCCCTCCTTCCCGGCGACGTCGCAGGCCTGGCAACCGCCGTCGCAAGGGCCGGTGCAGCAGTAGCCGTCCACGCACAGCCCATAGAGACAGTCTGAGGAGGCCCCGCAGGGCCGCGTGTTCCTCAGCTTGCAGCCGCCGTCCCCGTCGCAGGCGCTGGTGCCTTCGCAAGCGGCGGCCGGGACGCTGTCCTCGGCGCCGAAGGAGAGCTTGGCGCAAAAGCCCGAAGTCCAGCCTGGCGCCTTGCAGGACTCGCAGGTGGCGCAGGAGGGCGTCGCGCAGCAGGCGCCGTCCACGCAGTTCTGCGACTCGCAATCCGCCCCGGCGGTGCAGGGAGCGCCCACCGTGCCGTAGCCGATGCGGATTATCCGCGAGTGGCTGGGGACACCGGCGACCATCACCGAAAGCCTGTGGAAGCCGTTGGACTGATCGGCGGGAACGGTGAAAGTGAGTGAGGCATCAGAGAAGGTGGAGGGAGGAAGCCAGCGAAGGCTGCCGCTGGACAGCGGGGACAGCGCTACCACCGGGAGGTCTGCCGCAGCGCCGGGCGCAGTGCCTCCAGCCGCCGAGTAGCCCCCGCGGAAGCCGCTGCCACTCAGGGTCACCGCATCGCCCTGCGCAGCCCACGACGGAGCCGAGGTGAGTGACGGGCGGGTGGCGCCAGTGAGGTCCACGAAAGGATCGGAGAGCTCCGCCGGTTCCTGCACATACGGGGTCGGACCGATGACCAGCACGCGACCGGTTGGCAGCAGGACCATCGAAGTGGATGAGCGCGCAGAGATTAGCGGCCCGACCGAAACCCACCGGTTGGCTGACGAGTCATAGAGCTCTGCACCATTCGTGCTCGACGGACCCCGGACCCCGTGTGCAACCAGGACCTTCCCGCTTGCCAGGAGCAGGCCGCTGTGGAAGCGGCGCGGCTCTCTCATGGCTGCAGCAGTGGCCCAGGAATTGGCTTCAGGATCATACAGATCGGCCGTGGCGAGGTAGTCGGGAGAGGCGTACCCCCCCACGACGAGCGCTTTCCCGGTCGGGAGCAGGACGGCGGCCGTGTTCTCCCGCGGTTGCGGCACGAAGCCGGTGGCGGTCCAGGTGGCGCTCGATGGGTCGTAGACATCGGAATTGACGGCAAGGCCACCAGACACCCTGCCGTGGGTCGCGAGTACCTTCCCCGATGGCAGCAGCACCATCGGGAAATCTCGCCTTCCTTCGGTCAACGAGCCCGTAGATGCCCACCGGTCGGTGGAGGGGTCATACAGCTCCGCCGCCGCAAGGTACGAGTTGGTCGCGGAGCCACCGGCCACGAGCAGCATCCCGTTCGAAAGGAGTACAGCCGAGTGCCCCGAGCGGCCATCCACGAGCATCCCGGCCGCGGGGGACCAATCTCCGCTCCAGGGGTCGTACAGCAGGCTCGGACAACCCCAGCACCCACCCGCCACCAGCAGCTTTCCGGAGGCGAGCAGGGTCGCGGTGAAGCGGTCGCGCCACTGCGGCATCAGCGGTGCCGGGCTCCAAAGCCCGCTCGCCGGATCGTAGAGCTCAGCCAGTTGGGAGGAGATGGCCAGCACCTTCCCGGTCGGCAGCAAGCTGACGACGAGCGGATCGATCGCCTGAGTCGGCGACCCGGTGCGGGTCCAGCCGCCGGCCGACTCGTAGTACCGCTCGGCGGTGGCGCCCGCCCCTCCGACCATCAGCACGTCGCCGGTTGGCAGTAGCGCGGCATCGTGCTCACCGCGCGCCTGAGTCATTGTCCAGGCCGGTTGCCAGGTATCGTTCTGAGGGTCGTAGATCTCGGCACTCGCCAACGGCGTCCCGGCGCCGTCCGTCCCAACGTAGCCGCCGACGACCAGCACGCGACCGCTTGGGAGCGGCAATGCCCGGTGTCCGTGGCGCTGTGCCACCATGGACGCCACGTCGGCCCACGTCCCGCTGCTCGGATCGTAGACCTCGACCGAGTTGGTCGACCACCCGCCGGAGAGCCCGCCCGCGACGACCACCTTGCCGTTCAGCGTGGGGGTGGCGGTGTGGCGGGTGTGCTCGCGCGCCATCGGGCTTGCCAAACTGTAGGCGCCGGAGGCCGGGTCCCAGATCTCAACCGCCTGGGTCTGGCCGCCGGCGAAGAGCACCCTCCCGTTGGGCAGCAGCGCGGCCGCGCATTTGGGGCGGTACACCAACGTCTGGAGCGTCGTCTGCCAGGTGCACGGGCCTCCGCAGCTGTAGACGAAGCTCTGAGTCGGCCAAGCGCACGCCGCCAGAACACGCCCGTCGGGCAGGCGGATCATCTGATAGTCGTACAACGGGTTCGAGGCGAACCCCGGGCCAGCGCTCCACGAGTTGGTGGCCGGGTCGTACTCTTCGGACGGCGAACCGTATCCAGCGACCAGGACCCTCCCGGAAGGCAGCAGCATGGCCGCTTGCCATCTCCCTCTCCACCAGTTCATCATCGCCGCGGGGCTCCAAAGGCCAGTGGCGGGATCGAACAACTCGGCGGTTTGTGATTCCCCCCCCGCCACTAGCGCCTTGCCGTTGCCAAGAACGGTCACCGTAGGCCACCTCCGGGGGACCGACATCGGGTTGGTGGGCGACCACACCGGCGCGAGCGTGTAGCGCTCGGAGTCCGCCAGCGCGGTCCCGGCGAGCCCTCC
Organism: Myxococcales bacterium; assembly: GCA_016191815.1. Taxonomy (GTDB): domain Bacteria; phylum Myxococcota; class Myxococcia; order Myxococcales; family Myxococcaceae; genus JACPVI01. Next base: position 13,358 of record JACPVI010000060.1, read on the forward strand.
GGCCACCAGCACGTCGCCAGAGGGCAACACCGCCGCACCAGCGCCCTCGCGGGCGACACGCAAGGGGGCCATCGCGGCGAACTTGCCGCTTGAAGGCTCGAACACCTCAGCGCTTGGAAGCGCCGCGGTGCCGTCGTTGCCACCCAGAAGCAGGGCGCGGCCAGAGGGAAGGAGCACTGCCGCGTGGCGGCGCCTCGCCTTCACCATGCTCACCTGGGCGCTCCAGGTGCCCGCCGCCTCGTCGTAGAGCACCGCGGTGTCCAGCGTGGCAGAGCCGTCCGTCCCTCCCGCCACCAGCACCTTCCCGTTGCGAAGCCGCACCGCCACCTGCTCGGCGCGGGCGGCCGGCAATGGGTTCCCTGCACTCCAGGAGTTGCCCGCCGAGTCGTACACATCGACCGTCGCGACTGGCGCGCCCGCACTCACTCCTCCCGTCACCAGCACCTTCCCGCCCCCGAGCTTCGCCGCCGCCATTCCGCTCCGGGCGGTGATCGAGCCGGCCGAGGACCAGGTGCCAGCGCTGGCATCGAACAGCTCCGCAGTGCCTCCGGCGTCGCCTCCCACCATCAGCACCTTGCCGTTGTCCAGCAGCACCGCGCTCGCCGAGGCCCGCACGGCCGCCATCGCCGGGGCCGTCGCCCAACTCCCCGAGACAGCATCGTAGAGCTGGCAGCTCGCCGCCCCGCCACCGCAGACCAATACCTTTCCGGTCGGCAGTAGGGTGGCGGTAGCGTTCCTCCGCGCCTCGGCCATCGGGGCGGTGGCGCTCCACTTGCCCGAAAACGCGTCGTACAGCTCGCAGCTGAGCAGCGCGTTGGTACCATCTTCCGTCCCGCCACACGCCAGCACTCGCCCGTCGCCGAGCAGCGCGAGGGCGTAGTCGTAGCGGGCAGTGCCCAGCGCCCCCACCGTCTTCTCCCAGACGGGGTCCAAGAGCACCGGGTACTCGAGCCCGCTCGCATCGAGCGCGACCGAAACCCTGCCCCGATCGATCGAGAGGGAGGCGTCGAGCCGCCGGCCTTTGGCGTCGATTGCCCACGGCCGGGCCAGCCGGAGCTGCTCCACGCCCTTCGAGTCCACTACCGCGCCGCTGGCGCGGAGGCTTCCTCCCTCCACCGCGACCTCGTACTCGAACCGGCTCGGCGCGCGAGGGCTGCGCAACAGCAGCAACTCCTCCGCCCGGTCCCGAGTGGCAACCTGCAGCGCGTCGGTGTCCGGATGAACGCCGCGGTACACCGCCACTCCCGAGGCCTCCGCCCTGGCCGAAGCAGCAGCCCCGGTGGCCCGAATGCGGAGGTGCACTCCCCCCCAGCCGACCACCAATGGCTGGTCCGCCTGGCGCGGAGTCCGGACCTCGAGCCAGTCGCCGGCACCCTCAGCCTTACCCTCTCCCGCTCGCGGGAGAGGGGATTCGCGCAACCGCTCGGCCGCGGCGGGAAAGCGCGAGCGAACCTCCTCGAGGAAGCGTTCCGCTGACTGCTGCTCGCCGCCGCGGCAGCCCGAGCAACCGGCGAGGGCCTGGCAGAAGGACAGCGCCAGCACAGCCTGGCCGAGTCTCCGCATCGGGGCGCCCCCTTGCGTCGCGAGCGCCAAGTCTACGCCAATAGCCCGAGGCCCTGCCCTGCCTCAGTCTCGCCCAGGTGGGAAAGCGCAGGTCTCGAGGCCGGGGCGTGTCCTGACATTTTTGGCGGGCGAGGCGAGTCTGACCGCGATTTACCCACGCCCAGCCGATGGCCTGCTCGAAAAGCTGCCAGTCCTTCTCACCCGCGGCAGCAGGCTGCATCTGCTGGGAGCCCGGCGTAGATTTGCGCCATGCGAGACTTCGCACATCACCGCTACACCTGGGCCGAGTACCTCGCCTTCGAGCGAGCGTCGAACGCCAAGAACGAGTTCTTCAACGGCGAAATCTATGCCATGGCGGGTGGCTCTCCCGAGCATGCAAAGCTGTCGGCCCGGGTCATCCGGGAGCTGGGCAACCACCTTCGCGGAAAGAACTGCGAGCCTTTCACCTCCGACCTGCGCGTGCGCGTCGCGGCGACGGGATTGGCGACCTACCCGGACGTCTCTGTCATCTGCGGCAAGACGGAGACAGATCCTCAGGATCCCAGCACCGCCTTGAACCCCACGGTGTTGGTGGAAGTGCTGAGCGCTTCCACCGAGGAGTACGATCGCGGAGAGAAGTTCGAGCAATTCAAGCAGATCGCTTCGTTGCGAGAGTATGTCCTGGTGTCGCACCGGGAACCGCTAGTCGAGGTGTTCGGGCGCACCGGCGATGGGGCCTGGGCGCGCGTCGAGGCACGCGCACGCTCGTCCGCAAGGCTCGCGTCAATCGACTGCGAGTTGCCGGTCGACGTGCTGTACGAGGGCATCGCGCTGCCATAGGCGGTCTCTCGCGCGCTTGGCCCTCGGCGGGAGAGCCCCGGTCCAAGTCACCGGTTCGGCGGCCCGAACCTGCGAACGTAGAGATCCCGGATCCAGTCGTTGGGAGTGGTCAACAACCGCTCGCCGGGCTTGGGCTTCAAGTTGCCCACAAGCGCCTGCGGGTCGAGGTCCAGCGTCCTCGCCATCTCCACGGTCTCCGGAGCGAGCCCGCACGCCTTCGCAGCCTCGGCCCAAAGCCGCTCAACGGCTTCGGGCTTCCTCGGACGCGCTGGACGAATGGGCCGCGGCGGAGGCTTCTTGCGTTCCTTCATGAATTCGGAGAGCCCTGCGCGCTCGAGGGCGGCAAGCACCTGCGCGTCGGACGCGTCGGCAGCGATGTCCACCCGATGGTCCGTGAGCGCCAGGTGCCGCAAACTGGCGGGCCTCCGCTCATTTCCGTTCAGCTCCGGCGGCCCGGTGACCAGCCACCCCCACGAGCCGTACACAGCGACTACCACGCCCCTCTTCCCGGCTCTACCCCCCCGCTCGCAGATCACCACCCGGCCGACGGGATCTTCCAACATGCCCTTCTCGTCGACCATGCCGCCGCAAGTATACTCGGACGCCAGAGATCCCTGCGCCATCGGGTCGATCTCAGTCGCGGTACACGTCCTTGCGATGGCCCAGCTTCAAGACGAGGACCGCGACTCGCCGATCATCGATCGAGTAGAGGACCCGGTACCGGCGCACGCGGATGCGATACACGTCATTCGTGCCGGTGAGCTTGCGGCAGCCTCTCGGCCGCGGCTCCCCCGCCAGCGATTGAATCGCCGAGACGGTACGGGCCCGGTCCGCGGCGGCAAGCCTCACCACCAGGCGTTGCGGTAGGGGCGGTCCTTCGACGGATCCCGGTAGAGCGCCGGGCGCTCGGCGGCCTCTTCCCACAACAGGCTCACCGTGGCGATGGCCCCCGCCGAGGACAACAGCGCGAGGATGTACGGCGTGGAGATGTCGAACCTGCCGAGGACGAGCGCCGAGAGCACCAGCACCGCGCCCCCCACTCCCGCGCCGAAGAGGTCGGCCCGGAGCACCTGCGCGGTGGTCGGGTCGTACCTGAGCCCGGCCAGGGCCATCGCGCCCGCCCCGATTCCCGGAGCGATGAGCAGCGTGTCGATCACGCCGGCGGCGTTGGCGCTCCCCGGAGAGCTCGCGCCCATGATCGCCAGCAGCAGCGCTGCGTACAAAAGGCCCCAGGCCCCGCCGGAGGCGATGAACAGCCCCTTGTTGAGCGGCATCTCGCCCCCGCCCAAGGTCGCGGTGAGCCACCCTCCCAAAGTCGAGCCCACGATCGCGGTCCAGGTGAGGGTGAGCGAGTCGTTGGTCATCAAGTCCACCAGCCCGGTGAAGAACATCCCCCCGATCGCCGAGTTGACGATCCCGAAGCTGGCCATCGGGTGGTCGACCCAGTGGTTGAACTGCCACCACGCCGAGACGCCGAACCCCAGCCCCGCCCCCACCAGCGTGCCCGCCAGCATTGCCTCGCGGGAGGCCAGGTCGACCCGGAAGCCGTTGGAGGCGATCTGACTCGCCAGCCCGCCCGCGGCGAGCATGATGGTGTGGTGCAGGATGAAGGTGAGGCTGCCCGGCCCGGAGAGGAACGCGCCCTCCCGGACGTGCCCGTCGATCGTCGCTCCCGAAGGAGGCGGCTCGGCCGGCGCCGCCGGCGGCGTCTCCTCGACCAGCGCCGGAGGTGGGCCGGCGGGCGGCTCCGGCGAGGGCGGCTCCGCGGGAGCAGGGACGACGAGCGGCTTGGCCTCCTCGGGCTGGGCCTGTGGCTGTGGGGCCGGCTGCTCGGGCTGCGGGGGCGGAGGCAGCGGCACCACCACCGTCTTCTTCCTGGGCGGGGGCTCCTCGGGCGACTCGGGAGCGGTCTGCGCCACGGCGGCGGCAGAAGCAAGCAGGGCGGCGATGAGCAAGCTTTTCACGGGTCGGCTCTCCTCCGGGCGGATCAGCCGCCGATCTCGAACAGGTCGACGAAGATCACCTCGTTCGCCCGCGACCGGACGCGCGAGAGGACCTCCTCCGCGGGCCGGGAATCGAGCTGGATCTTGCAGCAGGCGGCGGCGGCACCCTCGAAGACGGTGTTCTCGATCTCCTGCGCGTTGATGCTGGCCTCCCGAAGCTCCGCCAGCACGTTGGCCAAGACCCCGACCCGGTCATAGTGCCGGACGATGAGCTGGTAGCGGGCCGGCGTCTTCCGCGCCACGTTCACGCAATTGGGCACCACGCCCTCTTTGAGGAAGCTCGCCACGATCCGCACCGCCTCGTCGGCGATCGCCTCCTGGGCCTGCTCGGTGGAGGCGCCGACGTGGTGGGTGCCGTAGACGTTGGGCAGCGAGGCCAGCTCGCTCACGAAGTCCGCCTCGCCGGCCTTCGGCTCGCCCTCGAAGACGTCGGCGCACACCGCGATCCGCCCGCTCTTCGCCTCGTCGAGCAGCGCCTGCTGGTCCACCACGTCCGCCCGCGAGGTGTTGACGAAGATCGCTCCGTTGGGAAGGGCCGCCAGCACCTCCCGGGAGACGAGCTTCTTGGTGTCCGGGCCGGCGGGCACGTGGACGGTGAAGACGTCGGCCTGGCGAGCCAGCGCGAGGGCGCTCTCGGCGCGCTCGATCCCCATCGCCGAGGCCCTCGCCGCGTTCAAGGTCCGGGAGTACCCCGCCACCCGCATCCCGAACGCCCTCCCCCGCTGGACCACGGCGGTGCCGATCGCCCCCAGGCCCAACACTCCCAAGGTACGCCCGAAGAGCCCGCGGGCCTGGGAGAACCGCTTCTTGTTCCACTTCCCCTGCCTGAGCGAATAGACCGCCTCGGGGATGTGCCGGTCGGCGGAGAGGATGAGCCCGAAGCTGAGCTCCGCCACCGCGATGGCGTTCTGACCGGGGCAGTTGGCCACGTACACCCCTCGCTCCGAGGCCGCCCGCACGTCGATGGTGTTCACCCCGGCCCCGGCGCGGATCACCAAGCTGAGCCCAGTCGCCGACTCGAACACCTTCCGCTTCACCTCGGTGCTCCGCACCACCAAGATGGAGGCGTCCTTGGTCGCCTCGGGCAGATCGTCGGCCTTCAACTCCGGACGGTAGTCGACCGAGAGCCCCAGGCCCCTCAAGCCGTCCAGGTGTCCCTTGGAGAACTCATCGGCCACGAGCACGCGCATGGAATCCTCCCGGTGGTCGTTTCGCTGGGTTCCTCTTGCCCGAGCCTATATCGTCGCCGTCACCGCTGATCGAAACTTCGCCGCCATGGGGATGCTCCACTTCGAAGTGACGCACTCCCTCTCGAGGGAGGAGGCCAAGAAGCGCGTCGAGGCCCTGCTCTCCTACTGGTCCCGAAAGTACGGGATGAAGGCGGAGTGGACCGGAGAGTCGGCCCAGCTCTCCGGCAAGGCGATGGGCATCTCCATCAACGCCCATCTCACGGTCCAGGACGGCAAGGTGGGAGGCGACGCGAGCGATCCCGGCATCCTCTTGAGGGCCCAGGCTCAGAAGTACCTCACCCGGAAGTTCGGCCATTACCTCGATCCCTCGCGCAGCCTGGAGGAGTTGAAGGGCTTGGGCTGAGGGGGCCATTCGTCAGCGCTCCTCGACCGCGGCGAGCGCGTACTTGGCCACGCGGCGGATGGCTTCGGTGGAGTCGGGCATGTCCGGGTAGTGGCCGGCGAGCGCGCGCTGCGGGAAGCGCAGCTGGGCCACCGCGTTCCGGTAGCTCCTCCTCGCCGCCTCGACATCGCCCAGCCGCTCCTGGACCTGCGCGAGCAAGTAGTGGCCGAGCGCCAGCGAGGGCTCCAAGAACAACGCCTTGCCCAACTCGGCGCGGGCGTCTTCGAGCTGGCCGGCCTGCAGCGCCGCCACGCCGCCGAACACCCGCGCCTCGACGCACAGCGGCTCTTTCCCCAGCACCGAGGCGAAGACCTTGCGGGCCTCGTCGTTCTTGCCCATCAGCGAATGGAGGTTCCCCAGCGTGAGCAGCGCCCCCAGGTCGTCCGGTTCGTCGCGCGAGAGCCCGAGCGCGCCCTCCACCGCCCCGTCGAAGTCGCCCACGTTCATCTTCTCCACCACCGCCTTGAGGCGATCGGCGGGAGAAACCTTGGGCGCCACCTCCGGCTTGGGGGGCGGGGGCAGCGGCGCGTGCTCCGCCAGCACCTTGAAGGGGTGCAAAGGAGGAGCCGGGCGAGGACGCGCCGGCTCGGGCCTCGGGGTCCATCGGAAGATTCCGGTGTCCGCCTTCGAGCCGACCGCGCGGTCCCCCGCGACCGAGGAGCGGCCGGGGCGCCGGTAGGCGAACACCCCCTCCACCTCGAACATCTCGAACTTGTCGTAGACCTTGAACAGGCTCTCCGAGTATCCGAGGAAGAGCACCCCGCCCGGTCGGAGCGCGTCGAGGAAGCGGTCCATCAGCGCCCGGATGGTGGGCAAGCCGAAGTAGATGATCACGTTGCGGCAGAGGATGAGGTCCGTCGACGACGGCCTCACTCCCGGGAAGATCGGCGAGGCGAGGTTCAGGCCGTCGAAGTGGACGAGCTGGCGCGCCTCGTTGGCGATCTCGAAGCAGTCCTCGACCGGACGGAAGAAGCGCCTCTGCCGCGACTCCGACACGTTCGACAGGCGCTTGGCCGAGAAACGCCCCGCTCGCGCGCTCTCCACCGCCGCCAGGTTCAGGTCGGTTCCCCAGACCTCCAGATCCTCGGGGCGCGCGCCCAGCTCGAGCGCCACCATCGCGAGGCTGTAGGGCTCCTCGCCGGTGGCGCAGCCGGCCGACCACAGGAGCGCCTTCTGCCCCTCGCGCCGCGCCCGCTTGAGGATCTCGGTGAGCACCGACTTCTCGAGCGCCCGGAACTGCTTGGCGTCGCGGAAGAACTCGGTCTTCCCGACGGTGACCAGCGGCAGGAGCGAGCGCAGCTCGTGCTCCCCGGCGAGCCCGTTGAGGCGCCGCACGTACTCGGCCGCCTCGGCGATGCCCAGGGCCGGCATCCGCGCGGCGAGCGCCAGCTTGAGGCCGTGGTAGCCGTCGGGAGTGATCTTCAACCCGGCGCGGTCGTGGAGGAGCGCCGCGAGCTGGTCCAGCGCAGCCGGATCGATGATGAGGACCGGGTCCGTCAGCATTCGCTCACCAGCTGGGAGAGGGCCGAGGCGATGTCCTCCAGCGCGAGCACCCGCTCGGCGGCTCCCAGCTCGATCGCCTCGCGGGGCATCCCGAACACCACGCTGCTCGACTCGTCCTGCGCGATGGTGCGACCTCCCCGCTCGCGGATCTCCCGGAGCCCCCTGGCGCCGTCGCGGCCCATCCCGGTCAGCACCACTCCGATCGCCCGGCGGTGGAAGGACCTCGCCACCGACGAGAGCAGCGCGTCGCAAGATGGCTTGAACCCCAAAAGCGGCGGGCCGTCGTCCAGCCTGGCCTTCGCGTCTGGGAGCACCAGCAAGTGGGCGTCGGTGGGCGCGAGGTAGACCGTGCCGGGAGAGAGGAGCTGGCCGTCGCGCGCCTCCACCACCTGCCGGGAGGTCTGCTGTGCGAGCCACTGGGCGAGGCCCGAGGTGAAACCGCTGCTGATGTGCTGGCACACCGCCAAAGGCGCGGGGAAGCGCCTGGGGAGCATCCCGAGGAGGGAGGCCAGCGCCTTCGGCCCTCCGAGCGACGCGGCGATCGCCACCATCGGGAAGGGCGGCCTTTGGAGGCGGTCCTCGGCGCGCGGGGGCCCCGCTGACGCCGCGCGCTTCCGGCTGCCCAAAACGTGCCTCACCACGCGCACCGTCGAGATGAGCAAGAGGGCGTGGGCGATCTCCCGCCAGAAGGCGGCCGTCGGGCGGTGCGGCCGCTCCTTGACATCCACGGCTCCGGCCTCGAGCGCGCGGAACAGCACCTCCGCGCGCACCCCCGGCGGACGGAGCGCCAGCACCGGGGTTGGCCGCTCGGCCATCAGCGTCTCGATCGCCGCGAGGACGGCCGGCCCCGGCGTCAGCTCGAGGAGCACCGCGTCGGGCGAGCACCTTCGAACCGCCTCCAACAGCTCGCCCAGCGCGCAGGGAGCGCCCGCGGCGACGAGATCGCCCTCGGAGAACAGCGGGGTGGCGAGGCCCGGCAAGTCGCCCGGAGAGTCGACCAGGAGCACGCGGCAGGGGCGATCCGGGGAGATCAAATTTCCCTCTCACCTTGGCAATCTTTCCGCCGGGGAGAGGCTGTTGCGGCGGTCTTGCCCATGTCGGAGCTGCAGAGCACTAGGTCAGCCGGTCAATCGCCTGCGCGAGCACCTCCACACCCAACTCGCCCTTCACCAGGTAGGCGTCGGCGCCTGCGTCCAGCCCGCGCCGCTTGTCCTCGGGAGAGGCGAGCGAGGAGAGGATGATCACCGGGAGCCGTGCCAGTCCGGGGTTGGACTTCACCCGCCTGGTGAGGGCGAAGCCGTCGAGCCTCGGCATCTGCACGTCCGTGAGGATTATGTCGTACGTCTGCGACTGGAGCTTGGAGTAGGCCTCTTCTCCGTCCTGGGCCTCGTCGACCAGGTGGCCGAGGGCCTTGACCAAAGCCCCGGCGGTGGCGCGGGCGATGGGGGAGTCGTCCACCAAGAGCACCCGGAACCGCTTGGCCGCCTCGGCCTCGCCGACCGGCCGCGCGGCCCTCCGGACCTCGGACATCACGTCGGGGACGTGGAGGAGCACGGCGATCCTCCCGTCCTCCAGCGCGGCGGTGCCGGCGATGAACGGCGCCCCCTTGAGGAAGTCCCCGCCGCACGGCTTCACCGCCACCTCGCGCTCGTCCACCAGGCCGTCGACCACCAGCGCCGCGCGATCCTCGCCGTGGCGCACCACCACCGCAGGCGGCCGGTCGTGCCGGGGCCCGCCGTTGAGCCCGAGCAGCGGCCCGAGCGGGACCAGCGCGGTCGGCCGGCCCCGGTGCTTCACCGCCACGGTGCCGAACACCTCGATCCGGTCCTCCGGGCGGATGCGGATCACCGCCTCCACGTCGGCCGCGGGCATGCCGTAGACGTCCTCGCCCAGCCGAACCAGGAGCACCCGCATGAGCGAGAGCGACTGGGGGAGCCGCAGCTGCACGGTGGTGCCGAGCCCCACCCTGCTCGTCACCTGCACCGAGCCGCCCAGGCCCTCCACCTTCCTGCGCACCACGTCCATTCCCACGCCGCGGCCGGAGAGGTCGCTCACCTGCTCCCTGGTGGTGAAGCCCGGGAGGAAGATCAGCTCCAGCGCCTGCCGCTCGGTGTAGGAGGCCGCCTGCGCCTGGGAGATCAGCCGCTTCGCCACCGCCAGCGCCTTCAGCCGCTCGGTGTCGATGCCGCGGCCGTCGTCCTCCACCTCGAGGTGGAGCATGTCGCCGTCCGCCCGGACCCGGACGGAGAGGCGGCCGACCTGAGGCTTGCCGAGGGAAAGACGGGCGTCGGTCGGCTCGATGCCGTGGTCCACCGCGTTGCGGACGAGGTGGACGAGCGCGTCCCTCACGTCGCCGACCATCGAGCGGTCCACGCCCATACCGGTGTTCTCGACGCGGAGCTCGACCTCCTTGTCGAGCTGGCGGGAGATGTCCCGCACCGCGCGGGGGAAGGCCTCGAACACGGTGGAGAGGAGCACCAGCCGCGCCTCGGCGACGCTGTCGGCCATCAGCGCCAGGTTGCCGTGCAGGGTGTTCAGCCCGTCCAGGTGGCGGCGGACGAAGCGGAAGGAGTCGTCGCGAAGGAGGTGGAGGTCCCCCTCGAGCTGGTCCAGCGCCTGCCGCTCCTCGCGGGAATGGCGAAAGCGCTCGCCGAACCGGAGGAAGGCATCGCTCATCCGCGAGAAGCGCTGGAGCAGCCCGTCGAGCTCACCGCTGCGCAGCCTCGCCCGGGCGCTCTCCACCAGGAGATCCCCGGAGACGAGCCCGAGGGTGTCGAGCAGCTCGACGTTGACCCGGATGCTCCGGTCGACGGCGCGCCGCTCGATCGGGTGCTCCTCCTCCGCCGGCGCGGGGGGGCGCTCGGAAACCTTCGGAGCCGGCTCGGTGGCGGCAGCGGCCGGAGCCCCTCCCGGCGCAGCCGCGGGCGTGGCCTGCTTGCGCCCGTGGCCTCCCCCCGGGGTCAGCGAGGGCATCGGCTGCCCAGATGCGTCGGAGAGAGCGCGCACCAGCGCGTCCGCCGCGGAGGTGCCGCGCTGGGAACCTTCTTGATCCTCCAAGAGGTCGGAGATCCCGTCGCACGCCCTGAGCAACAGGTCGGTCGCCACCTTGGCGTCCGCTTTGCCGTCACGCTTGCTCTTGAGCAGGTCCTCCGCGGCGTGCGCGAGCTGGCCGATGGCGGCGAGCCCGAGCATGCGGGCCTCGCCCTTCATGGTGTGGAGCTCCCGCGCCACGTCGTCGGCCGCTTTCTCGGACGACGGCTTCTCCAGCTCGATCGCCCCGAGCTGGATCTTCTGCAGCCGGTCCGTGGTCACCTCGACGAACTTCTTGAGGAGAGACTTTTTGAGGGACTCGGTGTCCACGGTCGAGAGTCGAGGGTCCAGCGTCGAGCGATTCGTCTAGCGGCGTCCAGCGCGTTGGGTTGGTCGTCGGGGTTGGTCGTCGGGGTTGGTCGTCAGTCCGCCTTGAAGCGCTTGATCAGCTCCGCGAGGCGACCGGCGAGCTGCGTCAGCTCCGCCGCGGCTCCCGTGGCCTGCTTCGAGGCCTGAGTCGTTTGGCGCGTCACGTCCTCGATCTCCGCCATCGACGCCACCACTTGCTCAGTCGCCGTCCGCTGCTGCTGCGTCGCGAGGTTGATCACCCGCGCGGCGTCCGAAGTCTCTTGGACCCCGGCGAGGATCCCTTCCACCGCTTGCGCCGCCACCGCCCCCAGCTTCTCGCCCCCCTCCGTCGCCCGCTTCGATGCGTCCGCCGCCCCCGCCGCCGCCGCCGTCGCCTCCCGGATCTCCGTGATCAGGTTCTTGATCTCCTTCGTCGAGTCGAGCACGTTCTCCGCCAGCCGACGCATCTCCGCCGCCACGATCGAGAAGCCCTTGCCCGCCTCCCCCGCCCGCGAGCCTTCCAGCGCCGCGTTCAGCGCCAAAAGGTCGCTGCGGTCCGCGATCTCGTCGATCACCTCTACCACCGTCCCGATGCGCTCCACCCGCTTCGAGAGCTTCGCGATGGAGTCGGCCACCGCTACCCCGTCGCTCCGGATCTGCTGCATCGCCTGGATGAACTCGCCGATCGCTCCCCTCCCCGCCCGCGCCGCCCCCAAGGTCTCCTCAGCGACCCTGGCGACCGCTCCCGCGTTCTCCGCGATCTGAGCCGAGGCGTGCTTTAGCTCCTCCATCGTCGCCGTCGTCTCGTGGATCGCCGCCGCCTGCTCCGTCGACGACGTCTCGTGCTGCGTCGACGCCGCCAACACCTCGTTCGCCGAGGAGGACAGCCGCAAGGCCGCCTCGTTGATCTCCCTCACGAAGGTCCGCAAGGTCTCGACCACCTTGCCGAAGCCCTCGAGCAACGGACCCAGCAGCGGATCCTCCGTCGTCGAGTTCCAGCGGCTCAGATCGCCCTGCCTCACCAGCGCGATGAGACCGTCCAGCGCGTGATCGATCTCCTGCGCGATCGATTGCTTGCGATGCTCCGAATCCTCGAGCCGCCGGGACAGCTTCTCCAACACTTGGTTCGTCAGCGCCGCCACCTCCCCCGCCTCGCCCGGCAATCCGTCGGCGCGGATCCGCACCGAGAGGTCCCCCTGCAGCGCAGCGCTCAACGCGTCGATTACCACCTTCATCTGGAAGTCCTTGCCGTTCTTCGGCGGCGGACGGCGCTTGGGTGCGTTCGGTGACTCGATGGGCATGGTCATTCGGGCTTTCTCGTCGCATCGCCCGAGATGGGCGAGGGGTTGGTTATCACTTCCGGAAGGTCGATGAGCACCACCGGGCGTTCCCGGTCGAGCCATAGGCCGATCGCATACGGCCGAGGCCTCGCCGCCAGGGGCACCCTTCGCAGCGCACCCGCCGACACCGTCACGATGCCCAGCACCAGGTCCACGTCGACCCGGTCCCCTCCCTCAGAGGCCCCGACCGCCAGCGACCTCGCCCCGTCCGCCGCCCGTCCCAGGGAGTTCGGCCGCGGACTCCCGCGCACCCGCTCGATCCTTTGGACCTGTGACGCTTCGGCTCCGTAGAGCTCACCCCCGACCTCGAAGAGCAACAGATCGATCTCCTCGTCCGCCCTCATCGCACCACCGCCCGCTGCCTGGCCGAGCCCAACAGCTTCGCGAGGTTCAACAGCGTGAGCGAAGGCTCGCCCTTTCGGTGCACCACCCCGAGCACGTGCTCCGCCCCGGCGTCTCCGCCCATCGGCGCTGGGAGAATGTCCTGCCGCGCCACCTTCCGCAGCCCCGCCACCGCGTCCGTCACCAGCGCGGCGCTGAAGTTCTCCGCCAACCCGACGAACAGCCGCGAGCGAGGCCCCACCCGGCTCTCGCCCTTCCCCAGAAAGCGCAACAGGTCGATCACCGGGAGCACCTCTCCGCGATGCCCGGTCACTCCGATCAGGAACGGGGCCGCCCTCGGCAACGCCGTCAGCGGGCCCGGACGAATCACCTCGCGCACGTTCTCCGAGGGCACGCCCATGCTCAGCTCGCCGATCCGGAAGCAGAAGTACTCCCGCTCGGGCCGAGCCCCCGCCGCAACCGGCGCGTCCGGCGCGGCCGAGAGGGCCTCCTTTAGGGGCGAAGGGCTCAAGAGTCCGGGAGTATCGAAACGCCGGCAGGGCGGGTCAAGCAGCAGTCGCCATTGGCATTCTGCCCACGCTTGGTAAATATGGCGTCCAATGGGCCCCCGGGTGCTGGTGATCGACGATAGCGCAATCGCGCTCGAGCTCGCCGTTCAGGCGCTGCGCCTGGCAGGCTTCGACGCCGCAGCGGCTCCTGACCTCTCCAGTCTCGACGAGCGGCTGGCCGAAGGCACCTACGACGTCGTGCTGGTGGACGTCAACATGCCGGAGATGTACGGCGACGACGTAGTGGAGTTCCTCAGAGTCCAGCGCCAGCTCAGCTCCAAGCTCATCCTCTACTCCGGCCTGCCCGAGGAGGAGCTGGAAAGAAAGTGCCAGGCCGCCGGCGCCGACGGCTACATCGCCAAGTCCCGCGGCGTCGAGGCCACCATCCTCGAGGTCGCCCGCCTCACCGGCTTTAGGCCCCAGCTCACCCAGCCGCTGCCCCGCGGAGAGCTCACCCCGGGCCCGGAGAAGAGCCGCAAGAAGCGAGTGCTCATCGTCGACGACAGCGATGTCACCAGCAAGCTGCTCGAGGCCGAGCTTTCCTCCAAGGGCTTCGAGGTCGCCACCGCCGACAGCGCCGACAAGGCCACCAAGATCATCCTCAAGAAGCAGACCCGCCCGGACCTCGTCCTGCTCGATGTGCGCATGCCCAACGTCAACGGCGAGCAGTTCTGCCGGTTCATCAAGGGCAACAGCCTCTTCGCCGGCATCAAGGTGCTGCTGTGCTCGGGAGAGGACATCGAGGAGCTGCGGCGAATCTGCCGCGAGGCCGGCGCGGACGGATTCGTCACCAAGGACGCAGTCCTGGCCAAGGTCCTGGTCCGGGAGCTGGGCGGCCACTGACCGCCCCCGCGGCGCACCCGCCGCTCCACGCCCGTCCGATTCCCGGACACCGCCCCCCCTGGGCACCAAAAGCCAGCAGTGGTGCACCATTACCTGCTGGTGGGAGCCCAGGCCTCATAGGTAGGACTGCGGCCTGCGCGCGCATCTGTAATCAGACCTAACAGCGTTCGGCGGGCTCTTGAGCTGGCAAAATCAGGTACTTGGCTGTGGTCGTTTCGGGAGGTGGGGTTGGCGCGCTCCTTGGATATGGACAGGTCAAGCGCGACGGAGGCGGCGGGACGGAAGGCGGCGCAAGGAATCGGGCCGGGAATGCCGGCCAAAAAATGTGGGCAGAGGCCGGAATGGGTCTGGCCTCAGACGGGACTTCGGCTTTCCCCCTTTGGTCGAAGTCCCGTTAATTTTTTGCGGGCTGGCCTTCTGCGGCGCTTCGCGCGGAGAGGCGGTCCTCGATCTGGCGAGCGTAGTCGAGGCTGACCATGTGGCCGGCGGGGCAGTTTCGGGCGCCGGTTCGCTGATCCCGCTCGAGAGCCTCGAGGATAAGCCGGCAGCAGTCGGGGAAGGCCTCGAATCGCGCCTTGGGCATCGGATCAACGTTTTGCCTTCGGGTGAGCCGAAGTCAAGCGCGGCGTTCGCTCCCGGATGCCGCGGGCGAAGTTGCCGACGCGGAGCCAGGGGGCAGCCTGGCGGAGCTCCGCGAGCATCCGGCGGATCCCCAACGGCGGTCCTTGGGCACCCAGGCCCCGAGTTGCCTCGAGGAACTGCATCGGGTCGATGCACAGCGAGCGCGCCTGGAGCTGCTCGACCCGGTGGCGGCGGATCAGCTCCCCGAGGGCTTCCACTTCGCCCCGCCGATCGCTCACTCCCGGGAAGAGGAGCAGGTTGAGCGCCACGTAGATGCCGCGGCGGCGGGCCCGCTCGAGCGTCTCCTCCACCTGGGCGAGTTGGTACTGGTGCGGCCGGAAGTAGGCCTCGTAGAGATCCGGCGAGGCGGAGTTGAGCGACACCCGGACCGAGTCGAGCCCTGCGTCGATCAGCGCTTCCAGGGCGCGGGGGAGGCTGCCGTTGGTGTTGATGTTGATCGAGCCGCGGCGGGTCCGCTGCCGCATGAGGCGGATGGCGGCGGCGATCTCGCGAAAGCGGGTGAGCGGTTCTCCCTCGCAGCCCTGGCCGAAGCTCACCATCACGCGCCCGTTCGCGCGCGAGAGGTGGAAGGCCCCGACCTCGGCCATCTCCTCCGCGGCAGGGCCGGCGGCGATGCGCTGATGTGAAGAAGGCGGGCCTTCCAGGGGCTGCTTGGAGATGCATCCCACGCAGCTCGCGTTGCAGCTCGCCGAGGCGGGCAGCGCCCCCTCGTCGCGCTCGTAGAAGACGTTCTGGCTGGTGAAGCACCGGTACTCGAGCGCGCAGGTGCGAAGCTGGAGCAGCACCCGGTTCTTGGGAAAGCGGGCGAGGTGGGCCTCCACCCTGCGGGGGAGATCTGCGGTGGAGAATCGATCAGGGCTCCAGTGCGAGCGGCGATCCGTTCGCAGCCCCCAGGCGACCGGGCCATCGAGCCATCCGGCCGCGGCGTACGCCCACTGAGGCAGGGGGGAGCCGCCGTCCTTCACCTCGCCCGGCAGGAAGGTCCGCGTGTAGCCGGGCGGCAAAAGCGCCGCGACGGCCGACGCCTCGAAGCTGCGGCCGCGCCAGCTCATCCGCCTGACGAGCACGAGCCGGCCGGTGCCCGGGTCGACTCCCACCGGCAGCCTCCCGGGAAGATGGGCGAGCTGGCCGTGCCGGGGCAACGGGACGGGCGCCTCCCGAGGAGCACACGGCCCCTCGCCGCTTCGCACCGTGGCGAGCAGGTAGGGGTGCTCCAGGACCCGCCCTCGAGGGTCGGCGACGAGGAGCTTCGGCCTGTTGCTTCCGGGGGCCATCGCGGTGCGCGGGGGGCGGTCTCTTTGGCCGCCGCTTCATAACACGCGCCGGTTCTCCCTATTGTTGAGCGTGGGAGCGACGTGTTGAGCCCAGAGGATTGGAAGTCCACTCTTGCCCGAGCGCGCGCCTACGCCTCATGGGCCCACGCCGGCCAACGCTACGGAGCCGGAGCGCCCTACTCGGTGCACCTGCAGGCGGTCGAGGCCGTGCTCCGCCGCTTCGGCGCGAGCGAGGAGACAGATGGCGCGCTGCTCGTGGCAGCGTGGCTCCACGACGTGGTGGAGGACACCGGCAAGAACGTGGAGCAGATGCGCTCGCGCTTCGGAGACCGGGTAGCCGCGCTGGTATGGGCGGTGACGGACGAGCCGGGCCCCAGCCGCCGCGAGCGCCACGAGAGAACCTTCCCGAAGACCCGCAGCGTCCGCGGGGCGGTGCGACTCAAGCTCGCGGATCGGATCGCCAACGTCGAAGCCGCGCGCGAGGAGCGGCCGGATCTCCTCCGGATGTACACCTCCGAGCACGCCGAGTTCGAGGCTGCCCTCCGGCGTCCGGGAGAGCACGAGGACATGTGGGGCCACCTGGCCTCGCTGATCGGCGAGTCGAGGCGCTGAGATTCCGGCAGCCGTAGCTCAGAACAGCGTCGACACCACCACCCGCCTCCCGTCCCGTGGGCCGTCGAATTCGCAAAGGAAGATGTTCTGCCAGGAGCCGAGCATCAGCTTTCCTCCCGCGATCGGCACAGACTGCGACGGTCCGAGCACGGTGGCCTTGATGTGGGCCGCCGCGTTGTCGTCGACCCGGTCGTGCAGCCATCCGGCGTGGTCGGGCACCATCTTCCGGAGCGCCTCGAGGACGTCGGTACACACGTTGGGATCGGCGTTCTCGTTGATCGCGATCGCCGCCGTCGCGTGCGGAGTGTAGATGGAGCAAAGTCCGTCGCGCGCGCCGGAGCGCTCCACGACTCGTCGGACGCGCTCGGTCACGTCCACCAGCTCGTCGTGCGAGCGGGTGGTGATCGAGAACTCCTCGCGGTAGCAGGCCATGGCCGGCGCAGACTAGGCCCCCGCGGTGGGGAGATCATCTATGAAAACTGCTCGCCGCCGAGAGGGAACGCGAGCAGGAGGCCAGGCGTCGAGGTGCAGACACCGGCCCAGGACTTGCGATGCCGTGAGGACAATGAGCCTTCTCCGCGCCTTCACCGTGGCAATCCTGCCGCTCCTGGCCGCGGCCTCGCCTCTCGCTGCGGCGGCGAAGCCGCGCCTTCGCCTGCTCTCGAGCGTCGACGGAGGCCCGAACAGCGCTGACTGGAAATACGCCCGCGTGGGCCAGCAGGTCCTGCTTCACGCGGAGCTGACCGGAGCGAACGGCGCCAGCCTCCGCTGGTTCAAGCTCGAGCCGACGGTCTCCGCGGTCGACAACACCACTCCCCGGTTTCATTTCGCGTCCATCCCCTACGCCCGGACCGAGATCCCCGCCTGCCGCGGGCAGGCAACCTGCCCGGCCGATGTGGCGCCCTCACGCCTGCCCGAGGTGGCTGCCGTTCCGGGAGCGGGCACCATGGCGTTCCAAGTCACCGCGAGCTTGCCCGGCGGCGTCGAACTGGCCACTGCGGGGCTCGAGTCGGTCGAATCCGGTGGCCTGGGGCGAGCGGTCCACCGCGTGACTTTCCGGCGGGACGATTCCTACCTCGGCTATCTCACCGAGCTGTTCAACACCCCGTACATCTTCGGAAGCTCGGGTCCGCCGGGCCGCAATCAGACCGATCTACTCATCGGTTCGGACTGCGCCGATCTCGCCATCTACGGGCGGCGCCGCATGGGCCGGGTCGCCGAGTATACCTCGTCCTTCGGCATCGACCGCCAGGCGCCCGAGGTGGCGCGAGCCCTCGGCCTGGACGCCCGCGGCGTGGCCCTCGATGCGACCGGTTCGCCCTTGCGCTGGAATGGCGGGAAGGCCAAGGTGACTGCTGGAGACCTCCTGCACTTCCCGTCCAGCCGGCACGTGGCCGTGCTCTACGAAGACCGCGAGCCTTTCGACGTGCTCGATTCGGGGGACTTGATGCTCCACACCTGCTGGGCGCCTCCCACCGTTCAGCCGATCGGCGACTCCAGTTGCGCCTCCACGCCCATCCGCGTCCTCCGCTTCCCCGAGCGGTGAGCTAACCCCCGGTAGACCTTCCAGCCCCATCGTTCGTTTCCGGACGGCTCGCCTGTTGCACCTACCTCCCAGGCGAGCGGGCGTGCAGCCGCGCAAGGAGGCGGATAGAGGAATAAGAGTTCCTTCCAGTTGTCGAACGGCCGCGACGCGCGTGTCGGGGTGGAAGGGAGCGGAACCGGTTTGCCAGCGATGTGTCCATTCATACATTGACTGGCGTTGGACATTTTCAATCCCGTGTAAACACGGAGAGTTAGAACCTGTGCTGGACTTACGACAGAACAGCCGCACCAAGCAGGAGTTCGAGCAGCTGGCGCTGGCGCACCTCGACCCGCTCTACTCGGCGGCCCTCCGGCTGACCAAGAACGAGCGGGACGCGGAGGATCTGGTGCAGGACACCTGCATGCGGGCCTTCCGCTTCTTCGACAAGTTCGAGAGGGGCACCAACATCAAGGCCTGGCTGTTCAAGATTCTCACCAACACCTTCATCAACCGCTACCGGCGCACGGTGAAGGAGCGCTCGCTGGTGGAGGGCAGCGAGCGGGAGGCGGTCCACGAGCGCTTCATCAGCCGCGACGCCACCGACTTCGCCGCCAACCCGGAGCAGTACTTCTTCGACCGGTTGCTCTCGGACGACGTCCTCCGGGCCATCGATTCCTTGCCGATCGACTTCCGGCTGGTGGTCATCCTCGCGGATCTACAGGAGTTTTCCTACAAGGAGATCGCCGAGATCCTCGATTGCCCGGTGGGGACGGTGATGAGCCGGCTGTTCCGGGGCCGCAAGCTGCTGCAGAAGACGCTGCGGGAGTACGCCCTCGGCCAGGGCCTGGGCCGGCCGGAGAAGGCCGCGGCCAGCCCTTCATCTGTGCCGACCGACATCAACCAGTACCGCTCCAGGAAGAAGGTGGGGTAGATCCGCGTTGGAGGGGCCGGCGCTAGAAGCCTCCAACCCACCGATGGACTGCCCGGAGCTCGATCACTTTCTGTACCCGTACCTGGACGGTGAGTTCGACGCTGGGGAACGGGTGGAGCTGGAAAGGCATCTGGCGGCCTGCGCGGAGTGCGCCAAGCGGGTCCACTCCGAGCGGCTTTTCCGCGAAGCCTTCAAGGAGCGGGCTGGCGAGCTGGCGGTGAGTCCCCCGGCTCCGGCGCACTTGAGAGCGGCGGTGCAGCACGGCCTGCGGTTGGAGCACCGGAGGGCGAATCTGGCCCGCTGGTCGAAGATGGGGTTTGCGACCGCGGCCTCGATCGCCGTCGCCGCCTCCGCCGTGTACTTCGTGCAGCGGCCCGCGGAGCGCCAGCGCTACGTCGACGCCGCCGTGGCGGGGTACGCTAGGAAGCTCCCGATGGAGATCCAGAAGCCCTCGGCGGCCGAGCTACAGGACTGGTTCCGGGGCAAGGTCGCCCATCGCGTCTCGGTGCCTTCTCTCCGCAACGCGGTGCCGGCCGGGGGGCGGTTGCTCAACGTGCGAGACAAGTCGGCCGCAGTCATCGAGTACGACGTGGTGACCCCCGAGGGCAAGAAACCGGGATCGGTCGTCGTCTTCGTCGTCGAGGACCCCTCCCATGACGCTCCCTTCGAGCCACTTCCCAACGCGGACGTCGCCCGGAGCCGGGGCTACAACACGGTGACCTGGCGCGACGAAGACATCCTCTACACGCTGGTGAGCGATCTGGAGGACGCCGACATCCGCACCATGATCGAGCCGTCCGCGCCCTCCCGCGCCTCCCACCTCATGCACGGCCCTCAGGGCCCGCCGGCGCTGCAGATCCAGCCGGCGTCGTTGCAGAGGTAACGCGCCTCGACACTACGCCGAGGCGGTTGCGGCCGATCGTTGACGCACCGGGGCGCCGCCGCTAGCCTCGACTCCTGTTCGCGCTCCGATTTCACCGAGCGAACCCACCTTCGGCCCTTCCCATGTCCAACAGAATCCTGATCGTTGAGAGTGACGCCTCGCTTTCGCGCAACGCGCGCGGCCAGCTCGAGGGAGCCGGCTTCACCGTCGAGGAGACCTCCGACGGGAAGGGGAGCCTGGAGCTCGTCCGCAAGCAGCGGCCGGACCTGGTGGTGCTGGCGGTCGACCTCCCCGCCGGGCAGAACGGCTACATCATCTGCGGCAAGCTGAAGAAGGACGACGAGCTCAAGGCCACTTTGGTGATCATCGTCGGAGACCCCAAGGGCTTCGACCAGCACAGGAAGCTCAAGACGAGGGCCGACGACTACCTGCCGAAGCCGTTGGATCTCCAGCGCCTAGTGGAAGCGGCCGGAGGTCTCATCGGCTTCCCCGATCCACCCGAGGGGGAGGTGGTCGACGAGAGCCTGAGCCTGTCGGACCTGGTCGAGGACGAAGAGCCGAGCACCGGCGAGTTCCAGCCCGAGGAGATAGCCGTCGTCCCCGAGACGGTGCATGGCGACCCGGAGCTGGACATGCTGGACGCCGCCTTCGACGACATCTCCGGCGGCCGCCCGGCCCCCGCCGAGCAGGAGGCGGAGGAGATCCCGGTGAAGCTCGAGGAGGAGGAGGTTTCCGCCTTGAACAACATCGCCGAGGAGTCCGCCCCCGGCGAGGCCTTCGACGACGATCAGAAGACGCAGATCTTCCTGCCCGACGAGGGGAGCGAGGCTCCTGCCCGGCCCCCGGCGTCGCCTCCTCCGCCCCCGCCGGCCCCTGCCCGCGCCCAAGTCGCGCCGATGCCCTTTTCCAGGTCGGCGGGACCGGCCGACGGCGAGTTGCGGGAGCTAAGGGCCAAGGTGACGCAGCTCACCGGCTCGCTGGAGGACGCCAACACCAGGCTCTCCGAGCAGGAGGCGCGCATCCGGGGCCTGGAGGACGAGCTTTCCTCCAAGACCGCCGAGCTGGAGGCCACCAGGTCGGGCGGCGGCAAGCACGACAAGGAGTTCTTCGCCCTCAAGGACCAGGGGACCAAGAAGGACAAAGAGATCCTCCGCCTCAAGAGCGAGCTGAACGAGAAGGAAAAGGAGCTGGTGGAGCGCCAGGAGCGGGAGAACCAGCTCGAGCAGCAGCTCTCCGAGGCGCAGGGCGAGCAGGCGCGCAAGGATGCTCAGCTCAGGGCACAGTCCTCCAAGGTGGACCAGCTCTCGGCCGAGAGGAAGCGGATGGATTCCCAGCTCTCCTCGGCGAAGGAGGAGGCCCGCAGCGCCGGGGCGCAGCTTTCGGAGCTGGAGGGCGATCTCCAGTCCGCCCAGGATCGGCTGAGGTCGGTCGAGTCCGAGCTGGATCAGCTGCGCGAGGCGCGCGATTCGGCGGAGTCGCAGATCCGCCAGGCGCGCGAGGAGGCCGAGGAGCTGCAGCGCAAGCTGAATTCTTCGGCGGGCGAGACGGACTCCGCCCAGCGCGAGGCGGAGGAGCTGAGGAGCCAGCTCGAGTCGGTGCAGTCGGACCTGGACGCGACCAAGGGCCAGCTCACCTCGCAGGCGACCGCCTTCGCCGAGGAGATGGCCGGGCTGCGCAAGCGCATCGGCGAGATGGAGGAGGCGAGCGCCAAGTACGAGGAGCGGGTGGGCAAGCTCTACGGCCGCGTGAAGGACGGCGAGAAGCTGCGGGAGAAGACCAAGAAGGCGCTCTCCATCGCGCTCCAGCTGCTCGACGAGCAGACCGGAGGCAACCTCGACCTGGACGAAGAGGCGGCGGCGTAAGGGTCCGGTTCGGGCTGCGGTCGCGTTCAGGCCCGGCGGAGCCGAAGCCCTGCCGCGGGAAGGGCCCGGTCAGTGCTTCGGGCCGGACGGGGCGTTCTTCTTGTCCACCATCTTCTTGGCGTGCGTCTGCACCGCGTTGGGCACGTTCTTGTCCCGCGCCAGGGACTTCACGTCGCTCTCCCGGAGCGTGGCGAGGAAGCGGATGGCGATCGCCTGAGGGACCTTCGGGTTCTTCACCAGCGCGAGCTTGATCGGATACATCTTGGTCCACTCGCGGTCGCTGTAGACGACCCGCAGCACTTCGTCGTGCATGGCGCGGTTGTTGGCCGCCGCCATCACCTCGCCGTCGGTGACGCGCGGGCTGCGGATCACCGCCACCGCCACCAGCTTGTTGGCGTCGCGCAAGAGCAGGCCCCTCGCTTCCTTGTTGCCCCGCGAGGCCAGCTTGATCTTCTCGGCGATGCTCATCTTGCTGACCCGCTGGGTTGCGTTGAGGCGCTTCCCCTCCTCCATCGGCGAGGCGGACTCGTCGGCCAGCTCGGAGTACTCACCGAGGATCTCGTCCGCGGTGGGCCCGGGGTCCGGTGGGTTCTCCGCCGCTTCGGGGCCGAAGAGGCGGACCCTTGCCTCCTTCATCTGCGGCACGTCCGCGAGCACCAGCCCGCTGCGCACCGAGAAGTCGCAGGTCCGGTCGATCAGCGCCGGCGTGGCGTTCGGGTTCAAGCACAGCTGGCGGACGATGTCTTCGTGCCGGAGCAGGCGGAGCTGGTTCTCGCCGATGATCTCCGCAGCCTTGACGCCGCACTTGCTCGCCACCGCCGCCACCGCCTCATCGGGGGTGCTGGCGTTGAGGATCAGCATCTCCGCGTAGGCGTCGTTGCCTCCCAGCCGCCCGAGGAAAAAGCCCAGCACCGGAGGCTTCACCCCCTCGTCCCTTAGCGCCGGGGCGAGGATCCGGTCCGGCAGTGTCACGGACGACTTCTCGGCCGTCTGCCGCACGCCCTCGTCCGGATCGAAGGTCAAGATGAACAAGGCCGCCAACATGTCCGCCGGAGACAGCGGCGCCAGCGCCTTGGCGGCCATCATCCGCAGTGGCACCGGACCCTTTGAGTCGACGTACTTGCGCATGTTCGGCGGCAGCGCCTCGGCGGAGATGGGGCAGGCGGCGGGCGCCGGCGCCTCGGCGGCGGCGACTTCGGGCGTCTCGCTCATGCGTTCCTCCCGTAGATGATGCGCAGGCCCTCCAGGGTCAGAAACTCGTCCACCTCGGAGATGGCCTTCGACTCGCCGGCGATGAGCGGCGCCAGTCCGCCGGTGGCCACCACCTTCACCTGGAAACCGAGCTCCTTCTGCATCCGCTCGCAGATCCCGTCCACCAGCCCGACATAGCCGAACACCAGGCCGGACTGCATCGAGTGCACCGTGTTGCGGCCGACTACGTGAGGGGGACGCTCCAGCTCCACCCGAGGCAGCTTGGAGGCGCTCTTGAACAGCGCCTCCATCGAGATGGCCACCCCCGGGCAGATCGAGCCTCCCAGGTACTCGCCCTTGGGGTTCACCGCGTCGAAGGTGGTGGCGGTGCCGAAGTCCACCACGATCAGCCCGGTCCGGTGCTTCTCGAACGCCGCCACCGCGTTCACGATGCGATCCGCGCCCACCTCGCGCGGGTTGTCGTAGAGGATCGGCATCCCGGTCTTCACTCCCGGGCCCACGAAGAGCGGCCTGGCGCGGAAGTACCGCTCGGCCATCGTCTCCAGATGGAGCTGCAGCGGCGGCACCACGCTGGAGACGGCGATGGCGTCGATCGAATTGGGCGCCACCTTGGAGAAGGAGAACAGCTCGAACAGCTGGATGCCCCACTCGTCCGAGGTGCGGCGCACGTGCGTCTCCACGCGCCAGTGGTCGACCAGCCTCTTGCCGTCGTACACCCCGAGCACGGTGTTGGTGTTTCCGACGTCGATGACCAGGAGCATGTCGGGCGGAGAATACCCGGTCTCTACCGCCGTGACCTCACCTGCTCCACGTCGCCGGCCAGGACGCGCTCCACCGTGCCGTCCCCCAACCGGACCACCAGCGCGCCCGCTTCGTCCACGTCCTCCGCCACTCCCCGCAGCTCGCGCCGCTCGGCCTTCACCAAGACCTCGCGCCCGAGCGTGGAGGACAGCTTCCGCCAGGCGTCCCGCACGAGCCCGAAGCCCTGCTCAGAGTACAGGTCCAGCCACTGTTCCAGGCGGGTCCACAGCGCGGCGGTGAACAGCGCCCTGGGCACCCGCTGCCCGCGCGCGAGGAAGACCGAAGTCGCGCTTTGGCGAAGCTCGTCCGGGAAGTCGCGCTCCTGGGCGTTCAGGTTCACGCCGATCCCCAGGATCACGTGCTGGACCCGATCCGGATCCGCGGTCAGCTCGGTGAGGATCCCGCCGATCTTCTTCCCCTCCACGTGGAGATCGTTGGGCCACTTGATCTCCGCCTTCACCCCGGAGTCCCGCAAGCTCTCCGCCACCGCCACCGCGGCGAGCAAGGTCAGCTCCGGGGCGCGCTGCGGAGGAAGCTCGGGGCGCAGCACCACCGAGAAGTAGAGGTTGAGCCCCGCGGGCGACTCCCACCTCCGGCCCCGCCGGCCCCTCCCCTCGGTCTGCTGGTCGGCGATCACCACCTCGCCGTGGAAGGCGCCCTCCACGGCCAGCCGCTTGGCGGTCTCGCTGGTGGAGCGCAGGCTGTCGAAGTAGTGGATGGTGCGGCCGATGTCGTGGGTGGAGAGCAGCGGCGTCAGCTCGAGCGCGGTCAACCGGTCGGGGATCTCCACCAGCCGGTATCCCCTCGCGGGCGCCGCGTCGATGCGGTAGCCCATCCGCCGCAAGGACTCCACCACCTTCCACACCGCCGCGCGCGAGAGGCCCAGCTTGTCGGAGAGCGCCTCCCCCGAGGTGAACTCCTCTCCCCCCTCTACCAGGAAGGAGAGGATGAGCTCCTCGTTCGACAGCCCGACCGCCTCGGTGGACACGCGCGCCTCACGCTGAGCCTCACAAGCTAACGACCCCACCTCGACCGGTCAACGCTCAGCGCGCGCACAGAGGCGCACATCGCGCTTTCACGGCTCTTCGATCGGCACCACGCAAGTGGCGGCCTTGGTGCTGTGGAGCTGGTTGATCCACTCCACCGCCGCGCGCAGGTCGGCCTCCCGGGCGGCGTGGGTGAAGACCACGATGGTGGCGCTCTCGCCAGGCCTGGGCTTGGGTTGCACCACCGAGGCGATGCTCACGCCCTTCTCGCCGAGGACTCCGGCGATCCGCCCCAGCACCCCGGGCTCGTCGGCCACGGTGAAGCGCAGGTAGAAGGCGGCTTCGCGCGCGCCCGCCGGCTTGACCGGGATGTCCGAGAGGTTCGGCGGGCACGGCAGCGGCAACCGCCCCGACACCCCGGCGAGGAGGTTCCTGCAGATGTCGATGATGTCCGAGACCACTGCGCTCCCGGTGGGCAGCGCCCCCGCGCCCTGGCCATAGAAGAGCGAGCTTCCGAGCGCGGCCGACTTGAGCAGGACCGCGTTGAAGGCCCCGCGGACCTCGGCGAGCGGGCTCTTCTGTGGCAACAGGGCCGGGTGGACTCGAGCGTCGATCGAACCGTCCGCTCCCTTCCGGGCCACCGCGAGCAGCTTGAGCACGTAGCCCGCGCCTTCGGACATCTGGAAGTCGACCGGGAGCAGACCCTCGATGCCTTCGGTGGGCACCTGCTCGGGCCGCACCCGGGCCATGAAGGCGAGCGAGGTGAGGAGCGAAAGCTTCTGCGCCGCGTCCTGCCCGGAGACATCCAGGGTGGGATCGGCCTCGGCGTAGCCCAGCTTCCGGGCTCGCTCCATCGCGGCGGCGTAGCCTTCGCCCTCCTCCGCCATCGCGGTGAGGATGAAGTTGGTGGTGCCGTTGACGATGCCCACCAGGCTCTCGATCCGGTCCGAGGCCAAGGCCTCGCGCAAGGTGCGGATGATCGGGATGCCGCCGCACACCGCTCCCTCGAAGTGGAGGTCCACTTCGCGCTCCAGGGCCCGCGCGAAGAGGGCCTCGCCGTGCAGCGAGAGCAGCGCCTTGTTGGCGGTGACCAGGTGGCGGCCGGAGTCGATCGCCCGGCGGCACACCTCGGCGGCGAAATCCACCCCGCCGATCAGCTCCACCACCACCGACACTCCGGGATCGGCAAAGGCCCTCTCCGGGTCGGCGGTGACGATTCCCGGCGGAAGCTCCTCCGGGCGCTCCTTGTGCGGATCGCGCACCACCACGTGCCGGACCCGGACCCTGGCCCCGAGGCGCCGCTCGATGTCCCGGGCGTGATCTCGAAGGATCCGGTACGAGCCCAGGCCCACGTTGCCCAGGCCGAACAGCGCGACACCGATCTCCCTGGTCACGGCGCGCCGCTCTTCGCCGGCCTGGCGAGCTGGTACTCGCGCAGGGCGAGGTTCGTCTGGGGAATGCGCTTGCCGTCCGACTCGGCGAACACCGACATCCGCACCAGGCCGACCCCGGGCGCGAAGGTCATCTCGTTCACCAGCGTCACCTTCTCGTCGATGCGGTTGCGCCCCTCGACCCTTACGCAGCGCTCGAAGTGGCCGGCCGGGGTCTCGCAGGAGAGCCCCGCCTCCAGCACCCGGTAGTGCTCCACCGAGGAGACCGACACCACGTTGGTCCAGGTCCCCCCTGCCTCCAGCGGTTCCCTGAGGAGATAGCGCTTGTCGTCGCGCACGCCGAAGGCGTCGGCGGTGAGCCGCGCCCCTTCGCTGTCCACGAAGAAGCCGCCGTCCAGCTTGACCACCTCGATGCGGCGCTCGAGCTTCCCTCCGAGGAAGGTGCCCTCGTAGATCCACCGGTTCCCCACCGCGAGCGGGTAGTACTGCGCCGGGTCCAGCCGGTCCTTCTCGGGTAGGTCCTGCTTGCGCGCGCAGGCGAGCGCAAAGGCGAGGAGGCACAGCGCGATGGGCGACTTCATGGTGTCTTTTGTCCCTTGGGCGCCTCGGTGCGCGCCCCCTTGGAGCGGTTCTTCCGCGCGGTGAGCTCGGCGAGGGCCTGCTCCGCGGCAGCGCGGATGTCGGGGTGATCGTGCCCCTGCGCCACCGTGTAGAGGTAGGCCTCGGCCTCGGCTCCGCCCAGCTCGCTCACCGCGAAGAGCACCTCGCGCTGGAATATTAGGTTTCTCGCCCGGCCGAGGTCGATCATCGCCGGCACGGCCCGCTGCTCCTTGAGCTCGATGAGCGCCCCCATGGCGCGGCGCACCTCGTCGAGGTCCGAGCTGCCGAGCTTCTCGATCAAGGCCTCTGCCACTTTGGGGTTCCTCCGGTCGGTGAGCACGCGGATCGCCGCCTCTTTCTCGCCGCCCTTGCCCGCGAGGTCCTTCAACAGCTCGCCCTCGGGCTTCGCCGCCGCGACGAGCAACAGGTGCGAGGAGCTCACCAGCTCCCCGAGCACCTGGGCGAGGGCCTGGCGGGCGGCCTCCTGGCGCT
Organism: Myxococcales bacterium; assembly: GCA_016191815.1. Classification (GTDB taxonomy): domain Bacteria; phylum Myxococcota; class Myxococcia; order Myxococcales; family Myxococcaceae; genus JACPVI01. Next base: position 40,540 of record JACPVI010000060.1, read on the forward strand.
CGTCCAGTCCGTCGCCGGCGAGCTTGGCCTCGCCGGTGGCTTCGACGTCCCAGCGGGCCGAGGTCGGTCCGCCGGAGGAGACCGAGAGCTGCGCGGCGACGACCGCGTGCGCGCCCTGGCCCTGACCCCTCTCCTCCTCGCGGGCGGGAGCCACCTCGAGGGAGAGGCGCAGCGGAGTCGAGGCCGCTTTGCGCCTCCGTTCCAGGGAGAGGTCGAACTTGCCGTGCGCTGCGAGCCGGTCGAGCAGGAGCTGACGGACCTGAGCGGCGGAGAGCCCGAGCAGCGGATCGCCCTCCACCACCTTCACCTCGACGCGGTCCACCAGGTACCTGTCCTCGGCGCGCTTGCAGCCGGGAACCGTTGCAAGGAAGAGCGCGAGCGCCACCCCGCACGGCCGGCGGCCGGAGCGAAACGCGGGGGAGATGGGCTTCGCGTGCCCCATCTAGGCCGCGTGAGACGAGTCCAGACCCGAACTGCACGTGGACTTCGACCAGGTCATGGACGTCGACCAGGTCGTTGACGTGAACGTGGTCGGCGACGGCGACGTGAACGGCGGCGGCGACGTGATCGGCGGCGGCCAGGTGAACGGCGGCGGCGTCTCGTCCACGACCACGTCGCCGTCGCCGTCAAGGTCCACCTCAACGTCCACGTTCACGAATGACTCGCGACTCATGTGGCTCCGCTTCAGTCCGCGGTGCCGCCGCCGGTGTTTTCCGGGGCCGGCGGAGGAGCGGCATCCGTTTGAGGCGGCGGCGCGAGGGGAGCGGCATCCGTTTGAGGCGGCGGCGCGAGGGGAGCGGCCTCAGGGGCCTCCGCACTTGGAGGCGGAGCCGCTGCCTCGGGGGCTCCTGGTGCTCGAGCCAGCTCTGGCGCCCTCGGCCCGCGGCCACGCCGGCCTCTCCTGCGGCGGCGCCTCCGCCGGTGCTCTCCCAGCTCCGGCCCGGCCACGCCGGCCTCGCCCGGGGCAGAGGCCACCAGCTCCTCGCCCTCCTCCTCTCCCTCCTCGCCTTCTTCCTCTCCCTCCAGCTCCTCGGCGGACTCGGGCGTCCCACCGGGCGGCTCGCCCGGGGCCACCTCGCCGGCTCGGGCCGGCTCGGCGGGTTCCTCCTCTTCATGCCTCTCGCGCAGACGCTCCTCTCGGCGGCGGCGCGCCTCCTCGGCGTCGAGTCGGGCCTGCTCGAAGAAAGCCTCGTCCAGCTCGTACAGCTCCACCTTGTGCGCCAGCACTCCCACCTTGGCCTCGAGGAATTTCTCGGCCAAGGCCTCTCCGCACCAGAGAAACACCAGCGGGCCTCCCGACTGGGCCTCGCCCCGCCCATCGCCCCTCAGATCGCCCGGGCACAAAAGGAGCCCAAGCTGCGCCGAGTAGTGGCCCAGGTCGCGGCGAAGCTCCTGCACCGCCCGCCGGTCGACCGGGCCGCTGCCTCGGATGAACCTCACCGCACAGCGCACCTCGAGGCTGCCCTCCCGGCGGCGGGCAGTCAGCAAAGGCCCCTCCTTGGACCGCTTGGCGACCTTCAATTCCCTGAAGTGCAGCGCGTGCAGCATCCGCGCGGCGGCCTTCTCCAGGGTGCCCGCATCCAGCTCGGCAAGCGTCCGCCGCAGGACCCTCGCCATCGCCTTCCGCGCGTCCTTGGCGGCTGCCTTGGCCGCCTGCACCTGGCCCAGCTCCGCGGAGATGTCCACGCCCCGCTCGGCGGACCTGGGGAGCACGGGCCGGCCACCCTCCAGCGGGATGCCCAGCGCCGCGGCGAACGCCGCCTGCAGCTCCAAGGGAGGCGCCTCCGACGGCTGGCCGGCGCGCTCGAGCGAGACGCGGCCGGACTCCCGGTCGAAGAGGAACTGCGGCCTGCGGCTGGCGTCGATCCGACGCTGGTTGTCCTCTAGCAGCGCGGTGAGGATCTGCTCCGGAGTCAAGTCCTCCCCGGCCAGCTCGCGGGCCCTGGCCCGCTCGGCGATCTCCGAGGCTGGCAACCCTTCGCCGGCATCGGAGAGCACCTCGAAAACCACCTCGGGCAACGGAGGGAAGCGCCTCCGCCGGCCGCGCTCCTCTTCCTCGTCGCGCCGACGCTTCCGCTCGCCGCGCCCCACCGCCCTCACATTGTCCCCTCGCGGCTCGGGGTGCCGCTCGGGAGGCCGAAGCGGTGGGAGGGCCTCCTCCGGATGCGGCTCAGCCACGCCGGTCTGCTCCAGCGCCTGGGCGTCCTCGGGAAGCTGCCAGTCGGCGAGCGCGAAGGTGTCCTTGGCGGTGACGATCACCTTGCGGTCCCCGCGGCGGCGGGCCATCGCCGCCAGCCGGGAGAGCATCGTCTGCTCCGGCGTCTTGCCGACGTGGCTGAGCAGGTTCTGCTGGATCGACTTCTCGGTTATCTCGAATACGTGCAGCGGGCGCCCGGCACCTTCCAGCACCCGGAGCGCGGCCTCGTAGAACGTCATTGAATTATCCAGGAGTTACACACACTTGTGTTACTAGCGTGCAAAGGGACGCGAATGCTAGTCAGCGGTAAACTTGGCTGTCAATCGAGGCGCCGCGCCGGATGATTCGTTTCCGCATCGGCCAGAGCTGGAAGCGGGAGCGTTCGGCGGTGCCGGTGGACGCCTTCGGGCTCTACTTGCACGGGATCGACTTGCTCGCAGGGGCGAGCGAAGAGCCGCTCTCCCGCGTGGTTCCCGACCTGGTGGACGCGGTGCATGCGCTCGCTTGCGAGGGGCGTGCCTGGTCGCAGGTTTCGCTCGAGGCGCACTTGGAGCTGTGCCTGTGGCGGCGCGGCGCGGAGGCGAGCCTGTCGGTGGTGAGCCTCGGGCGCCCACCGAAGCTGTTGCGCCCTCCGCTCTCCGTGGAGCTCGGGGAGCTTTCGGAGGCGGCGGCGCGGTGCGGGCGGGCGCTGGTGGCGGACCTGGCCGAGGCGTCTCCGGCGACGCTTCGCACCCAGAGGCACCGGGCGATGGTGCGGCGGCTCTCGGCGCTTGAGCGCGGGGGACTCGCCGAGCCCAGGCCGCGCCGTCTGGGTGGCGGCTTCGGGCACCGGCAGTTCCCGACCGAGCCGGGGAGCTTCGGGCTGGAGATCGAGGATCCCGAGGATTGGATCCTCGCCTTCGATCCGCGCTCGCCGGGCGGGTTGCCCTCTCTCTTGTTCGGCGGGGCCTTGACGCTGCGCGCCTCGCCGGGTGGCGACTGGCGGAGCGAGGGCCTGCCATTCCTGTCGGCTCTGGAGCTATCGCGTCAGGCGGCCGAGCTGCTCCACGCGATCGAATCGGAGGAGGAGCGGTTCTCCTTCCGGCCGGGTGGCGAAGGCGCGGAGGTGGAGGTGCGGATCCGGGAGGGCTCGGTACGGGTGGGCGCGGTGGAGGCGCCGCTCGAGCCCGAGCGGTTGGCGAGGGGGATGCTGGAGCTCGGCGAGGCAGTGGCGTTCGCGCTGGCGGCGCGGAACAAGTCGCAGCGGAGAAACCCGTACGTGGCGGAGTTGATCGAGCGCTGCCACGAGGGGCTCGCCTTGGTCCGCAAGGTGAGGCCGCCGGAGCAGGCCGGCGCGGCCACTGGCCCCAAGCGGCGCAAGGGGGCCACCCGTCCTCTTCGGGTGGGGGCGAGGCTGCGCAAGCTCCGCTTCGAACCGCTATGGGAGAAATCCGAGTTGGGAGGGGACACCACCGGGCGGCTCTTGTTGTCGCGCCAGGGGCCGATCTTCTCTTCCGGCGAGGTGGCCTGCGGCTTCGCTTTGAACGGAGAGCTTCGGTTCCGCAGGGTGGCGGCGCATGGAGTCGCCGCCTCGGAGGACGGGCGGGTGCTGGCGGCCACGCTCACGCGGATCCTCGCCTTCACCGCGGAAGATGCCGGGGCGCGGTGGCTCAAGGATCACGACGGGCTGCCCATAGGCCCCGAGCTTCACCGCAGGGACGGCCTGCTCATCGCGACGAGCAAGGACCGGGGGCTTTTGGCCTTCTGCGAGGTGACTGGCCGGGAGATCTGGCGCATCGATCCTCCGCGCGCCCAGCGGGCATACCTGTCGTTCCAGGGGCACCGGGCGCTGTTGGCGACGGACTCGGGGTCGCTTTACGGCTTGGAGGTGCGGGACGGCAGCGTGCGCTTCAGGATGCGGGCGGCGATGCCGTTTGCGGCGCCCACGGTGTCGTGGGGCAAGCGACTTCTGGCGCTGCTCTCGCGGGGGGAAAAGAGCGCGGTGTTTGCGGCTGACGCGCACTCTGGCGCCCTGGCGTGGACCAAGGAGTTGGCGCTGACGGCGCCCACGGCGCCGATCGCGGCGGGGAGCCGGGTTCTCTTGGCTGGACAGCAAGACGGCCAGTCGGTGCTGGTGTGCCTCTCCTCGAAGGGGCACCCGTTGTGGGAGCGGAGGCTGCACTTGGGGCCGGGACTCTCGCTGCTCGCGGTGGGGCGCTCGGCGCTGGCGCACGACCGGTCCGGGGCGGCGGCGCTGGTGACGAGCGATGGGCGGATCGACTGGCGAGTGGGGGCCGCGGGCGAGGAGATTCCGCGGTCCATTCCGGCGGTGTTGGCGCGGGGGGTCTTGGTGCTGCCCGGCGAGTCGGTGAGGGCGGTGGACCCCTCGGGCGGGAGGGTGCTGGCCGAGGTGCGGGCGGGGCCGGAGCTGTGCGACCTCAAGGTGGACGGACGGCTGAACCTCTTCCTCTTGGACGAGGACGGTGGGCTTGGGGCCTACCGGCTGTGCTCGCACCTGGCGGTGGTCTAGTCTGGGCCTGACTGCGCTCCAGCGAGGCCTGATGCCACAGGGACAGGACGGAGGAAGCGGCGGCAAAAAGCCGCCAGCTCCGCTCCGCTACGAGCTGCCGAAGTGGACCGGCGGAAGCGCCGACGAGCTGTCCACCGGCCTCGGCAGCGCGCTTCGGGAGGGTGCGGGAAAGCTGCTCGGCTCCGCTGGACTCTCCTCTTCCAAGCTGTCCGCGCGCGCGGACGTGGAAGCGGCGGTCTGGGCCCTAAGCCCCGCCTTCGAGAAGCTGAGCCACCGCGACGCGCTCCGGTACGCCGTCCGGGCCTACCTCAACTTCCGGCAGGCCAACCCTGGCGCGCTGCTCAATCCCTACCTCTTCTTCGTGGACTTCGGGCTGAACAACCTGACCCGGCGCGGCTGTGCCTTCGACATGGGCGCGCTCAAGGTGGCGGACGGGCCGTTCACGGTGTCCCACGGCTGGGGCTCCGCTTCCGAGCGCGACGGAGTCCCCGCGCACTTCTCGAACGAGGAGGGCAGCGACGCCACTTCACTGGGCCTGTTCGCGACAGGCGCTCAGACCTTCCCCTTCCAGGGCAGCGCCGCCACGGGGAGCTACGAATCCATCGCGCTCGAGCTCCACGGGCTTTCGGGCGCGTTCAACGACAAGGCCCACGAGCGTCGCCTGGTGCTGCACGGCGCGCCCTACGTCACCGAGAGCGACGCCGGGCGGAGCGAGGGCAGCCCGGCGCTGGAGATGAAGCGGGCGAAGCGCCTCTTGCCGATGCTGGCCAACGGCGGAGTGGCCTTCTTCTTCTCGCCACACGACGCGGTGTGGATGTCGAAGGACCCCTGGGTCCACGCCAGCTAGTTCACGATCACCGCGCAGGTGCAGGCAGTGGCGCCGGAGCAGGCGAAGCCGGCGCCGTCCAGGCATTGGAGCCCCGAGCAGCACGGTGTGAAGGGCGAGCAGCTCTGCCCAGTGCCTGGGCAGGTGCCAGGTTGGCAGGTGCCGGTGGTGCTCCCGGAGGGGATGTTGCAGTACTGCCCGGTGCAGCAATCGGAGGTCGCGGTGCATACCCCGCCCTGCGGCTGACACACCACCGGCGTCTGGCAGGTGGCGGGGCCCCCGTCGGTTGAGCCGCAGATCAGCGAGCAGCACTCCGGCGCAGATGAGCACGGCTCGCCATTCACCTTGCACCCGGCGTCCACCGGGCCGCCGGCGTCGGCCGTCCCGCCCGCATCGGTGGACCCCGCATCCGGCGGACCGCCGAGCTGGCACGCGTCAGCGCCGCCGAGCGCCGGCAGGCAGCTCGTGCCTGGACAGCAGGCCTGGCCGCCGTCGGCCCCCATCACGCAACTGCCTCCGAGGGGAAGGCACTTGGGCGGCGGGATGCAAATGAAGCCCGCGCCGCCGTCGGGATCCGGCAGGCACGGGCTCCTCCCGCAGCACTGGTCGCGGAACTGGCAGCTCCCACCCACCGCAATGCAGCACGGCTCGATTCCGGTGTACCCGGTGGGGCACTGTGGATCGCAAGTGTCGTTGGGGCACCCCCCGAAGCAGCGCGGGATGCCCGAGGAGTCCAGCTTGCAGACCGCCTTCTTCCCGTCGCAGCAGTTCTGCGAGGCGTTGATGTTCACCGAGCCGCCGTCCGGCAGCGAGAGGGTGGCGCCGCAGATGTTCCCCACCCCGTTGCAGGAGGTCCCGTTGTCGCAGCGGCTGGTGACCGGATCACAGGTCACCGACTGGTTGGGGTTTGGCGCCCCGCCGCAGCACTGCGAAGTGGCCAGGCAGAAATTGCCGGTCAGCCGGCACCCGCTGGCGGGCAGACACACCGGAGCCCCGGCGCCCAAGTCGGTGCACGTCCTCGAGCAGCAGTTGGTCCCCCCCGACCCGCAGGGATTGCCGTCCTGCAGGCAGCCGCCCCCGCCGCCTCCCGTCACCACCAAGCAGTAGCCCGCCCCACCGTCGTTGACCGAGCAGGCGTTCCCGCAGCAGTCGGAGCTCTTGGTGCAGAGGTCGCCGTTGGCGCGGCAGGCGTAGGCGGGCGTGCAGTAGCCGCCCTTGCAATTTGTGGAGCAGCACTCCGAGCCTGCCAAGCACGCCTGGCCGAGTACCTTGCACCCGCCTTGTCCCGGGATCGAGGTGCACGTTCCGGTGCAGGTGAGGGTGCAACACTCCCCATCGCTCGAGCAGATCGCGCCGACGTCCTGGCACCTTTGCGCGGAGCAGGAGCCGCTGGCGCAAAGCCCGGTGCAGCAGTCGGAGCTCGAGGCGCACAGCTCGCCCGGAAGCTTGCAATACCAGGGCTGCACGCAGCGCCCCTGATCGCAGGTCGCCGAACAGCAGTCTCCGTTCGTGGAGCAAAGCGTGCCAGCCGCCCTGCAGCCGGCGTCGGCCCCGCTGCCGCCGCCTGCGCCACCCCCTGCGCCTCCACCACCGGCGCCGCCGCCCGCCCCTCCGCCGCCGCCTGCGCCACCCCCGGCTCCGCCGCCCGCACCTCCCGCCCCGCCTCCCGCCCCGCCTCCCGCCCCGCCGTCGTCGCCGGCATTCCCGCCACCCGCCCCGCCACC
>JACPVI010000017.1 GCA_016191815.1 Myxococcales bacterium
AGGCGCTGCAACTCGCGGCACCAGCTCGAAATCCACCATCTGAGGCCGTTTGCGCATGCTGGGGAGGCGACGCCTGACAACCTCATGCTGGCTTGCAAGCGCCACAACTCTCACTGCGCGCGCCTGGACTTCGGGGAGGAGCACATGGCGCAGTTTCAGAAAACTGGATGGAGCCAGGAGGCGGGGAAAGGCCCGGCAGCGCGGCGAAGCGGACGGCGGGCGGTTGAAGGGCGCCGCCTCGGGGCGCTGTACGGCGGGGCGCTGCCGCCGGCTGGGGCGCTCGCGCGCGCAGATGGGCGGTGGAGCTCCCAGCCGCTTTGACACTACCGCGTCAGATCCCGGACCGAGCACCGGGCGCATGTCGGTAGACCTTCGCGCCCAGGCCGGCGCCGCGTGGAGCGCCACATCGCCGGCGGCGCCACGGGTGCGCGGAGGAGCCACGGTCCCCGCGCTACCTGCGCATTCGCCCGATGCGCGAGGGTGATCAGCATGAGAACCACACCCCTTTGGCCGCCTGGCTTGCCTACCCTGGGCGACTTGGGGGTATATGCCTCGGCCGCGAGCTTCAAGCCGGGGCGCCCTGGCGACGGAGGTATGTCGATGCGAGCTGGACTCCCTAGTTTCCTCTTGGCGCTTTTGGCCTCGCTGTGGGCAGCCGGCTGCGGCCCCACCTCGCGATGCGGACCCGGAAACTGCTTCGGGTGCTGCACTGCGCAGGGAGAGTGCGTGGCCGGCACCGCCGAGGCCGCGTGCGGGAGCGGGGGAAATTCCTGCATGCTGTGCGCTCCGGGCTTCGCCTGCGACGGGAAGCTCAACTTCACCTGTTCCCCGGTGAACCAGGGAGGTCCTGGCCCAACGCCGGACGCCGGCTTCGTTCCCACCGCGGGAGTGGCCTTGGCGGTCATCTCCGCCAAGCAGGTGAGCCAGCTCGGGTCTTCCACTGCGGGGAGCAGCAACGTCCTCGTTCCGGTCGAGGTGAGGCTGGGAAACGGCGAGAGCCAGTCGCTCTCCCTCGCGGCGCCGCTCTTCACCTTCCGCACCACCGCGGGCCTGGACTATCCCGGCTCCCAGGCAATCACCCTGCAGGCGGCGGGGTCGTGCCCCGCGGACGCGCTCCTCGCCCCCAAGGCGGAGGTCCGCTGCACCGTGGCCTTCGACGTCCCCAGCGCCGCGGAGGCCAAGCAACTTCTCTACCGGACTCCGGACGGCGGCTCGGCGAGCGCGCCCCTCTCGGTGCCGCCCTGCACCCGCTGCAGCGGCGTCTGCGTGGACCTGAAGACGGACCCCAACAACTGCGGCACTTGCGGCACGGTGGTGCAGACGTGCGTGGGTGGGAAGCCCCTCTGCCCATCCGGCTACACCTGGTGCAGCGGCCTCTGCGCGGACCTCATCACCGATCCCAATCACTGCGGCGCGTGCGGCCGCTCCGTCGGCTCCAGCCAGGTTTGCAAGAACGGCCAGATCGCCTGCCAAAGCTCGTACTACACTCCATGCGGGAGCGAGTGCGTGGATCTCAAGCGGGACGAGCAGCACTGCGGTGCTTGCGGCAAGGTGTGCGGCGCTGGGCAGCAGTGCGACGACGGGCAGTGCCTCCTAGAGAAGACCAGCACCTCCAGCACCACCACGTGCGGAGCGGTCTGCTCGCCGCAAGCCTGCGCGAAGGCCTACGCGGTCTACTACAACGTCAGCAGCTGCCAGTTGCACGAGATGATCAGCTGCAGCCAGACCCCGCCACCCACCAGCACCTTCTCCGGGAGCAGTTGCGGCACCTCGATGCCGTACCGATCGCTCCGCTGCCTGTGCTTGCCCTGAATCAGGGAGCTGTCTGCGCGTTCTCCTTCGCCTCGCGCCGGCGGCGGGCCTCTTCCATCATCTGCTGGAGCGACATCACTTTTCCTCCCCCCGGTCCCGCGCCGGCGTCGGCCTCTCCGCTCGCCTCGCGCTTCTTCCGCGCCTCCCCCATCATCTCCTGCATCGAGAGCACCTTGCCGGGTTTCTCCTTGGGCTCCTCGGGAGAGGGCTCGGCCTTCTTCGGCGCAGGCCCGGAGGGGAAGGCGGCCCACACGGGGGCCTTTCGCAAGAAGAGGTTGACCGGCCCCAGAGACATGGTGGGGACGTAGGCGAGCACCAGCAGCCCTGTCGCGAGGATGCCGATGTACGGCAGCGCTCCGCGGATGACGGTGCCCAGCGGCTTCTGGAACACCGTGGAGGCGACGAACAGGTTCATCCCCACCGGCGGGGTGAGGTAGCCGATCTCCAGGTTCACGATGAAGACGATTCCCACGTGCACCAGGTCCAGCCCGAGCGCGTAGGCGATGGGCACCAGGAGCGGCCCGAGGATGAGCAGGGCCGAGATGGAGTCCATCAGGCAGCCCACCAGCAACAAGAGCAGGTTGACCGCCAGCACGAACTGCACCGGAGTCATCCGCTTGGAGGCGATCCACGCCGCCGCCTCGTCGGGCACCCGCTGCTCGACCAGGAAATCGTTCAGCCCGAAGGAGAGGGCCATGATCATCAAGAGGGCGCCCATCGCCACTCCGCTCTCCCTGAGCGTGCGGAACAGCTCGGCCAGCTTGAGTTGCCGGTGGACGAGCAGCTCCACCACCAAGGCGTAGGCGACCGAGACCGCGGCGGCTTCGGTGGGGGTGAACAGCCCCGAGTAGATGCCGCCCATGATCACCGCCGGCAGCCCCAGGGCCCAGAAGCCCTCGCGGAAGGCGCCCCAGGCCTCCCGCGGCGAGAACGGGGTGGTGGGGCGCTTCTCCTTCACTCCGGTCCACACCGCGTGGACGGCCATCAGCGCCGCCAGGAAGAATCCCGGCACCACCCCGGCGAGGAACATCTCCCCCACGTCCACCGGAGAGGTGTTGGACGCCACCAGGGCGTACACCAGCATCGGGATGGACGGGGGAATGACGATCCCCAATGAGCCGGCGGCGGTGAGCAGCCCCAGGGAAAACTTCTCCCGGTAGCCCTCCTTGAGGAGCGCGGGCAGCATCAGGCTCCCGATGGCGATCACCGTCACCGGCGAGCTGCCGCTGATCGCCGCAAAGAAGACGCAGGCGAAGATGGTGGCCACCGCCAGCCCACCGGGGAGCCACCCCACCAGCGCGCGGGCGAGGGCGATCAGCCGGGCGGCGATGCTGCCGGCGGACATGATCGCCCCCGAGACCACGAAGAAGGGGATGGCCAAGAGCACGTTCTTGGTCGACAGATTGGCGATCTTCACGACGAAGACCTGGTAGCTGTCGAAGGTGTCGTAGCCCTCGGCGACCAAAAGGAAGCACAAGGTCGCCACCATCCCCAGCACCACGAACAGGGGCGCGCCCAGCACCACCAGCGCGATCAGCGCGGCGAGGATGGAGAGCACCGCCACTGTGCCTCCTGCCTCCGGCCCCAAGAAGGCGAACCGCCAGAGCAGCACCACCGCGATGAGAAGGAGCAGCGGCGTGGCCAGGCGAGAGGCGATGGCGGTGGGCCTCGCTCTCTCCCCGGCGGGAGGAGCCGCGGCGGCGGGGGACTCGCCCCCCTCCGGCGGTGCCTCTCCATGCGCCCGGAGGTAGGCGGCGGCGAAAAAGCGCAGCGTCATCGTTCCAAGCGCCAGCGGGAGGATGGCGAACGCGAGGAACTTCGGAATCGGCAGCCCCTCGAAAGCGCCCCCTGCGCCCTCGGTCTCTTGCCAGACGCCGTAGTGGTACCGGCAGAAAGAGAAGGCCAGCACCGCGAGGGCCAAGGAGAAGCCGGCGCCGAAGAGGTTGGCGGCGGTGCCCACCCAGTGCTTGGCGGCGCCCTTGAAGAGTCGCTCCGCCGCGTCCACCTTGAGGTGCTTCCCCTCGGCGGTGGCGATGCTCGCTCCAAGGAAGCCGACCCAGATGGTGAGCACCAGGGCGAAGGTCTGCGCCCAGATGACTCCCGCCGGGACCAGCCAGACGAATGCCGCCGCGGCGAGGGCCACTCCCGCGAGCAACAGCGCCGCCAGTCCCGCTGCCTTGCGGTGAGGCATCGCGCTCTTGGTGGCGGTCCGCACTGCGGCCCAGCACAGGCCCCACCCGGCCAGCCCCACCGCGAGGAGCTTGAGCGGCGTCTGCCAGGCCCGATCCGCGGAAACGCGGTGGAAGACGTCCGCGAACACCACCGCGGACATCACCAGAAAGCCCGCCACCACCCCGGCCCGCTCGAGCTTGAGCCAGGCTTTATCCAGCCGCCTCAGCCCCCCGCGCCAGGAGGAGGCCCGTGGCGCCGGCTCCGGCGGGTCGGTCGGGCTCACCACGGTCTAGGGATTCCTCTTCCGGTACTCGGCGAGGGCGGCCTTGGCCCTCTTGAGCATCGGCGCGGCGGACTTGCCCTTGCCCTGGATCCACTTGTCGTGGCCCGGCTCGGTCAGCTTGGCGAAGGCGGCCTTGTCCTCGGGGGTGAGGGTGTGGACGGCGATGCCGGCGTTCTTGAAGTTCTCGATGAGCAGGGGCGCCAGCTCGCGCACGCCGGCCCGGCCGGTGGCGGCCTCCTGCTTGGCGTCGGCGGAGAGCAGCTTCTGGTCCTCCGGCGAGAGGCTGTCGAACCAGGCCTTGTTCGCCACCACGATGCCCGGCTGGTAGATGGCCTCGGTGAGGCTGTAGTGCTTGATGCCCTGGTGCCAGGAGGCGGCGAAGGTGAAGAGGGGGGTGTTGTCGAAGCCGTCCACCACCTTGGTCTGCAACGAGGAGAGCACCTCGGTCACCGCGATGGGCACCGGGGAGGCCCCGAGCGCCCGGTACATCTCGATGTGCACCTCGCTCTCCTGGGAGCGCATCTTCTTGCCCTTCATCGCCTCGGGCGTCTTCACCGGGCCAAAGGCGGTGCCGAAGGAGCGGTAGCCGTTCTCCGCCCAGAAAAGGACGGTGAAGCCGCGCGCGGCGAGCACCTTCTTCATGTCCTCGAAGAGGACCTCGTCGATGACGTAGTCCGCCTCCTTCTCGCTGCGGAAGAGGTAGGGGAGCTCGAAGAGCGCCAGCTCGGGCACCATGGTGGCGAGCGCTCCGGTGGAGCCGCCCCAGATTTGAATCGCCCCGCGCTTGGTCTCGCTGGCCGTGACGTTCTCGTCTCCCAGGGCGCCGCCCAGGTAGGGCTTCACCTTGATTCTGCCCTCGGAGCCCTTCTCCACCTTGTTCTTGTAGGCCCGCAGCTGCTCGGCCCAGGGCGTGCCGTCGGGGGCGACGGTGGCGATCTTGGCGACCGTCTCTCCGGCCTTGGCTGCCGGGGCGGTGGCGAGCAGGACGAGGGCGGCGAGCGTGTGGGGTTTCATGCTTCGAGCCTACGAGAGCTTCAGCGGGGCTCCTATAGGAAGTTGCACCGCGTTGCCCGGGCCCAAGAAGAGCCCTATAAGGCGCGCCTCAACCAAGGGCCGAGCGGCCCGCCTTCCGGGGAGTCGGATGAAGCGCAACGCGTGGACGATCGGACTCGTGGTGCTGTCCTTGGGGTGCAGCGCGGGGCGCAAGGCCCAGTGGGAGGCCGCTCCCGAAGGAAAGCCGGAGGCCTCCGCCACCTCCGCGGCGGACTTCCTCTCACAGGGCGACGAGGCCTGGAATAAGCGCGACGAGAAGCCCTCCTTGGAGGCCGCCATCGCCGCCTGGGAGAAGGCGGCGGTCCAGAATCCCTCCGGCGCCCCCCTTTGGGCCAAGCTCTCCCACGGCTACTACTTCCTCGCCGACGCGCACCTCCGAAAGCTGGGCACTCAGTCGGAGGAATACCTCTCCACCTTCGAGAAGGGAGTGGCCGCCGGCGAGCACTCGCTGGCCGCGGGCAACCCCAAGTTCAAAGAGCACGTGCTCGCCGGAGGCAGCGTGGAGCAGGGCGCCAAGCTGCTCGAGGCCCCGGACATCGAGGCCGCCTATTGGTACGCCTCCAGCCTTGGCAAGTGGAGCCGCGCCAAGGGCTTTGCCACCACTTTGGGCAACAAGGACAAGATCAAGGCAGTGATGTCCCGGGTCTTGGAGCTGGATCCGGACTTCTTCCACGGCGCCCCGCACCGCTACTTCGGCGCTTTCTACGCGGTGGCGCCGGGCTTCGCCGGCGGCGACATGAACAAGAGCAAGGAGCACTTCGAGAAGAGCCTGGAGATTGCCCCCGGCTACATCGGCACCAAGGTGTTGATGGCTGACGTCTACGCGGTGAAGAAGCAGGACCGAGCGCTGTTCGACAAGCTCTTGGACGAGGCCCTGGCCGTGCCGGATGACGTCATCCCCGGGTTCGAGCCGGAAACCCGAGTGGAGAAGGAGAAGGCCGCGGAGATGAAGGCCAAGGCCGGCGAGCTTTTCTGACGGTTGGGGGTCGCCGTCACCATCCTCTTCTGGCTCGCCTTCGCGCTCACCGCGCCCATCGCCTGCCTCTTGAGCGCGCTGTTGTACGCGCTCACCGCGCCGTTCGACCCGACCCGCCGCGCGGTGCACGGCTTCATCTGCCGGTGGACCTTCCGCTACCTCAGGCTGTGGCCCGGCTGGAAGGTGGAGGTGCTCGGCCGGGAGCGGCTTCCCAAAGGCCCGGCGGTGCTGGTGTCCAATCACCAGTCGATGGCCGACATCGTGGCGGCGATGGGGCTGTTCCACCCGTTCAAGTTCGTCTCCAAGGCTTCGCTCTTCTCGCTCCCGGTGGTGGGCTGGTCGATGTCGCTCGCCGGCTACGTCCGGGTGGAGCGGGGGCGTCCCCACTCCATGCGGCGGATGCTCGACTCCTGCCGGCAGTGGCTAAAGAAGGGAGTGCCGGTGCTCCTCTTTCCCGAGGGCACCTACAGCGAAGGGAAGCTCCTCCCTTTCAAGCGCGGCGCCTTCCGGCTGGCGATCGAGGAGCAGTTGCCGCTGGTCCCGGTCCTCATCGAGGGAACGCGCGGCCTCATCGTGGGCGATGGCCCTTGGCTCAGGCCGAAGTGCCACATCCGGGTGAGCGTGATGCCTCCCATCCCTCCGGAGGCGCTCGGGACGGATGACGGGGCGCTCGCCGAGAGGGTGCGAGGGCTGTACGCCCGGGCGCTGGGGCAGGCGTAGCGCGCTACAACTCGAGCAGAGAGGTCGGCTCCAGCCGCTCGAATAGCTCGCCGTCGCCGGTGGCGAGTCTAAAGCCCCGAAGGCGCGCGTGGGCGACCAGGAGACGATCGAACGGGTCCCGCGTCCAGCTCAGCGCCAGCGCCTCGGTGAACCAGCGATCGGCCGGAGGGCTGTCCAGAAGCCACCGGTCGTCGTCCGCCAACCCGCCGGGGAAGCCCCCGCGGAATCGCAAGCGCCCCACCTCCTGGAGAAGCTGCAGCTCCAGCAGCGTGGCGGGCGACAGGTACAGCCTTCCTGCCCATCGTGCGAGAGGCCTGCTGCGGGCATGCCCCAGCTCGAGCCAAAGCAGGGCGTTGGTGTCGAGCAGGATCACCGCCGCCGCGGCCTGAAGCGGAGTCCTTCGGCCCCAAGGCTCCAGGTCCAAGAGCCGGCTTCGACGGCCGGGTCGATGAGCTCCACTCGCGACCTGCGGCGGCGCACCAGCCTGGCGCGCTTCTCCGCCTGCAGCCTGAACCTCACTCCGCCGCGCTCGATGACGACGGCCTCTCCCTTCGCCGCAGCGTCGAGGAGGTCGGAGAGGTGCTGGCGAGCCTGCGAGGCCGTGTATCGTTTCATCGACGTACAATGTACATTGACCCAGCCGGCCCGGCAAAGCGCCTTCAGGGAGGCGGTCCCGCCCCGCCGAGGAGCACCACCTCCTCGAGAAGGGGCGAGAGGTCCGCCGTCCTCCACGCCCGCCACGCTGTCTCCGGAGGGACCGCCCTCCGCAGGCGGCGCCAGCGGGCGAGGGGGCTCCACTGCCGCTGCCGCTCCAAAGAGAGCGCTTTCAGCTCCTCCTCGGTGAGGATGACCGCGGCCCCGGACGAGAGCGCAGAAGAGAGGTCCTCCTCCGCCCAGGCGCGGTGGACCACCTTCCCAGCCGCGAAGCGATAGACGCCGCCGTGCAGGTTGAAGAGGAACACCGGCCTCCCCGGCAGCCGCTCTTTGGCCTCCGCGGAGATGAGCGGTGGGCTCGCCAAGGGCAACGCCACCCCGATGAGCAGCATCGTGCCCAGCCCCACTGCCGCCGCCGCGGGGGCAAGCCGGGACCTAAAGAGGAGCGCCGCCGAGGTGAAGAAACCTCCCGCCGAAAGGAGGCAAGAAGCGAGCGATGCGGCCGGCAGCGGCCAACGCAGGAGCAGGAGCACCAGGACACCTCCGAGCCCCAGCGCGAGCGAGGTGACCGCCGAGGCCCAGCGCGGAGGCATTCGCCCGCTCGCCAGGAGCATCGCCGCCGGCAGAGACGGCAACACGTAGTGGGCCTGCTTCTCCGACGGGAGCGAGTAGACCAGCAGCACCGAGCCGAGCCAGAGCAAGGGCAAGAGGAGGCCGGGTTCGCGCCAGCGCCATAGGCGCCACGAGCCGCCGACGGCGAGCAGGAGCCAGGGGGAAGAGAGGAGCGCGAGCGCGGCGAACAGCGAGGCTTCTCCCTCCACGGTCCAGGGCCCGGAGAACTTGTAGCCGTGCTCCCTGAGGAAGAAGCTCTCGAAGAAGGGCGCGCCGTGCCGTGCCCAGGAAAAGAGAAACCAGGGCAACCCCAGCGCCGCCCCCAAGGCGAACGAGGCCAAAGTCCACCTCCCCGCGAGAAGCCCGGGGAGTCGCACCGCCAGATAGCCCGCCGCGAGGAGGAGGATGATCAGCACCCCCACCGGCCCCTTGAGAAGCAGCGCGCCCCCCGCCGCGACGCCGCAGAGGAGCAGCAGAGGGGGCCTTCGCTCCTCGGCGGCCCGGAAGGCGCCATAGGCGGCGAGCGCGATGAAGAAGGCGAGCGGGACATCCATCATCGCCAGCCGGGAGAAGCGCGACACCCCGGCGCAGCTTGCGGTGAAGAGCGCCGCCGGCCACTCGGCGCTCTCTCCGTACAGACGGCGGGCGAGGCCGCCCACGACGAGCGCGAGGGCGATGCCCGCCAGCGCCGAGGGTAGCCGCCCGGCGAAGAGGCTGGTGCCGAAGAGCAGATGGAAGAGGTGCTGGGCCCAGTAGAGCAAGGGCGGCTTGTGGAAGTCTGGCTCCCCATCCAGCGTCGCATCCAGCCAGGCGCCGCGGTCCGCCATCTGGGCGCCGATGGCGAGGTAGAGGGCTTCGTCGGGGTGGGTGCCGGCCTCCGGCGAGCCCAGCCCCGGCAGGCCGATGAGCGCCAAGAGCGAGACCAAGAGCGCCTGGCGGCGCACGCTCCAGAGGAACCGCCCGACTCGCCCAGCGGCGCTCAACGAGGTCGCTCGTCCACCCGATAGACGGGGTAGAGGTTCATCCGCTCGTCGAAGGACGGGTGGCGGCGATAGAAGAAGCGCAGCCGCTCCTCGGGGCTGTTGGCGAAGGCCGGCTCCTTCAGCCGCTCCTCGAAGGCGGCTTTCACCTTCGGGTCCTCCAGCATCTTCCTCGCCACATCCTCGGCGACGTAGTCCTCCATGTACTCCTTGGCCTCGAAGTGGGCGTTGAAGAAGCCCCACTGCAGGAAGGAGTCGGGCGCCTGAGGCTCGAGCAGGTGCACCAGCAGCGCGGCGCCCCGCTGCGCCACCGGCACGTAGAGCGAGCCCTTCGGCACCGCTCGCCGCTCCTTGGACCAGTCGCCCTTCACCGAGAGCGCCTGCCGGCCCTCGTAGGGCTGGGGCCGGAAGGAGGCCTCGGTGGCGCGGAAGGCCTCCACCTCCAAGGTCAGCTCGCGCCCCAGCACCTCGAAGGAGAAGCCGTGCAGCCTTAGCTTCTCGCCCAGCCACCCCGCGTGGGCCGCCGGCACCAGGTAGCCGCCCCTAGGCGCCTTCGCGATCAGCTTGGGGGAAAGCTCGAAGTAGTAGGGCACCCTCCACACCTCGGGCTTCGACTCGTCGTAGCGGATCCACCTCTTGCCGCTGACCTCCGAAGGCTCCACCCGGTAGGCGTAGCCCAAGAATTCCAGCTCCCGGCTCTTCGTGGTGTTCTCGTACCCGAGCGGCAATTCGACTCCCCCGCAGCGGAGGTCGGCCCGGTCCGCCTCCTCCGCCGCGGCGAGCCACTTGCCACCGTCCGCCGCGGCCGCCTCCAGCGAGGCCAACATCACCTCGCGCATCGCCTTCACCCGGGTGGCGTAGTCCTTCCAGGAGTGGGCCTCCACCAGCATCCCGAAGCGGTTCTTTAGCATCCGGTAGCCCTCGGCGAAGCGCGGCGGCGGCACTCCATAGGCGAAGCCCGAGGACGGGTCGTCGTCCTTCTCGAAGGACGGGTAGAAGGGCACCGGGAAGTGGCCGGCGTCGCCCAGCCTCCGCAGCACCGCCTCGCCAAGCGCCCGGCCGAGCGGTCTCAGCCGCTCTGCGCCGACTTGTGACGGCTCCAGCATCACCGCCACCTCGTGCCGGAAGCGCGCCCCGTCGGTGACGTGGAGATCGACGTGGAGGATGGGGTCGTACCGGCCGAACAGCCGCAGCATCGCCGCCATCTCCGGGGCCTCGGCCTTGGCGTAGTCCCGGTTCAAGTTCAGGTTGCCCGCGGTGACTCGCCAGCCGGTCTCCTCCGGGCCGTTCTGGTTGGGCCGCTGGTTCTTTCCGAAGCGCTCGTGGCCGTCGGCGTTGAACACCGGCACCAGCAGCAGCGCCACCTTGGAGAGCACCCCCTTGGAGGCGCGGCCCTCGAGCAGCTCGCGCAGCACCCAGAGCCCGGCGTCCTTCCCGTCCATCTCCCCGGCGTGGATGCCTCCCTGCACCATCACCACCGGGACTTTGCGCCTTCGCAGCTCGCCCGGTTCCAATGGCCCTCCGGAGTGCGAAAGCAGCGCGAGCATCGGCCGGCCCTCCGGCGTCACCCCGAAGCGCTCGCAGCGCACCCTTCCCGGGAAGGCCCGCTCGAAGCGCGAGCAGAGGGAGACCACCTCCTCGTAGCGGCCGGTGCGCGTCCACCCGCTCCGCTCGGCGGTGGTGGAGAGCGGCGCGGCGAGGAAGAGCGCGGCGGCGATCGGCAAGCTCATGGATGGGCCTTCCCGGCGAATCGGGCCGACAGCATGCCGCAAGAGCGGGATTCGTTGACATCTCGATCCCTGCCGCTACCGTGCGCTCCGGAGGGGATTCTCATGCGTCTTCTTCCGCCGGTCGCGGTGTCGCTCGCGCTCGCCTGGCCGCAGGCCGGCCGCGCGGAGAGCGCGGCGGTCAACTTCCACGTGGAGCCTGGGCTGGCGGTGAGCCTGCAGAACCGGGCTCCCACCGGCGGGACGGCGGCGGTGAAGGTTGACTTCGCCATGCTCGGGCTCGGCCCGGTGGCTCCCCAACTCGAGGGGCTGGGCGTGGGCCTCTCCGACCGGCTTCTACTCTCCGGCGGCTCGGCGGTGGCGGCCGGGCTGGGGATTCGCCTCCGGCTGATGGACGACAAGCAGGGCTACCTGCTGCACGTCGGCACCGAGGAGGGGCATAAGGGGAACCTGTTTGGAAATCTCTGGCTCGACGGAAGCGGCATCTTGGCCGCCGGCGGGCTCGGTTTCGGGTTCGACGTGGGGTTGGGCGTGGAGCTGTCGCTGGTGGACGGGCTGCAGCTCGGCCCGAACGTGAAGTACGTGCAGCTCGGCGAAGCGCGGATGTTGTTGGCCGGGCTGTCCTTGAGCGTCGGCGCTCCGGATACGACCCAGCAGCACGATCCCGACCCCGACCGCGACGGCATCTTGGGCGCCAAGGACAGGTGCCCCGAGCAGGCGGAGGACCGCGACGGCTTCGAGGACGAGGACGGCTGCCCGGATCTGGACGACGACAAGGACGGCATCCCCGACGCCAAGGACCGCTGCCGCACCGAGCCCGAGGACAAGGACGGGGTGGAGGACGAGGACGGCTGCCCGGAGGACGACGACAAGGACGGCATCCCCGACGCCAAGGACGGCTGCCGCGCCCAGCCCGAGGACAAGGACGGCTTCCAGGACGAGGACGGCTGCCCGGATCCGGACAACGATCAGGACCTGGTGCCCGACGGCGCCGACCGCTGCCCCAACGACGCGGAGGACAAGGACGGCTTCGAGGACGAGGACGGCTGCCCCGAGCCGGACAACGACAAGGACGGCATCGTGGACGGGAAGGACATGTGCCCGAACGAGGCCGAGACGTTCAACGGCAAGGACGACGAGGATGGCTGCCCGGAGAAGGAAACCAAGGCCTTCATCCAGAAGCAGCAAATCGTCATCACCGAGAAAGTCTTCTTCGAATTCAACAAAGCACGCGTCCTACCCAAGTCGGACCCGGTGCTCCGCTCGGTGGCGGAGGTGATGCAGAAGTTCCCCCAAATCAAGAAGCTGCGGGTGGAGGGGCACACCGATGACGTGGGCACCGACGAGGCCAACCAGAAGCTCTCCGAGCGGAGGGCCAAGGCGGTGCTGGACCGGTTGGTGAAGTTCGGCCTGGAGGCGGGGCGGCTCGAGTCGCAGGGGTTCGGCAAGAGCCGGCCCTTGGTGCCGGGAGAGACGGAGGCCGCGCGCGAGCAGAACCGCCGGGTGGAATTCGTCATCATCGACCCGCCGGGCGGGCAGGTGGAGATTCTGGAGCAGCCGCCGGCTCCCGAGGCGCCCAAGCCAGACGCGGGCACGCCCTGAACAGGGTTCTACGGCCCGGCGCTCAAGTCCTCGGGCGCCTCCCCCCGCTCCGGCTGGAGGCGGAGGAACTGGCTCGCCCTGGAGCCGTCGGCCAGGGTGAGCTCCAACTCCACGAAGCTCGCGGCGACTCGCAGCACCCGCGCCCGCTCCCGGGCCAGCCGGTCGCCGGCTCGGACGATGTAGCCGATGCCGCTGGGCCCCTGCACCATCGCGAGCCGCTGCGCTCCGCCGGCGATCGCCACCAGCTTCAGCTCATCGAGCGAGTAGCGGCAGCTTCCCTTCTTGCAGTCCGGCTGGGCGATGGCCCCGGCCGGCGGCTGAAACGGGTCGCGCTTGTTCGCGGGCGAGTAGGCGTACGGCGCGGACTGGCCGACCGCCACTGCACAGGCGAGGAAAAGGGGCAGTCCCATCGCGCGCCTCCTTGCGGGTCGGGGAATTGTCCCACTGCGGCTCGGCCTGGGGCAAACCGCGGAACTGGCCGGGCCGGTGGGCCAGTTCATCGCCCTGCGCCTCGCGGATGCCGATCCTCCGAACGCCAAGTGCCCGCTCTCCCTAGGGAAACGCCACGAGCCTGGCGCAGCCGGCTGTATTTCCAAACTGGCCGACCTCCCGGGGAGGCCGGCCAGTTGCCGCGAGGCATCGCCCCCCTGCGTCTCTCTCGAGAATCCCCAGAGTTTCGCGCACTTCCGTGCTTGACCGCGCCGGCTATCGCCGACTCCGCGACCCGACTGGCCGGCCGGCCGGACCAGTTGTGAGGTCTTTGGCGGCTTCGAGCCGACGTTGGGCTCGAGGTCATGTTGCCAGCGGGAGGCGCTCACCGCTCTGCCGAGGTGGACGCGCGGGTTGTGCGCTGAGCGTCGGACCGCCTACCGTGCGCCGCCTCGGATGGCGACACCCTCGTCTCCCGCTCCTCCGGCGCGCGGCCCGCTTGCGCAGCTCGGCTCGATGCTTTGGCGCCGGAACCGCTGGCTGCTCCTGGGCGCCGCAGCGCTGGTGGGTCTCCACGCCGGAGTCTACCGGGGCGAGGGCGACTTCATCGTCTTCCACACCGCGGCGCTGCGCGTCTTCGAAGGAGCGCCCCTCTACCATCCCGAGGAGTCGCTCCCCTTCAAGTACTCGCCGCAGGCGGCGCTGCTCCTGGCTCCGCTGGCCCTGCTCCCGTTCGCCGCCGCTCGCGCTGTATGGGCCGCCCTCACCGTGCTGGCGGTGGCCCGCTTCATGCGCTGGTGCCGGGCCCACGCCGGCGCCTCACACCCGGCTTCGCATCCCTTCGCGCTGCTGCTCGCCTTTCCCTACCTGCTCCACCTGGTCTCTCTGGGGCAGTGCGACGGCCTCTTGGTGTGGCTGATGGCGGAGAGCGAGGAGCGCGCCGAGTCGCGGCCCTGGCTTTCCGGAGCGGCCTGGGCCGTGGCCTGCCTCTTCAAGCCGCACTTCGCGGTCTTCGCGCTGGTCGCGCTCGGCTTCCGCCAGTGGAGGAGGCTCGCCGGGCTCGCCCTCACCCTGGCGGCTTCCTCGCTGGTGGCGATCGCCTGGCGGGGCATCGAGCCATTTCGACAAGGGCTGTCTCTGCTCGGCTCCACCACCGTGCCCATGCTGTGCAGCCATGAGAACCAGAGCGTCTTCGGGCTGGCTTGCGCTCACCTCATCCGCCCCGAGGAGGGCACCCGCTACCTCCTCGTCGCGGGAACCGCCGGCGGATTGGTGGTGCTCGGCTTGGCGGCGGTGACCATCCGCGCCTGGCGGGACCCACCCCGCGCCCGCTTCTTCGCGGCGGCCTCGGCCTTCTTCCTCACCTGCTTTCTCGCTCCCCTGGGATGGTGGAACTACCTGATTGGGCTGTTGCCATTCTTCTACCTCCTGTTCGCGGAGGCCGATTCCGAGTCGGGCCGGGCGCGCATCGCCCGAGTGGCGCTTCTCGTCGCCGGGGTGGTGAGCTTCCTCAACCACGACTTCATCAGCCGCGAGGGCATGGAGCCGCTGCTTAGGGCGCACCACTATGGGCTGTCGGCCCTGCTCACTGCGATCGCCGCGGCGCTGTGCACCTACCTCCGGCCTCCGCAGGAGCGGGCCGCGAAGGCGGAGACGCGCCGAGGCGGATGGGCGAACGGACTCCGCTAGGATGTCCCGGTGGCGCCTGCGCCTAGGCGATGGCCGCTTCTCCTCGCGCTCCTTGGCGCAGTGGGCCTCGCCATCTGGCTGTCGGCAAGAGGCGGCAACTCGTCGGTCCGAGTCGAGGCGCAGCGGGACCCGCTCTTCTCCGCACTCGTCCACCGGCCCCTCTCTCCGCTCCTCCTTCCCGACGGCGGCCCGCTGCCGGTCCACCTCACCCTGGGAAACCACGACGTGGGCCACGCCCGGACTTGCGCCGCGCTCCTGGGCGAGAAGGCCCCCGCCGCCGCGCGCACCAAGGCCTGCCTGGAGGTGGCGCACCGCGGGCCCAACTGGAGCCTCCCCTCGCCTCCGCAGCTCATCGGGCTCTCCGCGACCCAAAAGCCCATCGAGGAGCTGGCCTCCATACCTCGAAGAACGCCGAGGAGGTGCTCACCCAGGCCGTCCTTGAGTCGCCGCTCTTCACCACCCGCTTCCGCTGGGTGGCCACGAGGGCTTTGCAGCTCCGGCGCACCTCGGGCGGAAAGCGGGTGCCGCCCACCCTCCAGCGCGCCCGCGCCGAGGACTTGCTCGCCGAAGTCTTCCCCGCCCAGGTGGCCTGCCAGGACAACCGCGATTGGAGTTTTGCGATCGCCGGCTCCTCCGGCGCATCCACCAGCTCACCATCGGCCGGCTGAGGGCGGGGAGGTGGACCCTGCTCTCCCCCATCGAGTGGAGGGAGTCCCCACAGGCGCTGGAGCACCTGGCCCGGCTGTTTCTCTCCTGCTACGGAATCGTCCTTCGAGAGCTGCTCGGCAAAGAGGCCCTCTCTCCGCCCTGGCGCGAGCTGTCGCCGGTCTACCGGCGGCTGGAGGCGAGGGGAGAAGTCCGCGGGTGCCTTCGGTGATCGGCCAGGTGGTGGCGTACCTGGACGGAGTGCCGCTCGCTCAGCCGGAATGGCTCCGAAGCAGCGCGAAGATGAGCACTCCGGTGGCGGAGACGTAGAGCCAGATGGGAAGCAGCAGCTTGGCCACCTTGCGGTGCCGCTCCAGCCTCCCTCGCCAGGCGAAGTAGAGGGCGGTGAGGGCCAGCGGCACCACCGCCATCGAGAAGAGGACGTGGGTGGCGAGCACGAAGAAGTACACCGTCCGGATGGGGCCGGTGCCGGCGAAGCGGGTGTCCCCGTGCACATAGTGGTAGGTGAGGTAGCAGAAGAGGAAGAGGGCGGAGGCGGCGAAGGCGGACACCATCAGGTACTGGTGAGCCTTTCGGGCGCCGCGCCGGATCGCCAGGTAGCCGGCCACCAGGAAGGAGGCGGCGAGCGCGTTCAGGCTCGCATTCACCGCCGGGAGGAAGCGCAGGTCCACTCCTGCGCCCTCGCCGCCGCGCCGGACGAGGAGGAGGTAGCCCAGAAAGCAGAGCGCCGCCGCGGAGAGGGTCGCGTTGAAGGCGAAGAAGCGCCGGTCGGAGCGCTCCGCCAAGGCGAGGGCGGGCTGCATCGGCGCTTTGAATAGCAGAACGGCGACTCTGCCGTCGAACCGGAAAGTGCGTTCAGTGAGTGGG
The DNA here is from genome assembly GCA_016191815.1 of Myxococcales bacterium. Classification (GTDB taxonomy): domain Bacteria; phylum Myxococcota; class Myxococcia; order Myxococcales; family Myxococcaceae; genus JACPVI01. Next base: position 16,243 of record JACPVI010000017.1, read on the forward strand.
GGCTTGAGCGGACGCCCGCTTTCCTCGTAGGGTGCTTCCGATTCGGCACGGGCGGGCTGCACAGAGGGGGGGCCGCCCGTGTCTTGCATTCCGAAACCCGGAGGAGATTCGTGAGACGCCTCGCACTCGCCGCCGTGCTGATCGCCGTGCCCGCCTTCGCGCAGGGCATCAAGCTGGAGATGAACGTCAACACCTCGGAGTCCAGGGCGGAGTCCCGAGCCGAGTCCAGCTCCTTCTCCAACGAGGCCTACAAGCTGAGCTACGACTCCAGCTCCGACGGCCGCACCCTGATGAAGGTGCTGGAGCCGGAGGGCGCCCGCTGCGACGTCTGGGACGGCAACCGAAAGGCCACCTTCGAAGTCCCCTTCTCCTTCGACGCCGCCCCCGACCGCTTCTACAAGTTCGTGGTGTACCTCCCCAACGGCCAGGTGTTCGAGAAGAAGCTCGAGGCCAAGGCCCGCCAGGTGGGGAAGCTCTACGTGCAGGGCGGAGGCTCGGCCACGGTGATGGTGAGGGTGGACGGTCCGGCCCACGCGCCGCCGCCGCCTCCTCCTCCGGCGGGCCCGGTGCCGATGGGCGAGGGCGACTTCTCTGCGCTGGTGGGAGCGGTCCAGGCGGAGGATTTCTCCGGAGAGAAGCTGGACGTCATTCGCACCGCCTCCTCCCGCGCCTACTTCACCGTGGACCAGGTGGGCCGGCTGGTGGACCTGATGGACTTCGGCAACGACAAGGTGCAGGTGGTGGAGATTACCCGGGCGAAGATTGTCGACCGGCAGAACGCCTTCCAGCTCTACCAGCACTTCGAGTTCGCCGGCGAGAAACAACAAGTAAAGCGGCTGCTCGGCAACTGAGGCTCAGCGCGCCTCGGCGGGCTCCTCACGGACGCAGTCCTCCGGCCGCTTGTCCTCGCGCAGGCCCTGCAAGGACGGCTGCCGCAGCTTCCCGTCACGCGTCCACTCGGAGAAGGCCACCTGCGCCACCAGCTTCGGCCTCACCCACACCGCGCCCCGCTGCCTGGGAGCGCCCTGCACCTCCGGCCGCTCCACCCGGTCGCGGTCCAAGAGCTCCTTGAGCAGTTCCCGCACCCTGTCGGTGAAGCCGGTGCCCACCTTCCCGGCGTAGTGGAAGGCCCGCCCCTCGCGCACCGCGAGGAGCAGGGAGCCGATCGCCGCTCCACCGGTGCGGATGGGGAGGTAGCCCACCACCGCCACTTCCTGGGTGGCCTGCACTTTCAGCTTGAGCCAGTCGCGAGAGCGGCCGCCGCGGTACTTGGAGCCGCGACGCTTGGCGACGATGCCCTCGGTGCCGCGCCGCTTGGCGGCCGACAGCGCGCCGGCGAGAGGGAGATCCACCCGTTCACCGAGCTGGATGGGAGGAGTGGCGTTGGCGAGCACGCTCTCCAGCAAGTCCCGCCGCTCCTCCAGGGGACGGCCGCGGAGGTCCTCTCCGTCCAGCCAGAGGAGGTCGAACGCCGCGAAGCGCTCCTCGCCCTTGCTGGTCTGGAGGAGCTGAAATTTGGAGGCGCCGCGCTCGTCCAGCGCCACCACCTCGCCGTCCAGCACCGCCTCCGCCACCTCGAGGTGCGAGAGCGCCTGGGCGATGTCCGGGAAGCGCTCGGACAGGTCCAGCGCGGAGCGGGAACGGAAGGCCACCCTCCCCGCACAGATGGCCGCCAGCCCGCGGTAGCCGTCGTACTTCACCTCGAGCAGGTAGCGGCCCTCCTCCACCTCTTCCGCCCGCGAGGGAGTGGCCCTCATCGGCGGCCCCACCTTCTCGAGGAGCTGGCCCGGCTCCGGATGGATGGTGGCCATCGCCCTTCGGCTCACCGGGCCGCGGGTCCTCACCCGCCCCGACTGGACCGACTCCGGCCGTTCGGCGAGCACGTCGTAGCCTGGGTCCTCGCTTCCGTCCTTGGCCTTGAAGAACAGCCACTGCTGCTTGCCGCCAGCCAGCCGGGTGCGCAAAAGGTGCCAGCGCCCGTGCAGCTTCTCGCCTTGCAGCTCGAGGTGGAGGTGCCCCTTCTTTCGCTGCTGGCTGCCTTCGCCGGGGGGGACGGTGTCGAAGGTTCCGCGGTCCCAGAGGATGGAGTCGCCCGCCCCGTACTCCCCTTCCGGGATGCGGCCCTCGAAGCTCGCGTAGGCGAGCGGGTGGTCCTCGGTCTGCACCGCCAGCCGCTTCTGCGAGGGGTCGTAGCTCGGCCCCTTGGGGATGGCCCAGCTCGCGAGGGCGCCGTCCAGCTCCAGGCGCAAGTCGTAGTGGAGGCGTCTGGCGTCGTGCTTGTGTACCACGAAGAGGGGCAGGCCCTCTTTGCGGCCGGCCGGCGCCGTGCCCGGCTCGGGGGTGACTTCGAAGCGGCGCTTCCTCGCGTACTCGCGGAGCTTCCCTCTGGCTTGGCCCATCTCGCCAAAGGTTCGGCCCGACTAGCCCTGCGGCAACCTACTTCCGGACCTGGCCGTCGTGCTTCTGCCGGTAGATCTTCGCGCTCATCCGGTCTTGCCGGGCCTGAGCCTTGGCGCGCTCGGAGAGGGTGAAGCGGCCGCCGTCCACCCGGTCGCGCTGGATTTGCCTGTGGAGGCGGGCCTCCTGGCGCTCGAGCGAGACCGCTTCGGCGCGGGTGAGCTGCCCGCTGCGGACGCCCCGGGCGATGCGCTGCTGCTGGCGGACTTCGCGCTTGGCGACCGAGGCGGCGAAGGAGGGGGTGGCGACGAGGACGCAGAGGGCGGCGGCGAGGGGGGCGAGCTTCACGTTCAGGCTCCTTGTGGGGGGCCGGCGGGGTGCCGGCCGTCTGCCTGGGTGAACCCGCCCGGACGGAAGTGGTTGCGGGCCTCAGGCCCGGTCGTGCAACTCCATGATTCCGCGCACGTTTGCGCAGTGGGCGCAGCAGTACATGTGGCCGTTCTTTTCCATCCCGTGGCCGATGATGCGGTTGCCGCAGTTCTCGCACCTCGGGGCCAGAGCAGTGATGGCGCACTCGAAGCAATCGAAGGTGTGGGAGATGTCGCCCACCAGCACCTGGAACGCCTTGTCGTAGTCGTTCCCGCACACTTCACAACGTCCCATGAATCGCCTCCCCCGAGTGGTTCGGGGCGCCCGGGAGCCACCCCACACCCCAACCGCACTCCTCCGCCCTCCCGGGCGCCCCACGCGCCGTCGACGCGGCCGCGCTCGAAAAGCTAGGGACGCTTTGGGCCCACACGCAGCCCGCGGCGGCTTCCGGGCTGCCTGCCCGCTTGGGGGACGCTGGGGGCTTCGGCAGGCGGTAGGATGCCGGCCGACCGTGCACGTCCGGCTCTCCACCGCGGCCATCTCGCTCTGCCTGGCCGGCTGCGCCACGACTCGGTACTCCGGGCCCATCATCGACTTCCACGTCCACCTGGAGGCGGAGGGCGAGGCGGGGCGGATCAACCCCAAGCAGCCGGCGACGGAGGCGGCACTGTCGCCGCAGATGGACACCGCGAGGGTAGGCAAGGCGGGAGTCATCACCATCGCTCTCCGGGGAAACGCCGAGCGGACGCGGAGGCAGAACGACTTCGTCCGCGCCCTGGCGGAGGCCAAGCCGGAGCGCTTCTTCGCCATCGGCTCTGTGCATCCGGAGGACGGGCTGGAGGCGCGAAGGGAGCTGGAGCGGCTCGCCCAGGCCGGGGTGAAGGTGGTGAAGCTCCACCCCAACACCCAAAGGTTCGACGTGGACTCCCCGGCGGTGGCGGAGGTGGTGGAGCGCGCCGCCGAGCTGAAGATGGTGGTGCTCTTCGACGGCTGGTCGCCCTTCGACGCCGACCAGACCGGAAAGCTGATGAAGCTGGCCATCACCAAGCCGCACGCCAGGCTGGTGATTGCCCACATGGGAGGCGCGCGCTTCGATGAGATGATGGCCTTCCACGCGCTGGAGCTCTACCCCTGGTACGCGCGCAACGTCTGGTTCGACCTCTCGGCGGTGACGCGCTTCTACGCCGATTCGCCCTACCGGGAGCAGCTCCTCTTCGTCTGCCGGAAGGTGGGGGTGGACCGGCTCTTGTTCGGCTCGGACTTCCCGATGGTGCAGCCGAGCCAGGCGGTGGCCGACGTGGAGAAGATGGGCTTCACTCCGGAGGAGCTACGGCGCATCTTCCACGACAACGCGGCGGAGCTGTTGGGCCGCTCGAGGTAGCGAGGGTTGCGCGCCGTGGGTGGCTTGGCTAATGTCAGACATGGGCGTCTGACATGGAACGGCTCACGGTGCGTCAGCTATCGCGAGAGACAGCCTCGGTCCTCGACCGGGTCGAGCGGGGAGAGACCATCGAGGTGACGCGCGGAAAGCGGGTGGTGGCGAAGGTGGTGCCGGTGCAGCCGCAGCGAGAGAGAAGGGCCGAGTGGACGGCGCACCTGCGCTGGCTCGACGCCATACGCTCGCCCGGACGCCGGCCGCGGGTTGACCCGGTCGATGAGCTGGTCGCGGAGCGGCGCAGGCGCAACGCCAGGCGATGAGGTTCTACGCAGACGCGAGCTTCCTGGTCGCGCTCTACCGGGAGACGCGTTTCTCCGAAGAAGCGAAGAGGCTGGTGGCGCGCCACTCGCCGCTCGTCCTGCTGTCCCCGCTGAGTCGCCTGGAAGTGGTTCGTAGCCTCGCCCGAGACCGAGACCCCCGCAGGCTCGCTCGATTCCGTGAGGACCTGGCCACCGGCTCGAAGATTCGCGTGGCGGACGTCGCCTCCTGGCCCGAGGGCCTGAGGCTTGCCGAAACCTGGGTCCAGCGCACGAGCCGGCGGCTCTCCACCGGGGCGACCGACACCCTCGTCGTCGCCCTGGCATCCCTCGCGGGGGCCACCCACTTCCTGTCCTTCGATCAGGGCAGCCACCAGCGGGTGGTGGCGTTGATGGCCGGCCTGTCGGTGCTGCCCGCGCACTCGCGCGAAGAGAAGGCCCTCGCCCTGCCGGTCTGAACGATGCTGAGCGGGGGCTACTTTCCGGGAATCCACTTGCCCTTCTTCACCAGCTCCACTTCGCAGGAGCGCTTGGCTCGCTTCTGCCCGCCCTCCTCGAAGGGTCCGGCTCCGTAGAAGCGCTCGAGCGTCTCGCTCTGGTCACAGGTGCCGAAGAGGTTGGCGGTGGGGCAGGGCGAGCTGCTCCACGCTCCTGCGCCCTGGACGCAGGACTCCTCAAGCTTGGCCTCCGGCAGAGGGAAGCTCCGGTAGTCCGTGCAGCTGTTCTCGGTTTCCATCAGGTTGCAGCTGGCGAGGATCGGACCCGGCCCTTGCTCCCGAAGCTTAGGAGGGAGGTTCGCCTCGCGGTTCATCACTTCGAGCTTCCCGGTGACGCCCATCACGTAGGACTCGGTCCTGCCTGGGCCCTCGACTTGCTCGTAGCCCACCAGCACCAGCAGCCCTTTCCGGTGCGAGAAGGCGCCGTCCAGCTTGTAGTTGCGGGCGCACTTCCGGGAGCCGGGCAGCTTCTTGTCGTGCTGCAGCGCCACCGGCTCACCGTAGGGCGAGCTCAAGCTGGCCCGGAGCAGCTTTCCCGGCCCGGTGCGGTGGCAGTCCTCCGGCCGGCCGGGCGCAGGCGTCGAGGAAATCTCTATCTCCCAGATCGCGCCGTCGGGCCCGGAGAAGGAGCCGCCGTCGAGCTTGAGCGGCTTCCCGTGCTTCTCGGGCTCGATGCCGAGCTTCTTCAGCGCTGCGGCGCTCTTGGTGGAGGCCTCGCTGATCGCCGTCTCGATGTCGTGGCCCTCCTCGAGGCCGGGGGACAGCTGGGCCTTCATTGGCGGCGCCGCGTAATCGTTCTTCGCCACGTCGATGAAGAAGATTTTCGCCCACGCCCGGTCTCCCTCCACCCCGTTGTCCTGGAAGGCCACGTAGCGGCCGTCGGCGGAGAAGCCCACCAGGTCCGCCGCGTTCGCCCGGGACGCCAGGGAGAGCGCGGCCACAGCCAACAGGCACAGCTTCGTCCGGTTCAAGGTGACCCCCTTGGCGATTCTCCTCAACGCTTCTGCTCGAGCGCCTTCAGTACCGCGGCGACGCGGGCGTGCCCAGCTTTCGAGGCGACCTGGAGCGGGGTAGTGCCCGGCGGGAGCTCGACGTCCGCGATGCAACTTCCGTCCTTCTCGTTCTCCTCGGCGCACAGGGTCGCCTCCTCGGTGGACGCCGCCGCCGGATCGGCTCCGCGCTCCAGAAGCAACCTGGCCAGCGCCTCGTCGCCCTTCCACGCCGCGTGGTGGAGCGGGGTCCAGCCCTCGGCATCCTTCGCGTTCGGCTCCGCGCGCCTGTCCAGGAGCCTGCGCGCGACGGCGGCATCGCTCGCGTGGTGGAGCGCGGTCTTTCCGCCCCCGTCCTTGGCGCCGATGTCCGCCCCCTGCTGGAGCAGATAGTCGACCACCGCCCAATGTCCACCCCGGGCTGCGTCGGGCAACGCCTGGGACTCCCCGCGGACTCGCGCCCCGGCCGCCCACAACACCTTCACCGCCTCCAGCTTTCCTTCCGCCGAAGCCCACTCGAGGGGCGTCCGGCCCTCGCCTCTCTGGTTCAAGTCTAGCCCTCGCTCGAGGAGCATCGAGATGACCTCCGGATTTCCCCTGGCGGCAGCCCGGTGGAGCAAGGTCTGCCGAGTCAGCGGCACCTTCGGGTCCGCGCCCTTTTCGAGGAGCAGCCGCACCAACTCGGGGCTGCCCCGCGCCACCGCCGCCGCCAGCGGCGCAGTTCCGTGCTTTCCGCGCGCGTTCACGTCCGCTCCTTGCGCGACCAGGTACCTGGCCACCTCCAGCCGCTCTTTCTCGATGGCGAAGGTGAGCGGGGTGTTCTCCTCCAGGCTCACGCGGGCCCACAGGCCATTGATGTTGGCGCCGCGGGCGAGGAGCGCCTGGACGCGCCCTAGGTTTCCCTCCGCGGCCGCGTTGGCCAGCTCATGCGGCGCCACCGGCCCGGAGGCGAGCGCCGTCCCTGCCGCGACCACGATGTCCCCCGCGGCTTTCCAGCTCAAAGGCTCCACCGCGGCGGCCTCCAGCCCCAAGCGGCGCGCCAGCTCGAGCGCCTTTGCCTTGCAGCGGGGGGCGAAGTACACCGCCCCCTGGTCCCGCGGCTTTTGGGCGGCTCCGCGCCGCGCCTCGGTCAGACCCGCATCGGCCACCACCTTCGCTACGCGGTCCAGGTTCCCGGCACCGGCGTCGAGGATTTCCACCGCGCAGCTCGGCTCGGCGGCTCGCGCCTGAAAGGTGGCGAGCAGCGCCAAGGCCACCGTCGGCATCAATCGAGGAGTCATGGCTCCCTCTTGGCACTCGGCTCGGGCGCTCGCAAGGGCGGCTCGAACTGGCCCGCCCTCTGGTATGACCTCGGCGTGGCGAAGCTCTACCAGCCGGAGCTGGTCTTTCGCGGCGGCCGCTTCGAGGCTGCGCCGCTGTCCGTCTCCGATGAGGGGACGGTGGCGGCGGAAGCGCCGCCATCCGCCGAGGTGGTGCGGCTGCCGGGGCGCGCCTTGCTTCCCGGGCTGGTGAACGCCCACTCCCACGCCTTCCAGCGGCTATTGCGGGGGCGAACCGAGTTCGTCGCCCAGGGCCGCGCCTCCGACGACTTCTGGAGCTGGCGGGAGGCGATGTACCTCATCGCCGAGCGGCTGGGCCCGGAGGAGCTGTACCAGGCCTCGCGCCAGGCCTTCCTGGAGATGGCGCTCTCCGGCATCACCTCGGTGGGCGAGTTCCACTACCTCCACCACGGCCCCGGGGGGCGCCCGTACCAGGACCGGCATGAGCTTTCGAAGCAAGTCATCCGCGCCGCGAGGGAGGTGGGCCTTCGGGTGGCGCTGCTGCGCGGGGGTTACCAGCGGGCCGGCTTCGGCTCACCGCCCAACCCGCGCCAGGCCCGCTTCATCGACTCCGACGTGGAGGCGTTCCTCCGCTCCGCCGAGGAGCTGCGCCAGGCGACGCGAGCAGATCCGCTGGTCACGGTGGGCCTCGCGCCCCACAGCGTGCGGGCGTTGAGCAGGAGGTGGCTGGAGCAGGTGGCGCGCTCGCCTGGATTGGTGCACCTCCACGCCGCCGAGCAGTTGGCGGAGGTGGACGCCTGCCTCACCGAGCACCGGCTGAGGCCGGTGGAGCTGCTCGACTCGGTGGGGCTCCTCCGCCATGGCACCACGCTGGTGCACGCCATCCACCTCTCGCACCGGGAGCTGTCTGCGCTGGGGCGCTCCGGGGTGTCGGTGTGCGCCTGTCCATCCACCGAGCGGAACCTGGGAGACGGCATCGTGCCGGCCGATCTCCTCGTCGCCAGCGGCGTTCACATCGCGCTCGGCACCGACAGCCAGGTGGGGATCGACCTCTTCGAGGACGCGAGGGAGCTGGAGAGCCACCTCCGCCTCATCTGTGGAAAGCGGGGCGTGCTCGACCCCGGAGGCGGAGAGCCGGCGGGGCTCGCCGCTCGCCTTCTCGCCTTCGCCACCCGCGAGGGCGCGCATTGCCTCGCCCTCCCCACGGGCGAGCTGTCGCCCGGAGCCCCGGCGGACTTCTTCACCGTGGACCTCTCTCACCCCTCCATCGCCGGCGCCCATGGCGAGGCGCTCTTGCCGGCAATCGTCTTCTCCGCGGAGAAGGCCGCCGTGCGAGAAGTGGCGGTTCAGGGACGGCTGGTCGTCCGCGAGGGGCGGCATCCACTCCAGGAAGAGGTGGTGCGCGACTTCTCTGCGCTCGGCCGGAGAGTCTTCGCTTGAGCGGAGGACTCCCCGCGCTCCGCGCATCGCCGCCACCGGGGATTCGTGTTGCGCTAAGGTCACCGCCCCGGGAGGCCTTCCATGACAGCTCCACGCAGACCCATGCTCGCCGTCTTCCTCGCGCTCATCCTCTTGCCCACCCTGGCCGGCGCCGCCGACTGGTACGTCTCCGCGGCAAAGGGTTCCAACGAGAACGACGGCACCCAGGGGGCCCCCTTCGGCGAGCTGGACAAGGCAGTCCAGAAAGCGAAGTCCGGGGACACGATTCACCTCGCCGCCGGCAGGTACTACGGCATCGGCAAGGTGGCGGCTACCCGGACCGCGGAGGCGATCAACATCCTGGGCGGCTACGACGACGCCTTCGCAGCGCGGGACTACAAGAAGAACCTGGCGGTCCTGACCGGCGCGAACGTCGGCACGCCGCTCAACTCCTCGCAGCCGCGCCTGGACCTGCTGGCCAACAAGGGCGACGTGCTGGTCGACGGGCTGGTCTTCGAGATCGGCGAGCGCAACCAGTACCACGGAGGCAAGGCGGTGGCGCGAAAGTTCAGGCCCCAGACCGCCGCCAACGCCTCGCTCGATGCGCCCACCCTCCAGATCGGCACCAAGAACGGGAAGATCACCGTGCAGAACTGCCTGTTCCTCAACAGCACCCACACCGGCATCCGCGTCAAGGCGGGTCAAGGTTCGCAGGCGCTCGTCCGCAACAACTGGATCATCAACACCGCGGGGCTCGGAATGGATCTGCAGACGGTGTTCCACGGCAACCCGCCGCCCCCCATCATTGTGGAGAACAACACCATCCTGTTCACCTGGAAGTACGACGCCTATGGCTCGCGCGGCGGCGCTGGGATCGAGGTGATGTCTAACGCGGACGTCAAGATCCGCAACAACGTCATCGGCTTCTCCGACCGCAACGGCCTGGTGAACACGCGCGGGGCCAAAGGCGTGGAGGTGACCGGCAACATCTTCTTCCGGGCCCTGGAGTCCGACTACTGGGGCAAGCTGCCGCTTTCGGCCAAGGAATTGGGAGACGCGGCAGAGCTGGTGGCGAAGGGAAACCAACAGAAGGAGCTGCCCTTCCAGGTGAACCAGGAGTGGGCGGCGGTGTACGCGTCGCGCAAGCTCATCGATCGCAACCAGGTCGAGGCCGGCGTGGCGGCGGATTCCACCGCCGCGAACGCGCTACGGGGAATGCTCGGCCTGCCCGCTCAGGCCGGCACCGTCAAGGTGGACGCCGAGGTGCATGCTCACCCGATGCCCCTCGAGGGCGCCTTCCTCGTTTCGGCGGACGCCGGCGAGGCGGGGGCGAAGTAGACCGCGGAGCGCCATGATGTCCGAGCCAGCAAAGCCCGCGCGGCGAATCGCCAACGTTCGCTACGCCATCCGGAACATCGTCGCCGAGGCGGCCAAGCTGGAGGCGGCGGGGCGGCGCATCCTCTACTGCAACATCGGGGACCCGCTGAAGTTCGACTTTCGGACTCCTCCCCACCTCATCGAGGCGGTGGAGCGGGCGATGCGCGAAGGACGAAACGGCTACGCGCCCTCGGGCGGAATCCCCCAGGCCAGGGCGGCGGTGGCCAGGGACGCGGCACGGCGCGGCATCAAGGGAGTGGCGCCGGAGGACGTGCTCATCACCTCCGGGGCCAGCGAGGCCATCGAGATGGCCCTCACCGCCTTGCTCGAGCCGGGGGAGACGGTGCTCCTGCCCAGCCCGGGCTATCCGCTCTACAGCGCGGTGACCGCCAAGCTGGGCATCGAGCCGACCTTCTATCAGCTGGACGAGGCGCGGGGCTGGTCCATGGACCTGGAGGAGATCGACTCCAAGGCCCAAAGTCGCACCCGGGCCATCGTCCTCTGCAATCCGAACAACCCCACCGGCGGGCAGTACGACACCCGCACCCTGGAGGGGCTCTTGGAGATAGCGCGGAGAAAGCGCCTGGTGGTGTTCTCCGACGAGATTTACGAGCGGCTCTCCTACGGGGAGATGCCGACTTCCTCCGCGGCGCTGGCGGACGATGTGCCCATCCTCGCCTTCAGCGGGCTGTCCAAGGCCTACCTGGCCTGCGGCTGGCGGGTGGGCTGGGTCATCTTCTGCAACGGCCGGCTCACTCGGGAGCTCCGGGCGGCGGCGCAGCGGCTGGCCGACGCCAGGCTTTGCAGTGCCGCGCCTCCGCAAGAGGCGGTTCAGCCGGCGCTGGAGGGCCCGCAGGAGCACATCCGGGAGATGATGGGTCGGCTCCGAGAGCGGAGGGACCTCACCGTGCGCAGGCTGAGCTCCATCCGGGGCATCTCGGTGGTGGAGCCCAGGGGCACCTTCTACGCCATGCCCCGCCTCGAGCTTCCCGGGGTGAGCTCCGACGAGCAGTTCATCCTCGAGCTGTTGAAGGAAACCGGCGTCCTCTTCGTGCATGGCAGCGGCTTCGGGCAGCAGGAGGGGACCCAGCACTTCCGGGTGGTGTTCCTCCCGCCGGTGGAGGTGCTCTCCGACGCCTTCGACCGGCTGGAGGCGTTCGTCCGCGCGCGGTACTGAGCCGATGCGCGGCGTCTGGCCCCTGCTCGGTCTGGCTCTCGCCTGCGGCTCTCGCCCGGAGCGAGCAGCGCCCTTCGAGCTTCGAGTGGGGGAGAAGCGGGAGCTGAGCCTCTCGCTCGCCGCGGAGGGCGAGGCGGTGCTCTCGCTCACCGGCTCCGTCTTGGGGGCGAGCTGGAAGCAGGCCGGCGCGGAGTCGCTCACCTTGCGGGTGGTGACCGGCACCGCGGTGCAGCGGCATCTGGTGTGGGCTACCGGCTCGGAGCCGCTCACCCACCGGGTGGCGGTGGGAAGGCTTGCCGCCGGGCAGCACCTGTTGAAGCTGGAGGCGCTCCAGGCGCTCTCGCCCGCCGCGGAGGCCGCCCTCGCAGTTTCCTCCGCCGAGCTGGCGCCGCACGAGGACCAACTGCTTGCCAGGCACGCCCCCATCCTCCTCGGCCGCGACGACGCCGCGGTGAACGACCTGCCGCTGCTCCTCTACGGAGGCCGCGCCGCCGAGCGCACCCTGCGCTACAGCGTCGTCTACAGCAACGAGGACGGCGGGACTGGGGTGGAGCCGAGGCTCCTCCTCGCGCGCTGGGGACGGCTCACCGACATCGAGTGGGTGGTGGAGGTGGACCTCGACGACTCCGGCGCCGCCCTGGCCACCCGCTTTCAGGGGTTGGGCCACGGCTCCTTCGACTTCTTCGGGCCGCGCGAGGGCGAGCACCCCATCCTTCGGGTGGCCACCAAGAACGGCACCTTCGCCGACGACGCCAAGCCAAGCCGGTTCAAGCTGGCGCCCGCGGTGGTGTCGTTCGATGAGTCGAAGGAGCCCCGCGAGCGGGTGATGGACCTCCACCCCTGGCTGCACCGGCTTGCGGACGAGGAGGGAGAGCGCGAGGGGAAGTTGGACCCTTCCTGCGCGGACGCCCAGAAGGCCTGGGCCACTCGCTGCCTGCTCCTCGTGGATGTGGACATCTCGACCCAGCCCTCCTCGCTCGAGGGGCGGCGGGTGTGGGGTTTGGAGGTTGAGACTCCCTCCGGCCGCGTGCGCTCGGAGATGGACCTCGGGGCAGAGGCTAGGTTGGACCGTTCCGGGCAGGTGCGCGTCGCGGTGCCGGTGGGGCCGTCAGGCGAGCTTTCCGCGGTACGGCTGTACGCGGCGCCGGACGGGAGCGGGCCGTTCCAGGTCAGCGCCTCGGGCCTGCGCGCCTTTCGGGTGGTGGACTACTCGCCGGAGCTGGCGCTCAGCCGGCCCGAGGCCAAGGCGACCCTGACCGAGGCCGGCGGCACGGCGGCACTCTTCCCATAGCCGGGATCGATCACGTCACCAGGCCGGCCAGCGGTTTCACCCCTCTCGCTGCCGAAGCCGCGCGCCAGGCTTCGCTCGACAGTTGCCCGAATCGGTTCCAGCAGCCTCCGTGGGCTCGAAGCAGACCTCGCGCTGACCCACCCTGACGGCCTCGCTCTCCCACTCATGCGCGTCGACGCTCCCAAAATACCGAAATACAGTTCGATCTTCCCACGCGCGAGCGCCACGCCCCCGTGCTACGGGCCAGTAGGCAGATACCCGCCCGCTCGCGCAACACGTGCGAGTGCGCCGCCCAGGAATCATGAGGATCGTGGCGTCAAGTCGAGCTGCAGGCGCCTGAGATCCGTCGTCGCCACCTTGCGGTAGGCCGTTGCGCCGTCATCCTTCGCGAGATCGGCGCTGCTCTTGCCGAGCAGGACCCCGTGCCAGCGCATGCGCACGACAAGTTGGTGGAGGATACGTTCTTCGTACGTCGAGGCAACGAGCGGGAAGTACACGCGCAATGCACCATGAAGGACCCGTCCCGTCCGGTCGCCGCGACCCTCGCGCTGCTCGAGCTTTGCGGGGTTCCATTCGAGTTCGTAGTGAACGAGGTGCCGCGTGTAGGTCTGCAGGTCGATCCCCTCGGCACCGACGTTGCTGGCGATGAGGAGCCAAGGAAAGAGCGGACTCCGGAAGCGATCTGCATTCCCGTCCCGATCCGCGTCGCCGCCCGTGTACCCCGCGACAATCTCGGACGAAAACAAGTCGCGAATCCGCTCCCCAGCCAGGCGGAGCGCGCGCTTCCGGGCGCTGATCGAGTATTCGTCATCGTCATCGACGCTTTGAAACTTCTTGACCTCGCGGGCGTAGGCATCGAGGGTCTTCTTGACATGGGCCCTCACCCGGTCGGCATACGCACGACGCGGGTTGCCGAGCATCGCGACGAGGTGTGGGTGGGCCGCGACCTTCTTTGCGAGATCGTCGAGCCTATTCGCTAGCGCGGCGTGGTGCAGCCTCCTCGTCCCCTTCCCCTGGACATCGTCGGCCTTGGCGCGAACGAGTTTGGCCAGTTGCTTGAGCGTCTCCTTGGAGCGGCGGACGAAGGCCTCCCGATCGCCGATCTGCTGGGTGAAGACGGCAGCGGCGACGTCTGCCAGGGTCTCTTCGAGGACGTGCTGCGTCGCGCTGCGATGGAACAGGAAGACGATCGTCTTCCTGGGAAGGCCGAGATCACATTCAGCGTCGAGCATGGAGTCGATATCGGCGGACAGCGTCCTTTCGAACCACGCGCGCAGTGCGGCCAGCTTCGGATGCTGACCTTTCGGGATGGCCAGCTCAAGCAGACGACCTGCCTTCGATGCCGCGAACTGCTCGAACGTGCTCAGGAACTGCCGAAGGGCACCCGGCGCGAAGAAATCCTCGGCAGCCCTCTCCGCGAGCGCGAGGCGCATCTCGAGGTAGTGGTTGAGGAACTCCGGTGAGGCCTTGATAGTCGAGGGCCGCACGCTGTCGAACTGAGCATCGGTCCACGCCCAGGGGCTCGGAATCGGCTCGGGGGTCCCGTCGGCAGCGAGCGAAAAGTAGCAGCGCCTTCCCCGACCTGTCTTGCTGCGAGCGACGAGTTTTGAAAGCAGACGCTCGGCGTCTCGCCGCTCTCGTGCGGACGGCATGGCAGCATCGCTCTTGCGGCAGGCGTCCGCCACCCGCTGGAGGAACCCTTCGAGCGTGGGGCAACGGAGGAGCTGCGCTCCAACGCTCTCGGCCTCCTGGCTTGCGACGACGTGGTCGAAGAGATGCCTCATGTCCGAGAGGCTGAGCTGGAACGGCGTCGCGGACAGGAGGAGCAACGGGGACGGGCTCTTCCGCCTCCTGACGCCATCCAAGTGCTTCAGCGCTTCCAACGCAGAGCGGTGATGGGCCTCGTCCACGATCACGGTGTCCCAGTGTGTGGTGAAGAGCCGGCGCGCCCGGTGGTTTCCGTGGATTCGGCCGGGGCCGGCGGCGATGAGGTTCACGTTGACGATGTAGACGCCGGGCGCGAGATCCTTGCGTGTCCACTTCTTTGTCGTGCGGACCTTCCCACCGACGAGCTGGGCCCGGGTCTGGATGTCGACGATGCGCTCGAAAGTCCTCTGGACGAAGGCCGCGCGCTTGCGGCGCGCCCACGCCGAGAGGTACTGGCGGACGCCCTTCTCCTCGCTCCCCAACTCGTCCCGCCACTTCGAGACGAGGCCAGGAGGCACGAGGATGAGGATGTGCCGGGGCAGGCGGACCTTTCGCTGTCGGCGGCCGCCCTGTCGCGTGAGCTTTCCGCGCGCCAGGAGCAGCTCGGCTGTCCCAGCCAGGGCCTCCCAGGTCTTCCCCTTGCCTACTCCGTCGGCAAAGACGGCCCCCACCTGTGTGTGGGCGGCTCGTTTCCCTGCCCGCGTGGTGAAGCGCACGAGGCGTCTTCGCGATCCGGTGAGTCGGCGAAGGGACCACTGTACGGCGCGCCGTTGGTGCGTTTGGAGCTTCGCCCCCTTTCTCACCGCCGGCCCCCCAGGAAGCGTCGGATCGTGGGGTACCAGTCCCACCTCGTCGCGAGCGCCGGCCACAGTTCCTCGAGCGACGCTCCTTCGGGCAGGCCGCGACGTAGCCGCACGACTAGCGCGGCGATGACGTCCAGCTCGGCCTGAAAGTCGGTCCGCGTCAGGTGCGCGAGCGGATCTTCTTCATCATCTTCCCGATCGCTGTTCTCGTCTGCTTCGCCCGACGGGGGTGTGGGCGAGGCCTTCGCAGGAGTACGCCCTTCGAGCTCGCCGAGGAGCGCCGCGAGCTCGCCGAGAGCGCCGGAGGCTCCCAGCACCGGCGCGACTACCGACGGGTTGACGAGAAAGGGCACCTGCGTTCTGCCAACGGTTTCCCAGAGCAAGAAAGGCCGTTCCAAGGGCAGCGCGATGCCGAGCGCTTCGGCCACGTCACGCGGCACCGTCACCTCCGTCTTGCCGTGCGTCGGGACGACGTACTTCTCGGACGACTTCCTGCCGACCCGGAGTCTGGCCGGCACAGGCCGCAGGACTTCAAGGACGATCTTACCGGCGCGCTCCCAGGCGTCCGAGATGTGGCCGGCCCCGACCGGGGGAGGACGCCGCTGCTTGGGTACTTCCTTCGGCTTGCCGTTCACGGGGCGAAACATGGTTGGCGTCAGGCTTCCGATTAGGGAGTCGGTCTGCTTCCTGTCGAGCGAATGCTCGAGCAGCACTTCGACGTTCCCGGACGCGGGCGTGCGGCTGAGCGCGGGCTCGGTGAGGTTCGCGCTGCCCACGTACAGCCGCCCCACGCCGGTCGAGTTCACGAAGAGGAGTGCCTTGGCATGGAGGTTGCCCGGCTTTTGCGCGCGGCTCACGGCCTCCTCGGCGTCGTCGGTTGAGTCGTCGGTTTCAGGCGTCGGCGCGTAGTCGAATGTCTCAGCGCCTGCGAGCTTGCCGGCGGTACCCTTCGGGAAATGCGTGTACACCCGAACCGAGTCCCTCGCCGTAGGCCAGAGGGCTCGAAGCTTGCTGATCAAGCGCAGATCGAGGCCGTCCTCTTCCTCCCGCACGCCAGCGTACAGCGGCGAGACGCAGTGAAGGTCCGCGACGGCGAATCCGCGCAACCGCTCCTTGAGTTGTGGGAGCAGCGGTCGTCGCATCGACGTCAGGAATGTGGCGTTCTCTCGTTCTCCCTTGGCGACGACACGCATCACCGAACGCGCCCGAGCGCTCATCTGTATCGACTTGCTAAGGACGAGGTCGGCCAGAAAGCTCCGGACGGCTTGAGGGAGCGGATCATCCACGTTGCCGCGATAGAACGACACGATCTCGAGGTTGGCGCCCAGTCCGCCCCGGGTGAGATTGCTCGAGCCGACGCCCACGAGCACTCGCTGTCCTGCTGACAGCATGCAAACCTTCGGGTGAAAGGCGCCCACGACGCGGATGGAATGGATTTCGTAGGAGCCGGCGAACGGCACGCCTTCGTGCTCGGCGAGCCGTTCGGTGAACGCGCGCCCATCCACGACTTTGGCGGCGGTGTTTTCGGATCCACTTTCGGCGGCGAGAGAGATCCAGTTGCCGCGCGGCAACGCAGTCCTCTGGCCTCCGTAAGTCCGCCTGCGTCGTGGCGAAGGCGTCCTTCCGGAGGGCCAGAGGACTGGTG
>JACPVI010000018.1 GCA_016191815.1 Myxococcales bacterium
ATCGACGGGGAGGCCGCAGCTCGGCGCGGCGGCCGTGCTACCCCCCCCCATCGAGCGCCGACGCCACGCGGCCATCGTCCGGAACTCCGCAAGTCAGCGCCACCAGTGCGGCGGCTACCGACAGGCCGGCGGGCAGAATTCCACCACCCTTTCCATCACCTTGCCAAGGGCCGCTGCCTCCTCGTAGGGGCTGACGCCCTCCGCCGCGGCTCGCTTCACCTCCAATGGCCGGCTCGCGCATGGGCCCCCTCTTGTTGAGGTGACCATGGTATCCATACGGGGCGCGTAAGGTGTCAAGCGCCAGGGTGCGCGCATGTGGCATTCCGGGGAGCGAGCTTCCACCGCAACTGGACGAGGCTCCTTCTTGGGCTTCGCCGGCCCGAGTCGCTGACGGGGAGTCGACCGGCTTGCTGGTCTTCGGCGCCAGCGAGCGGGTGCTGGTCGCCAGCCGGGGGAGGATCGACCTCCTCAGTGAGGTGAGCGGAATCTACCGCTCGGAGCCTTGGGTGGTGGACTTGCCCAATGGCGAGCACAGCAACAACGGGATGGCTCTCGGCGCGGACGGCTTCGTCTACTTCACCGTCGGGAGCACCTGCGACGTGTGCGACGAGCGCGACCCTCGCTCCGCGACGGTGATGCGCGCCCGGAGCGACCAGAGCGCCCCGGAGCCCGAGGTGTTCGCCCGCGGCCTGCGGAACGCGTACGACCTCGCCTTCACCGGCGCCGGAGAGCTGCTCGCCACCGACAACGGCCCCGAGTGCTGCGCAGGCGAGACCTCGGGCTGCACCAGGCCAGGTGCCGACCGCCTGCTGCACCTCGAAGCCGGAGGCGACTACGGATGGCCGGCCGCCTACCGCGGCGGCGGACCGGCGAGGGCGCTCGCGCAGCTGCCCTTGCACTCGGGTGCGACCGGGCTGACCATCGACGACGGCTTGCTCCCCTGCGCGGATCGCGGGAGCGCCTTCCTCGCGCTCTGGGGCACGCAGCACGGAAGTCAGGAGAGCGGACGCCGGGTGCTGCGCGTGCGCCTCGGCCGCGATTCCGCCGGAGGCCTTGCCGCCTCCGAGACCGAGCCCTTCCTGGGGCCGGACGGGCTCGCGCATCCGATCGACGTCGCCATCGGCCGCGACGGAGCGCTCTACATCCTCGACTTCGAGGGCAGCGTGTATCGGGTCGCGCCGACGAACGTTGTCTCGTGCCCGTAATCGCCGCATGCCAGAGCGTCGAATAGGTTGTTTGCCGCTTCGATGGTGACTATGGTCACTTTCGTAAACGACCATGGTCAAGAAGGAGAAGATCATCCCGGCTGGCAAGTTCAAGGCCGGCTGCCTGGCGATCCTCGACGAGGTCGCGCGGACCAAGGAGCCGGTGGTGGTTACCAAGCGCGGCCAGCCAGTGGCCCGCCTGGTGCCCCTCGAGGGCCCGCCGCCGAAGGCGGAGGTAGACGTCTTCGCCCGCGCTCGCGCGGCCGCGGGCTCGTTCGAAGACCCCCAGGGCGCCCGGGACGTCTCCGCCCGGCACGACCGCTACCTCGCAGGCGCAATGCGGCGAAAGCGTTGATCTTCGCCGACACCTCGGCGCTGTACGCGGTCCTCGTCCGCAACGACGCCGGTCATCGCAAGGCACGCGCGGGCTGGGAGGAGCACCTTTGCAAGCGAGAGCGGCTGCGAACAACCTCCTACGTGATTCACGAGACCCTCGCGCTCTTGCAGGCTCGCCTTGGGCTGGAAGCAGCTCGGAAGTGGCGCTCGGAGATAGAACCCGTTCTGGACGTGGCCTGGGTCGACCTCGAGCTGCACGCCCGAGCGCTCACGGCGCTGATCGCGGCGAGCCGTCGCAATCTGAGTTTGACCGACTGGGTGAGCTTCGAGCTGATGCGCGCGGAGGGGATCAAGACCGCCTTCACTCTCGATCGGCACTTCGAGGAGCAGGGTTTCGTGCTCTTCCCGCGGTAAGACCGGAGACCCCTTCAGCAGTCGCAGACCTCCAGCGACACCACCCCGCCGTCGCCTGGGTAGCCGAAGGGCACCGAGTCGCACTGAGGGGATGCCACCGTCTGCCCGCCCGAGGCCTCGGCCTGGAAGCCGTACCCGTAGCAGAAGCGCGCGGTGTAACTCCCCTCTGGCGCGGAACGGATCCGATAGCACTCCACGGGCGAGCCGGAGCACCTTCCCTCACTCGGATAGGTGAGGCCGCTCCAGGTCCAGGAGCTGCTCGAGAGATGCTGGAGCTGCACCACCTTCGGCAGCGGCGCGGCGCAGGCGCTGCATCCGTCGCACTGCCCGCACGGACATCGCAGGCAGGAAGGTTGGATCCGCAGCTCGGAGGAACCGTCCAGCACCGAGAGCCAGGCCTGCCCGTCGGCGGTCTGCAAGTAGAGAGGCCGGTTGTTCGCCGACCGATAGGAAATCCGAAACGCCACCGGACCACCCAGCGCGCCGCCGTCCGGCAATAGCTCGGGCCTTTGGCTGCACGCCGCCAACCAGAGCAGCGAAAAGCCCCACCGCATCAGAGCGTCTCCGCGAAGTGCCTCGCCACCCGCTGGTAGAGCCGCTCGGTGGCCAGCGGCTCCGGCACCATGTGCGTGAAGTTCGAAAGCGGCAGGACCTGGTGTGGCTTCCCGGCGCGGAACAGGGCGTCGGAGAGCTTGAGGGTGTGGAAGAAGTACACGTTGTCGTCGGCAGTGCCGTGGATGACGAGCAGCGGGCGCTCGAGCTTCTCGGCGTAGGTGAGCAGCGAGCTCTTCTTGTACCCGTCCGGGTTGGACTGCGGCGTTCCCAGGTAGCGCTCGGTGTAGTGGGTGTCGTAGTCGGCCCAGTCCACCACGGGGGCGCCGGCACAGCCCGACTTGAAGACGTCCGGCCGCATGAGCACCGCCAGCGCCGCCATGTAGCCGCCGAAGGACCAGCCGAACACCCCCACCCGCGAGAGGTCCATCTCCGGCACCTCGCGGGCGAGCGCGCGCAAAGACTCCACCTGGTCCTCGAGCGGCGAGGTGAAGTCGTTCTTGATCGCCCGCTCCCAGGCGCGGCCGCGGCCCGGAGTTCCCCGCCCGTCGAACTTCACCACCAGGTAGCCCTGGTCCGCGAGCCACTGGGGAATCAGGTGCTCCCGCATCGAGTGGAGCACCACTCGATGGCCGGGCCCTCCGTAGACTTCCAAGATGACCGGCAGCTTCGCGCCCGGCTTGAAGCTCCTCGGCCGGATGACGGCGGCAAAGACGCCCTCCTTGCCCACCCGCCGCACTTCCACCTGCGGCTCGAGCGGCGGCTCGGCCGCGACCGACGGTAGCTCCCCCACCCGCTCCCCAGTCGCCCGGAACACCTCCGTCCTCGGCATCGCGCCAAGCGAGGCGGTGGCGACCACCAGCACCTCGCCATTCTTCGAGACCCCGGCCGCTTGGCGGGAGGGGCCATCCGTTCCGACGCGCACGCGCTCTGGAGGCCCGGCCCCCACCGTCCGGAAGAGGTGACCAGACGTCGGGTCCGGTCCTCCGGTGAAGTAGAGGGTCTTTCGCGCCTCGTCCACCCCGGAGAACTGCTCGAAGCCGGCCCCCGGCTTCACCCAGCTCCCCGCGAGCTGGCCGTCGGGCCGGCGAAGCTCCACCTCCGGGCCTCCGTTCCGCTCGGTGTACCAGAGGAACCCCGAGCCACCCTCGAACCAGTGGGGGAAGAACTGATCCAGGTTGAGCCAGGCCTCGTCGCGCTCGGTGAGCAGCGGCTTGGTGGCGCCGGTCTTCGGGTCCGCCGCGAGGAGAATCTCCTCGGTCTGCTCGCGGTTCTGCACCAGAAGACACAGCGGCCCGTTCTTCGGCCAGCGCACCGTGGCCAGGTAGGGGTGCTTCGCCGAGTCCCATTTCACCCAGGTGGTCGGCCCGCCCTGCGCCGAGACGATGCCCAACCTCACCGCCACGTTCGGCTTCCCCGGACGCGGGTAGAAGAACTCCTCCGCACCCGACTCCGGGTGCATCGGGTCGACGACGGCGAGCTTCTCCACCGGTCGGTGATCCGCCTCCTCGTAAGCGAGGCGCTTGCCGTCCGGAGACCACCAGTACCCCGCCATCCGCCCCATCTCTTCCTGCGCGACGAACTCGGCGAGCCCGTGAGTGAGCTGTGCGGTGCCGCCCCGGGTGAGCCGCCTCTCGCGGTTCTTCGCGAGGTCCAACGCGTAGAGGTCCGTGCCCAAGACGTAGGCGAGCTGGGAGCCGTCAGGAGAGAAGCTGGGATCGATCGGCGCGCCCTCCCCCGTCCTCAGCGCCACCACCTCTCCGCTCTCCCGGGTCAAGGCGAAGAGCTTCCCGGACAGCCCCACCACCACCTTCTTCCCGTCTTCGGAGAGCCGGTAGGAGGTGATGCCCCTCGCGCTGATCCGCAACCGCTCCAGCCGCGCCCTCTCGGCGGCGGTGAGCTTCTCGGCGGCTCCCTGGAGCAGCTTGTCCGGACTGGCCAGCTCCTTCACCTTTCCGGTGGCCACCTCCAGCTCGAAGAGCGATTGAGCGGCCGAGGTGGCCTGCGCCCGGAGGAAGAGCACCGCCTTCCCGTCCGCGGTCGGCTTCGGGAGGACGGGCCGACCGGCGAGGAAGCGGCGCGTCTGGGCGTACTGACGGAGGAAGCTGCCGTCCGCGTCCGGCGTCGGAGGCACCTCGGAGGCCTGGGAGCCGGCGAGGAGCAGGAGCGCGAGGATCGAATTCATTCCGGCTGTTTACCCGCCCTCCGAATCCGGGGACAGCGCGGAGTTTGCCGGGGTATAGGGCGGTGGTTACTCGTTTTGCGGCATCGCGAATAGCTTGAGTTTGACTGGCGGCAGGTTGGGGTTTTTCAGCTCCAGATCCATGGTCGCGCGGTAGATGGGCGGAAGCTCGACTGGCGTCCTTCCGAGGTAGTCGTCTCCCCGAAAGACCAGGGCCCACGGTTCGGCGTGAATCACCGCCCGGACGCTGGACTGCGAGGCCCCGGAATACCTGAGCGACACCTTGAGCCCAGACCTCTCGAACAAGAAGAGGGGGCCCGACGGCGAGAGCAAGGGCTTCCGCACGGTTGGCTCGTCCCCAACCTTGAAGTAGAGGTCGAGCGAAGGCCGGGCCTTCGGGGCCACGGCCACCACCTTGCGGCTGGAGGAGGCCGACTTCTCCACCCGGATCGTCCTTGGCCTCTCCTTCGCCTTCTCGAGAGGAGCCTCCGCCGCCGCTCCCCCGGGGCTCTCCTGCGGCGGCTCCGCGACTTGTTTTTTGGGGGCCTCCTTTTCAGGCGGCTCAAGCGCTCCCGGAGGAACCGCGATGGCGACGGTCGGTGCCGGCTCCGGCATGGCCTCCGGCACCGGCGCCGAGAGGCCTTGCCAGACGCCAAAAGCGATCGCCCCACCCACTCCCAGGCAGGCGGCACCGACCACGACGGCCGTGCGAAGGCGACCGCGCCCGGCTGCAGGCAGAGATGGCTGGACGCCGGAGCTGCCCGCTTCCGCGGGGGTTCCGGCCGAGAGGATGCTCGCGGAGGGACTGGACCCATCGGGCTCCGTCCCTTGCTGTTCAGCCGCCCCGTCGCGGCCCGACCGGACGTCGGTGGCGAGCTGCGGCCCGACGGCCCGAGGCTCGTCCTTCGGCCGTGGCCGGACGAAGGTGTCCGCGAGCAGTTCCGGATCAGAGCTGGCCAGCGGGTCGGTCTTCGCGGCAGGGTCCACCGGCGGAACCACCGGAGATACGGGGGCGCCGGTAGCCAGGGCCCGGCTCGGCCCGGAAGCTTCCTCTGGGCGAGGCGTCGACTGGCCCTCGGCGCCGCGGCGGAGCCACTCGCCCACCTCCGAGAACTTCTGCCCGAAGAGGTCGGCCACGAACGGGCCCAGCCGCTTGGCGGGACGGCCGAGCTGCGAGCGCACCGAGGTCAGCTCCTCGTACAGCTCGTTGCCGTCGCCGAAGCGCTCCTCGGGCCGCTTCGCCAAGAGCCGCGCGGCGATCGGATCCAGCGGCGCGAGCTGTGGGTTGCCCTGGGAGAGCGGCGGCGGCGCGTCGTTCTGGATGGCAAGCACCATCTGGACCAGATCGCCCCGCCAGAAGGGATTGGTGCCGGTGAGCATCTCGTACAGCACGATGCCCAAGGAGAAGAGATCGCTCCGGCCGTCCACCGGGTGACCCCGGCTCTGCTCGGGCGACATGTACGCGAGCTTGCCCTTGATGGTCCCGCCCTGGGTGGCGTGCTGCTGCTCCTTGCTCTTCGCCACCCCGAAGTCGATGAGCTTCACGTCTCCCGAGACGGAGACGAGCACGTTCTGGGGAGTGACGTCGCGGTGGACGATGTGCAAGGGCGTGCCATCCACGCTGGGGGCGGTATAGGCGTACCCGAGGGCGTCGGCGACCTGGGCGGCCACCTCCACCGCCAGGGGAGGCGGGATCCGCTCGCCAATCTCCGCCAGCCGGTCGATCAGCAACCGGATGGAAGGGCCGGGGACATACTCCAGCGCCACGTAGTAGCCGTCGGCGTCCTCCCCGAGGTCGAAGATCTGCGCGATGTTCCGGTGGGCCAGCTTGGCGACCAGCCGCGCCTCGTCGAGGAACAGCCGCACCAGCTCCCTTTCCGAGGCCGCGGTGGGCAGCATCCGCTTGAGCGCCACCACCTTGGTGAAGCCCTCGGGGCCGGAGTGCGCCGCCAGGAACACCTCGCCCATCCCGCCCGCGGCGAGACGCTTGATGAGGCGATAGCGGCCGACCTGCTGTTCCATTCGTGGCGTGATCGGCGAGAGTCAGAAGCCCCCGCTCACTCGCAACCCGACGCCCTCCGTCGAAACCGAGAACGCGAGGCCCTCCGGCTTGCCTCCGGCGAGCACCAGGTAAAGGCCAACCGCGCCGGAGGCCGCGGCGCCCGCGTAGAGAAGGTCTGCAATCAGCGCAGAGGTCTTCGCCTCCGCGCGCGCACGCTGGTACCCCGCGAGGTCTCCCTGCTCGGAAGCGACCTTCTCCCTTCCGTGCGCGGAGAGGGCTCTCACCCCCATCCACACTCCACCGCCGAGCAGCAGGCCCGCTCCGCCGAGTGCGAGGTAGCCGCCGACTGGGCGCCTCTGGCCGGCGGGGGCGCTCAGCTCGGGGGCAGGCTCCGCCACCGCGGAGGGCGTCTCCACCGTGGCGGTCGGGGGCAGCGGAGGATGCGTGGGCGGGGGCTCCAGGGAGAGAGGTTCCTTCGGGGCGCCGGTGACTTGAACTCGGAAAGGCGCCTCGGGGGAGCCGGCCCGGGCTGGCCCGTGGCCTTCCACGTCGAAGGCTTCGAGATAGTACTCGAGGGGGCTCGCGCAGGGGCCGATCTCCACCATGAAGGTGTCCCGGTACCCCGGCCGGGCCACAAGCGCGAAGCGGGCGAAACGGCTGGCACCGGTGGTGCGCACGTAGGCGGCGGGCTCGAAGATCTGCAGGCCCCCGGGAGAAGTGATTCGCGCCCGGATGGCGACCGGCTCGCCGAGGGCGCAGGACTTCGGGGGCTCGTGGTGAATCTTCGGCTCGGGCTGCGCCGCTGCCTGCGCGGCGACGAGGAGCATCGGAGCGAAAAACGCGCAGCGCAAATGAGACCCCAGCCTCGAGCTTCCGAAAACTCCTCCGACGATCGCCCATTCGCCGCCTCTGCTCAACCCGGGCGAAGAACGCGCGCCGCCGGTCACCTTGAACCGGTACGTGCCATGATGGCATGAACTCTAGCCATGAGCAGCGCGCGCCTCCCCTACCTGGCCGCGGCGGCCAGCCTTCTTCTCGCGTCCTGCTCGCTGATCGTCGCCAGCGACTACCCGGAGCCCGGCCCCTGCGGTTGCCCAGGGGGACAGCGCTGCTTGGAGGACGGGGGATGCGCCGCTTCCCCCGTGGACGCGGGCCCCTGCAACCCTCCCTGTGCCGCGGAAAAGGTGTGCGACCGGGCTCGCTGCGTAGGCCCTCGGTGCGTCGGGGTGCCCTGCGCCTCCGGCTGGGCGTGCGCCGATGACACCGGCATCTGCACCGGTCCGGGAGACTCCGATGGGGACGGAGTGGCCGACTCCTCGGACGTCTGCCCCAGCGCCTTCGACCCGGCGCAGCAGAACGCCGACGGAGACCCCCGCGGAGATGCTTGCGACTGCCGGCCCGCCGACCCGGCCATCTATGAAGGCAACTCCGAGGCGTGCGACGGAAAGGACAACGACTGCGACGGCGCCATCGACGAGGGGCTCGAGAACGTCGCCCCCTACTGGTACCAGGATCAGGACGGAGACGGGTATGGCTTTCCCGGAAACCCGGTGCGAGCCTGCGTGAAGCCGGCGGGGAGAGTCGACAACGCGTCGGACTGCAACGACGCGGATCCGCTCTCCCACCCGGACGCGGGCGAGTGGTGCGACGGCAGGGATCACGACTGCAACGGAAGCTGGGAGGTGGTGGTGCCGCAGCACTGCGCTTCCATCCAGCAGGCGCTCGACGCGGCGGCGGACGCCGGACTGACCGGGGACGCGGGCCGGATCACCGTGTTGCCGGGCGTGTATGGCCCCATCGATTTCCGCGGGGCCCGGATTGCGGTGGTCGGTCGCGACGGACCTGCGGTCACCGTGCTCGACGGAGCGGATGCGGGCCCGGTGGTGACCTTCGCCAGCGGAGAGACCGAGGACTCTCTCCTCAGCGGGTTCACGGTCCGCAACGGCCGCGCGGTGATAGGAGCGGGAATCTACGTCCGCGGCGCCTCGCCCACGCTGGACCGGCTGGTGATCGAGAACAACGTCGCCCCTCCCTCGGTGTTGCCGGATGGCGGCGTCGCCTACGAGTACGGAGGAGGCGCGTACTTCTGGAGCTCCGATTCGCTCGTGCGGAGGACCGTCTTCCGCTCCAACCAGGCCGCTTATTCCGGAGGAGGGCTCTATGCGAGCTACGGCGCGCTCAAGCTGCAAAACGTGGTGCTCGACCGCAACCGCTCCGTCTACGGCGGCGGGATAGCGACCAGCTCCTGCTGGCTCGACGCGAAGAACGTGGTGGCGGTGAAGAATTCGGCCTCCAGAGGGGGCGCGGCATATTTCCTGAGCGCCTCGCCTTCGGTGCAGAACGCCACCCTGGTGGACAACACCGCCACCGGTGAGGGCGGAGGCATCCTGGTCCGAGCCGCGGTCTATCTCGCCAACACCACGTTCTCCGGCGGTTCCGCCTCCGACGGGGGCGCGGTCTTCGTCGAGTCGGGCCAGCTGGTGAGCGACTACTCGAACTACTTTGGCAACTCGCCGAACCAGGTGGCCGGCGCTCCCTCACCGGTCGGGGTGAACGGAAACATCTCGGCCGCACCGGGGTTCCTCAGCCAGTCCGGCTCGGATCCGTCGCAGTGGAACCTCCGTCTCCAGAGCGGCTCGGCGCTGCGGGGAGCTGGCGCTCCCACGCTGCTCAATCCGGACGGAGGCCGGAGCGACATCGGCGCCTACGGCGGCCCAGGGGGTGACGACTGGTGAACCGGCGCTCACTCGGCTCACGTCGTGCCCAGCGTGCCCATGCACCGGAATCTAGCCCAACCTCGGCCCACCCGCCGCGATGCGCAGCACCTACGTCTGATCTACCCTCTTTCCCCGTGTGCTTCCGCCTTCTGGCGATGGCGCGACGAAAGGGCGAGCCCGCCATCGCGCCGCGCGAGCAAGTAGAGGCCCTGGAGGACCTCGCCTACCCTCTCGGGCTGAGCGTCAGGGTCGCCCGCCGGGACCCCGAGCGGCTGGTGGAAGTCGCCTGGGGAGAGTGCGCCTGCGCGCTCCACACCCGCGGAGAGGGCCGGCAGCGCGCCGTGAAGCTCGTCGAGGTCTCCGCCGCGCAAGGCCTCGAACTGCTCCTGCTCCTCTCGGTGGACGAGCTTCCGATCGATTCCTCCGGCCGGCCCCTCGAGGTTCCGGGCGCCACGTTCAGAGAGCTGGGGCTCGCCGCCCTGCCGGAGGGCCGCCTGGCGTCGGTGAGTTGATCGACCGATCGACTCGGCCCAGCGCAGGCCCCTCGCGCTGGCCAGGTGCTGGCCCCTTGTGGCCGCCCCGATGAGCGGGTAAAAGCCCCGTCAAACTTGCGCTTTTTCCCCGCCAGAGCTGGACGGGCGGGAGGCCAACCGCGGTTGACTGCGAGCAAGGTGCCCGTCCGCAAAGGGCGGGTAGTGAAGCGCGAGTTGTTCGGCATTGCACCGGGCCCGGAAGGAGCGCGAGAGAACATGCAGACCCAAAGGCCGGCCGAGGGCAGTCAGTCGCGGCCGAAGAAGATCGAAGAAGTCTCCACGGTCACCATCCGCT
This sequence comes from Myxococcales bacterium, assembly GCA_016191815.1. Lineage (GTDB taxonomy): Bacteria > Myxococcota > Myxococcia > Myxococcales > Myxococcaceae > JACPVI01. The sequence continues at coordinate 10,237 of JACPVI010000018.1, forward strand.
TCGCCGGCGACTCGGGAGACGGCATGCAGCTCACCGGAAGCGAGTTCACCCGCGCCTCCGCGGTGGCCGGGAACGACCTGCAGACCTTCCCGGACTACCCGGCGGAGATCCGCGCGCCCGCCGGCACCGTCCCCGGGGTCTCCGGGTTCCAACTGCAGTTCTCCAGCCAGCCGGTCTACACCTCGGGAGATCAGCCGGACGTGCTGGTGGCGATGAACCCGGCGGCGCTCAAGTCGAACCTCCCCGACCTGGTCCCGGGCGGCCTGCTGATCATCAACACCGGCGCCTTCAACGAGATCAACCTCGGCAAGGCCGGGTACCCCTCGAACCCGCTCACCGACGACTCGCTCTCGAAGTACCGGACTCACCTCATCGACATCACCCAGCTCACCGAGCTGGCGCTCAAGGACAGCGGGCTCTCTTCGAAAGAGGTGGGAAGGGCGAAGAACATGTTCGCCCTCGGGCTGATGCTGTTCATGTACGGGCGCCCGACCGAGCCGACCCAGCGCTACCTCCGGGAGAAGTTCGGCCACAAGCCGGAGATCCTCTCCGGCAACGAGAAGGCGCTGATGGCGGGCTTCCACTTCGCCGAGACGGCGGAGATGTTCGCCGCCACCTACCGGGTGCGGAAGGCGGCGATCGCTCCGGGGCGGTACCGGAACGTGAGCGGCAACGAGTCGGTGGCGCTGGGGATCATCGCCGCCACCAAGCTCTCCGGGCTGCAGGGCTTCTTGGGCAGCTACCCCATCACCCCGGCCTCGGAGATTCTCCACGAGCTGTCCAGGCACAAGAACTTCGACTTCAGCACCTTCCAGGCCGAGGACGAGATCGCCGCGATGTGTGCCGCCATCGGGGCCGCGTTCGGAGGGAGCCTCTCCTTCACCACCACCTCCGGCCCGGGAATGGCGCTCAAGCAAGAGGCCATCGGCCTGGCGGTGATGACCGAGCTGCCGGTGGTGATCGTCAACGTGCAGCGGGGTGGACCCTCCACCGGCCTGCCCACCAAGACCGAGCAGGCGGACTTGCTCCAGGCGGTGTACGGGCGGAACGGGGAGTGCCCAGTCCCGGTGCTCGCCCCCAACTCCCCGAGCGACTGCTTCGAGGTCATCCTCGAGGCCTCCAGGCTCGCGATCCGCTACATGACTCCGGTGATCGTGCTCACCGACGGCTACATCGCCAACGGGCAGGAGCCGTGGCTCATCCCCGACGTGAGCAAGCTCGAGCCCTTCCCGGTGAAGTTCCGCACCGAGCCGAAGGGGTACCAGGTGTACCAGCGGGACCCCTCGAGCCTGGCGCGGGACTGGGTGCGCCCGGGGACGCCAGGGCTGGAGCACCGGGTGGGCGGGCTGGAGAAGGACTTCCTCAGCGGCATGGTGTCGTACGACCCGCACAACCACGAGAAGATGGTTCGCGTGCGCGCGGAGAAGGTGGCCCGCGTCGCCCAGAGCTACCAGCCGACCGAGGTGCACGGGGATTCGTCGGGCGACCTCCTGGTGATCGCCTGGGGCTCGACCTACGGCGCGGTCTACCAGGCGGCGGAGAACGTGCGGGCCAAGGGCAGGAGCATCTCCCACGTGCACCTGCGCTACATCCACCCGCTGCCCGGAGACCTGGGGGCGATCATCAAGCGCTTCAAGCGGGTGGTGGTGCCGGAGATGAACCTGGGGCAATTGCTCAAGGTGATCCGCGAGGCCACCCTGGTCGACGCGAAGGGCATCCACAAGGTGCAGGGGAAGCCGTTCAAGGTGGCCGAGCTGACCGCTCGCTTCGAGGAGTGCTTCTGATGTCCGACAACGATCGCAAAGAGGCCAAGGGCGGGAACGGAGTGAGCGCGCCGCCCGTGCAGAAGCTCTCGCGCAAGGATTTCCAGTCGGAGGTGGATCCGCGCTGGTGCCCGGGGTGCGGGGACTACTCCATCCTCGCGCAGGTGCAGAAGGTGCTGCCGGAGCTGGGCATCCCCAAGGAGAAGTTCGTGTTCGTCTCGGGGATCGGCTGCTCGAGCCGGTTCCCCTATTACCTGAGCACCTACGGGTTCCACGGCATCCACGGGAGGGCGCCGGCCATCGCCACCGGGCTCAAGATGACCCGGCCGGAGCTGAGCGTGTGGGTGGTGACGGGCGACGGCGACGCGCTGTCGATCGGCGGCAACCACATCATCCACACGCTGCGTAAGAACGTGGACGTGAAGGTGTTGATGTTCAACAACCGCATCTACGGGCTCACCAAGGGCCAGTACTCGCCGACCTCGGAGCTGGGGAAGAAGGCGAAGTCGACGCCCTACGGCTCGATCGACGCGCCGTTCAATCCGCTGCTGTTGGCCTTGGGGGCGGGGGCCACCTTCGTGGCCCGGACCATCGACGTGGAGCCTTTGCACATGCAGCAGGTCATCCAGCGCGCGGCGGTGCACAAGGGGAGCGCCTTCGTGGAGGTGTTCCAGAACTGCAACGTCTTCAACGACGGCGCCTACCTCTCCATCACCGAGAAGCCGGTGAAGGACGAGATGCAGCTTCGCCTGGAGCACGGAAAGCCGCTGCTCTTCGCCAAGGGCAAGAAGGGCATCCGGCTGAACGGCTTCAGGGCCCAGGCGGTGACGCTGGGGAACGGGGTGAGCGAGAAGGACATCCTGGTGTACGACGAGCGCGCGGAGGCGTCGCTCTCGGTCCTCTTGGCGGAGATGCAGCCGCCCTCGCACCCGATGCCGATCGGCGTGTTCCGCGCAGTGGACCGGCCGGTGCACCATGAGCTGGAAATCTCGCAGCGCCAGGCAGTGCTCAAGTCGAAGGGCCAGGGCTCGCTGGCCGAGTTGTTGGGCTCGGGCGACACCTGGGTAGTGAGCTAGCGGCGAGCTTCCCGTGGGGGAAAGTCGGCGCTTGACCTCGAGGTCGTACCCTTGTAGGGGTGTGGCCTAGTGGGGGCTTAATGACACAAGGAATGCGAACGCTATTGGCGGCGGTGTTCTCGTTTGCCTTGGGGGCGTGTGAAGCCCACCGGCCGGCGAGCCGCGCACCGACGGAGGAAGCGCTCCACATCTCCGGAACGACGCTGACCGGCGAGGCGATCGACACCCGAGCAGAGGGAGCGGCGTGGGTCGTCACGTTCGGCGCCTCCTGGTGTCCGGCCTGCCGTGAAGAGCTTCCCCAGATGGACCGGTTGGCGCGCGCCTATGCTTCGTGTGGTATTCGGTTCCTCTTGGTCCTGAACGAGGAGAGCGCTGCCAAGGCCCAGGCCTTCGTCAAGGAAGCGGGCCTGAGCCTCCCCGTGGTCGCTGACCACGAGGAGCAGATTGCCGCGAAGTTCGGGGTGAGCTCGCTCCCGCACACGTTTGTGTTCGGCTCCTCCGGCACGGTGGAGTTCCAGCACGCGGGGAAACTCGATCGCCAGGGAGTGGCCCAGTTGCTGGACGCGCTGGTGGCCGTCGACCTCGCCGACCGCGGCGCTCCCATCGACTGGAGCGACACCGCAATGCATTGCCGGGCCCCGCTGGCCGAGCCCACGCGAGCCGAGGTGGCCCAATCGGCCCACCCTCCGGGCTGCCCGGGTCACGCCAGCTCGGTCCGATCGGAGTAAGGGGTGAGAGGGTCTTGCAGCGATTCTACCAGATTGGCTTTTGGTGCCTGCTCGCCGTCGGCGCAGCCACCGGGGCTGGTTCCGCGGCCTGGCGGTGGAAGATCGCACCCGAGCGGCGCTCGGCCTTCGACGAGGGCAGCCGGCTGGCCGAGTCGCTGGGGTGCTTCGGCTGTCACGGGCCCCGGGGGCGCGGCGGCGTGAAGAACCCGGGCGCCATCTGGGGCGAGGTGCCGTCGCTGGACAGCGGGATGGTCCCCATGTTCACCCAGGGCGACGAGGATATCCGCGAGTTCATCCGCGAAGGCATGTCCCGCAGGCTCCGCGATGACAAGGACTACCGCGCCCGCCTGCGCAAGCAGGCCATCCAGATGCCTGCCTACGGCGACTTCCTCTCACCGGAGCAGGTGGAGGACCTGGTGGTCTTCCTCAAGGCGATCAACGACGCCCCCGCGGCGGAAGAGGAGCGGCTGCGCCGCGCCGAAGCGCTCTACAAGAGCGCCGGCTGCAACGGGTGCCACGGTCAGCGGGGGATGGGCGGGGTCCCCAACCCCGGCTCACTCAAGGGGTACATCCCCGGCTTCCTCACCGATGACTTCGAGGAGTTGGTGAAGGACCGAAACGAGGCGGGGGAGTGGATCCGCGAGGGCGTCGTCCAGCGCCTGGCGCAGAACCCTCTGGCCCAGCAGTTCCTCGATCGGCAACGGGGGAAGATGCCGGCGTACCGCCAGCACCTCTCGCCGGAGGAGGTCGACCTCCTTGTGGACTACGTCTTTTGGCTTCGCTCGGCGATGCCGAACCTGACGGCTGCCCGCTCCCACGATGAGGTGGGGGCCAACACAGGAGAAGAGCAATGAAGAGAGTGCTGCGGTTGCTGTGGATGATGAGTCTCACCGCGGGGATGGCGGCCAGCGCCCAGGGAGGCGCCAAGCCTGCCGAGCCGGCCAAGCCAGCCGAGGCGGCCAAGGTGACGATCAGCCCGAAGGACAAGAAGAAGGCGGAGGAGCTGTTGGCGAAGGCCAAGGCAGATTTGGCCAAGTTCAACCAGCTCATGAAGATCGACAAGGAGAAGTGCTGCGTGAAGGCCGAGGCGGCCTGCTACGGCTGCGCGCTCATGTCCGGCGACTGCCCCTGCAAACAGCGCCTGCTCGCGGGCAACACCGTGTGCCCGGAGTGCAACATGAAGTGGCACATGGGCATGGGCCTCACGCCAGACAAGATCAAGCCCGAGCAGGTGAAGAACTTCGTCGACGACGTCCGGGTCGGAAAGAACCCGATGGCAGCCGAGACGAAGTAGCGCCCGGCGCGCGAACAGCACCCTTGCACGCCTGCCCGCGCTCCGGGGTCGGGCAGGCTACTCTCTGTCCGCTGGTCAGCATGAGCCGACCGTTTTCTCCGCCGTGACGGTCCGCTGACGTTCGGGGGGCAATGTCTCCTTGGGCCGCGGCTCCTCCGTGGCCCGATGGGAGACGACCGGATGAGGGCGCTGTTGGTGCAACCGCGGGCTCCGCTCACCTACTGGGGTTTCCAGCACAGCTTGCCGCTCATCGCCCGGGGGGCGACCCTGCCTCCCTTGGGCGCCGTCACCCTGGCGGCTCTGCTCCCGAAGAGCTGGGAGATCCGGGTGGCGGACCTGAACCTGGGGCCGCTCTCGGATGAGGAACTCCTCTGGGCGGACGCGGTGCTGGTGACGGGGATGCTGGTGCACGAGGAGTCGATGCACGAGGTGCTCGCCCGGGCGCGGAAGCTGGACAAGCGGACGGTTGTGGGCGGGCCGGCGGTCAACACCAACCCGGAGGCGTTTCCGGACGCCGACCACGTCTTCCGCGGAGAGGCGGAGGGGCGGCTGGAGGGGATGATCCGCGCGCTCGAACAACCGGGCCCCGCGCCGCGCCTTTTGTCTCCGCCCAACGAGCGCCGGCCGGAGATGTCCGAGTCGCCCATTCCCCGATACGACTTGCTGCCGGTGAGGCGCTACGCCTCGATGAGCATCCAGTACTCCCGCGGTTGCCCCTTCCGCTGCGAGTTCTGCGACATCATCGAGGTGTTCGGCCGCTCGCCAAGGGTCAAGTCGCCCGAGCAGGTGCTCGCCGAACTGGAGGCCATCCACGAGCTGGGGTACCGCGGCTCGGTCTTCTTCGTGGACGACAACTTCATCGGCAACCGCAAAGAGGTGGCCAAGCTCTTGCCCGTCGTGGCCGACTGGCAGAAGCGGCACGGCCGGCCCTTCGAGCTGTACACCGAGGCCAGCATCGACCTGGCCTCGCACCCGGAATTGGCCAGGGCGATGGTGCAGGCGGGCTTCTCCTCCGTCTTCGTCGGGCTGGAGACGCCCTCGCCGCGCTCGCTCAGGGAGGCCGGCAAGCTTCAGAACTTGCGGATGGACCCGGCCGAGGCGGTGCGGAAGCTGACCGCCACCGGGCTGGAGGTGTACGCCGGCTTCATCGTGGGCTTCGATTCGGACGGCGCGGACATCTTCGAGCAGCAGCGGAGCTTCATCGCCTCCCTGCCGATTGGGCTGGCGATGATCGGCATCCTCATGGCCTTGCCGGGGACGGCGCTTTGGCGGCGGCTGGAGCGGGAGCGGCGGCTCCGCAGGCGCGCCAGCGGAGATCAGTTCGACCGGCCGAACTTCCTCCCCGCGATGGACGAGCGGGAGCTGTTGCGCGGCTACCGCGAGCTCTTGGCCCGGGTGTACGAGCCGGAGGCCTACTACCGGCGCTGCGAGAAGCTGGTGGAGGAGCTGGGGCCTCCGCCCAAGGGCGTCCCGATGCGGCCGGGCGGGCTGGGGGCGCTGATGCGCGCGGCGGTTCACATCGGGCTGTTCGGCGCGAGGCGGCGACACTTCTGGAAGCTCCTCGGCCGGGCGCTGAGGAGGCCGGCGGTGTTCGCCCGGGCGGTGGGGTTGGCCATCCAGGGGGAGCACTTGATCCGCTACACCCGCGAGCAGGTGCTGCCCAGGCTGGACCGGGCGATCGCCGAGCTGGGCCCGGCGCCGGCGGCCAGCGCCCCCGCGTAGACGGGTTTCCCGCCCCAGGCGTTGGTCCTCGACACCACCCGGCCCCGGTGAGAAGTCCCCCTCGTGCATCACCGGCAGCTCGGAGCTCTCGCCGAAGGAGCTGCTCGCGAGAGAAGAGCCGCCGTGCCAGCACCCGGAGGGTGGTGCGAGCCGCCGTCTAGCTGGGCGTCGCGCAGAGGCGGTCGATCTCGCTCCACAGCCAGTCAAGGTCGATCCGAAACCCCTCGCAGCCGGGAATCCGGTCCACCACGCCCCGGGTCGCGCCCAGCGCGCGCACGTACCGCCGGTCGGAGCCGAGATCGAGCACCTCGAACGAACGCAGGTGGGGGTCGACTATCCAGTAGTACCTCACGCCGAATGCAGCGTACTCATCGACCTTGTGGACGCGGTCGCGCCGCTGGTCCCTCGGCGACGCGGAGACGACCTCGGCCATGATGTCCGGTGGCACGTCGATGAGACTGGCCTCGAATGGCGGCCGCCTGCCGGGAAAGTACACTGCCAGGTCCGGCTTTCGCCCCCGGTCTTCACGGACTGCGTACTTGCCCTCGGAGCCGCCGACCAGCCCCCCGCGCGGAGTGATCCAGTTCGAGATCTGCGTGCTGAGCCAGACGGTCAACCAGTCGTGCAGGAAGTTGCCCACTTCTTCCTCCTCCAGGCGCCCGCTCACCCACTCGCCCGAGACGTCTTCGGGCAGCTCAGCCCATTCAGCCATCGTCAGTGCCGTCCCAGGAGTCGGCTCTTCTCGTGCTTCGGGTGGTCTCATGCTGGACAAGGTATCTCCGATCGCGTGCGCAGTGGTATCGCCGCTTCTCCGTCCGCGCGCACCCCGGTTTCGCCGCGAGGGAGCGAGCAGCGGCCGGCCGAGTGTCGCGGGCACCGAGGCTCCGAATGGGAGAGGGCACCGATCAGCCCGGCTCGAAGCGGTAGCCCAGCCCCCGCGAGGTGAGGAAGTGCCGCGGGCGTTCCGCCTCCGGTTCGAGCTTCTGCCTTAGCTGGCTCACGAAGTTGTCCACCGTCCGCCCAGTGCCCTCGTAGTCGAACCCCCAGGCGCCGGAGAGCAGCTCCTCGCGGGTGAAGACTCGGCCCGGGTGGGAGAGAAAGTGAGCGAGCAACCGGAACTCCTGCGCGGTCACCTCCACCGGCTTGCCCGAGCGGGACACCGTCTTCGCCCTGAGGTCCACCGAGACCTCCCCGAAGGCCACCACCTGCCCGCGGGCGCCTCTGCGGAGCACCGCCTTCACCCGGGCCAATAGCTCCTGGAGCCCGAAGGGCTTCACCACGTAGTCGTCCGCCCCCAGGGTGAGGCCCGTGATCTTGTCCGCCTCCATCCCCTTGGCCGAGACCATCACCACCGGCACCTCGATGCCGCGCCGGCGCAGCTCCTTCAACAGCTCGAAGCCGTTCATCCCCGGCAACATCACGTCCAGCACCACCAGGTCGGGCGCCTCGTCGACGGCCTTGGCGAGGCCCTGCTGGCCGTCCTGGGCCTGCAACACTTGATAGCCCTCGTAGCCCAGGTTCATCGAGAGCCCGGTGAGGATGGAGAGGTCATCCTCCACCACCAGGATTCGCACCGGCGCCACCCTCAAGCCTCCGCGGCCAGGCGCTCTCTGGGCACCGGCAGGTGAATGGTGAACACGCTTCCTTTCCCCAGCTCGCTCTTCACCGAGATGCTACCTCCGTGGGCCTCCACGATTCGCTTGGCGATCGACAGTCCGAGGCCGGAGCCCTCGGTCTTGCGGGTGAGCAGGCTGTCCACCCGGTAGAAGGTCTCGAAGATTCTCTTACGCTCGCGGGGAGCGATTCCGGCGCCCTGGTCCTCAACCTCGATCGCAACCTCTTTCCCTTCCGACCGCGCCCGCACGGAGATGGGTTTCTCGCCTCCGCCGTACTTGTAGGCGTTCTGCAACAGGTTGAGGAGCGCTCCGGCGATTGCCTCGCGATCCACCTCCAGCTCCGGGAGCCCTCCCGGCACCTGGCAGGAAAGCTCGAAGCTCGCGCCCACCCTTTGGGCGCGGAAGGCGGCGACCGCCGCCTCCACCAGCTTCTCCACCGTGCATTCCTCGCGGCGGTAGACCTTGCGCCCGCTCTCGATGCGGGACCAGTCGAGCACCCGCTCGATCATCTCCGAGAGCCGCTCGGTCTCCTTGGAGAGGAGCTTGAGCACTTCCTGGGTTTGGGCGGCGTCGCGGACCCTCCCCAGGGCGAGGGTCTCGATGAACATCCGGATGGAGGTGAGCGGCGTGCGCAGCTCGTGGGAAACCAGGGAGACGAAGTCTGTCTTGAGGCGCGAGAGCTTCGCCTCGCGGTAGAGAGCCCTGGCGGTGAAGACCACCCCCACCGCCAGGGTGGCGTAGAAGAGGCCGAGCAGGATGCCGTACACGGTGCGGTTGCGCGCAGAGGCCCGGGCCACCGGATCCTCCCCGAGCGGCATCGCCACCAGCCGATAGTCCTGGAGCGGAGGCGCCAAGAGCAGGCTCGCCAGCTCCTGCGGCTGTCCCAGCGCCGCGTCGCGGACGTTCGCCACCCCGGAGACCAGCCTTCCCACCAGGCCTTCCTCGGCGCTCCGCGGCACCGGGCGGATCTCGAAGCGCGCTGGCTCGTCGGCGGGAACCTGTCCGTCGGAGGCCTCGGCCAGCAGCCGCTCCAGGGTGTCGAGGGGAGGCTCCTCCCCCGGCTCGAGCGGGAGCGCCCGCGTCCGCTCCTCGAGCTTGGCGGCCACGGTTCGCAGCCGGCCGGACCAGGCGGCGCCCAGTCGCTTCTCCACCGCCGCGCGCTCGTTGATGATGGCCAGGACTCCGAAGCCGGAGAGCGCCGCCGAGGGAAGGACCACCAACAGCAAGAGAAGCGCGAAGGTCCGCCGGAAGCTGAACAGGGTGATGGGGGGCGCCGGGCGCTGCACTGTGCTCAATCCAGAGGGCGGTCGAGGAAATCGGGCCGGTAGTCGGTCACTTGTCCGAAGCTGGCGGAGAGGAGGTCTCCCTTGCCGGGCTCGCCACCTATCACCAGTCCCAGGTCCACGCGAATCGTCTCCTGGTTGAACTGGGGGATGAGCAGCCGCGTGCCCAGACCGATGGTGTGGGTGAGCACGGGCGAGCGCTCGAAGGCAGAGCCCATGTCGTAGAAGAGGACGAAGCCCAGGAAGAGGGTGCGGACCTCCACCGGGCGGGTCCGGTATTCCAGATTCAAGAGCAACAGGTTCGGCCCGGCCTGCGACTCGGCGGCCGCGCCCCGAAGGCCGTTTCCCCCGCCGAGGAGCGTGAGGTGCCGGTCGAGGTCGAAGCGGCGCAAGTCCAAAAGCCCCCGGAGGACCACCCTCCCCCCCTCGAGTGGAGGAGAGACGGCGACCAGCTCCGCCGCCAGGCGCCGGTTCACCCAGCCGCCCTGCTCGGGCTGATGGCGGGCGGCTCCGGCCACGGTGAGCGAGGCGATGCCGTCTAAGAGGAGCAGCCGGTGACGCGCGGTGAGCCCCACCTCGGCGAAGCGGGAGCGGGCGTAGCCGACCGGCTCGGCCCACCTGGCCTCAAGAAAGATCGCCGGGCCGATGCGGTAGTCCTCGGAGAGGGCGAAGGTGTCCACGTCGCGCAGCACCCGGTAGTCGGCGCTGAAGGCGGAGGCGAGCACGGTGAGGTAGGCGGCGTCCTCGGAGCGGGGGAGGAAGCCCGCCTCCAGAAAGGCGCGCTCTGCCTCGGAGAGGCCGGTGTCGGCGGGCGCCTGGTAGCGGCGGGAGTGGCCACCCAGCCCGCCGCTCAAGTCCAGCTTGAAGGTGCGGCCCCACCTTCGAGTGTAGAGGGCCGCCCAGCTCACCTCGCCCACGTCGTACTCGAAGGGCACGCGTCCGCCGTCGGGATGTTCCAGCGGCCAGATTTGTGGCCCGCGAAAGCGCCGGCGGCGGTAGACCAGCCAATCCGCTTCGGTGGAGAAGCCCCAGTGGGAGTCGAGGGAGTAGAGGGGGCGGCCGAAGACCGCGCGGCCCCGGCTTCCCTCCAGCTCGAGGGTGTCGCGGTTGAAGACGAGTGAGGCGGTCTCGCCGAAGGCCAGCTCCTGGCCGAAGAGGCGGCGGTCCTGGAAGAGCTGGCCCAGGGTGAGGGTGTCGAGCCGGAGCACCGCCTCCAGGGAGACTTGCTGGTTGAGCCCGAGGAAGTTCTGCTCGGTGGGCTGCAGCCGGAGGTACTGGAGCAAGTTGCCGACGTAGTTGAATTCGCTGTTGAGGCGGAGGCTCCAGCGGTCCTTGGTGACCACGAGGACGGCGACGCCGTCTGCGCGGCCCTTCACCGGCACCACCCGCGCCACCGCGAGGATGAAGAGGCGGCGGAGGTTCCTCTCGGTTTCGTCGGCGAGCTCAGCGCGGTAGGGCGCGCCTTCCTGGAAGAGCAGCTCGCGGCGGATCACCATCTCGCGGGTGCGGGCGTGGACCGCGTTGAACCAGAGTGGGTAGGGATCGCTCGGGGCGAAGATGTCCTCGATGGCGAGGAGGACTTCCTCGATGCGCTTCCCTTCCGGAGCGGGCTCCAGCTCGCGACTGTGGAGCGAGAGGCCCCACTGCACCAGCCGGTCCTCGTAGCCCTCTTGGGCGAGGGCGGCGGGGCCCGCCAGGATGGAGAGCAGCACCAGATGGCGCATGTCGCGCCCCAACCCTTACCCTCTTCGGCTGGGAGCAAGGAAGCTCGAACGGGCAGGCACCGCCTGCCCGGCCGTCCTGCAGCGCCAGCTGCCTGACGGGGGTTGAGCGTGCCCATAAATATGGGTACCGTGTGCCGAGTGAAGACCACGGTCGAGGTACGAGACGAGTTGCTTCGGCGGGCCAAGGCCCAGGCCGCCGCGAGAGGAATCACCCTTGCGAAGTTGTTCACCGAAGCGCTCGAGCAGCGCCTCCGTGACGCCAGGCGTCCGGCCGGCCGACCTGCCTGGCGCCAGCTCTCCGGTGGGCTGCGGTCCTTGCGCACGGAAACCGCCCGGGTGCGTCAGCGGATCGAGGAGGAATTCGAACGAATCGATCTCGAGGATGAGGATTGATCCTCGACACGAACGCGCTATCGGCGCTCGCGGACGGCTCCGAGGAGCTGGCGGCGGTGGCGGGCGGAGTAGAGCGCTTCAGCATTCCGGTCATCACTCTGGGCGAGTTCGCCTTTGGGATTTCGCGCTCCCGGCACCGCTCGCGCTATCGAGCGTGGCTGGAGCGGCTGGTGGGAGTTTCGCGGGTCCTCGACATCGACCGGGACACGGCCACGCGCTATGCGTCCATTCGCGACCGGCTTCATTCGCGGGGGCGCCCGATACCGTCGAACGATGCGTGGATCGCCGCGCTCGCCCTGCAGCACGGCCTCGCGGTGCTGAGCAGGGACGAGCACTTCGACGAGGTGGAGGGCGTTCAGCGCGTCAGCTGGTGAAGGACCGGCGAGGCCAGCCGGGCGCGGTGGCAGCCTCGGCTCCGCGTTCCGCTCACGTCTCCTGGATGGAGACGGTGAGCATCGAGGTCGCCGTCGGGGTGCCGCCCTCGTATGCGGTCAGCCGCGCGCGGGCAGTGAAGGTGCCCTTGAGCAGCGCCCCCTGGCGGTCCTTCAGCTCCACCTCGCCGGTGAACGACTTCCGCTGGCCGGGCGCGAGCGTCAAGGAGGTCAGCGCCATGGTGAAGGCCCGCCCGTCGCTCCAGGCGCGCACCACCTTGCCCGAAGAGTCCAGCAGCTCGATCTCGAACTGCTGCCCGGAGGTGAAGCGGAAGGTCCGCGAGGTCCCGGAGTGGTTCGCCACCGTGAAGGAGAAGCGGGCCACCGCCGCAGTCTCCACCGGCGGACAAGGCGCGGTGATGCAGTACACCGTCTGCCGCTGGCTGACGTAGGCGGTCCGGTCGCTCGAGAGGCTGGCGGAGACTCCCGAGGCGGGATACTGGCGGCCGCCCACCTTGGCCGACTGGAGCAGAAACAGCTCGCCCATCCCGGAGACGACGGCCACCGGGCCCACCCCGGAGGCGAAGGCGATCTCCTTCACCCGGTTCGGCGCGCACAGCACCGTAGGCGAGGGCTTCTGCATGAAGGCCACCTTCCGGACGCCGCTGAAACTCCCCGCGGGCGTGGCTATCGACACGTCCGTCGCCGAGCGCTTGGCGTCGAAGGAGTCGCAAGGCCCCGAGGAGGTGGCGAACTGCCAGGGCGTGTACCGGTACCCGAAGCGCACCGCCGGCTCCCAGCGCCGCACGTCCGCGTTCCACAGGTACGTGCTCGCGGGAGCGTTGGCGCTCTCTCCCAGCCAGTTGCCGTCGGAGTCGAACAGCCCGCTCACCCACCGTGCGTCGCCGTAGGACGCATCCACCGACACCGTCCACTTGGCGCCGCTCGAGGAGACCAGCTCCCAGCGGTTGCCCTCCTCCATCGGGAACCACACGTCCGCCCGGTTGCTGTGAAGCTCGGCGCCCTGCTCGGAAAGCTCCGTCTCCGCCGCCAGCCCGCCCACCTGCACCTCGGCCGAGGAGTCAACTCCGCACGCCGAGACCAGAAGCCCGGCTACCAGCACTGAGAGGATCTTCCCTGGCATCACGCACCTCCCGCGGCAATGGCCGCGAAGTGGGCGGATGTGTGCCATATTCCTACATCAGAAGTCAAGGCACCGAGCCGCTAGGGCGACGCCCGCGTCATCGGATGCCGGAGCCATCTCCGAGCTGGGCACCGAGGCGGCGCTTCAGCTCGTTGATCGAGTCCATCGAGACGTAGCCGTGGGAGTCCTTCTCGATGGCGGCGAGCAGCTCGTGGAGGGTGACCGCGCTCGGCCAGCCGTTGGCGCGAGCGAGGTTTAAGACCAGCGAATCGGCGTAGTCGCCGGCGCCGACCATGTAGGCCAGGTACTCGGCGGAGAGAAGCAGCCCGCGGATCTTGTCGTCCAGGGTGAGCGGCCCGCCTCGCTCTCTATCGGTGACGAATCGATTCAGCTCGTAGAGGGCGGCCATCCCCAGGGCCTCCTCGCTCTGGCCGGAGTAGCGGGAGTTAATCGCCACCGAGTAGTAGGTCTTCCCGCCGATCTCCTGGGGGGTGATGCGGAGCAGCTCGTTGCCCTCGGACTTGTAGAAGCCCTCGGAGAAGAAGTGGTCGCCGTAGGCGGCGGTGATGGGCGAGCGGCCGTCGCCGTGCTCCACGTGGTAGGTGAGTAAGGTGTTAGCGAACCCGAGCGCGTTCACCGCCGCCCCGCCGTCCAGCTTCGCGGGGTCCACCGGCTCGCCCGGCTGGAAGTCCACTCTCTTTCCGTGTGGCGCCCGCGGGTAGATGTCGAACACCCGGTCGGGGTGCGCCACTCCTCCGCCGTCGAGCTTGCCGTCGCGGTCGAGGTCGCGATGGTCATACAGCCGCCGGTCGTAGGGGAACATGTGGTACCCGGGCCGGTCGCCCTGGGCAGCCATCGAGGCGTAGTCGCCGCGCTTGGAGACCATGTCCACCAGCGCGCCCATCATCGGCACCATGCTGTAGCCGTCGGGCGGGACGTGGGTGGTGATGAGGTGCGAGTTGGGGAAGCGGTTGCTGAAGTCGGCCACGTTCTGCTTCCCGCGGCACATCCAGAGGAAGGTGAGCTTGGTGCCGACCTCGGTCTGCGGGGCGGCCTTGAGCGCCGCGGCGATGTTGCCGCCGAGGTTGGAGTGCCCGGTGTACACCTGGACGTGGGTCTCCGGGTCGCTCATGTCCTGGAGCATCTTCCGGTCGGTGGAGTAGTCCGCCACCTTCGCCACCTCGATGCGGAAGTGGGTGTCGGGGTTTCTCCCGGTGGGGTCCTTGACCGTCTTCTCCCAGAGCAGCTTGCCGCCGGGAAGCTCGGTCATCTTGAAGCCGCGCTCCCGGTAGGGGGTGAAGTGCAAGTCCCAGTAGTCGGAGTGGACGTACTGCTTGATCCGGACGGTCTGGTTGCCTCCCTTGAACCAGTCCTCGTAGGGAGGCCTCGTGGGCAGCGCGGCGGAGACCAGCGCCGACAGCCTCGTCTTCTGCGCGCCGGAGAGCTGGAGCTTGTCCTTGAGCGCGTCGAGGTTGAGGCTCATCGACACCTTGAGGCCGCGGTGGATTTCCTTCTCCGCCACGGAGAGATAGGTGTCGATGGCGCGCTGCCGCACCTGGGCCTCGGCGGGGGAGCCGGCCGACTCGGCGAGGGACAAAAGCGCGGTGGCCGAGCCGCTCTTCATCGCCATGGTGCTCTCCGAGGGCGTCATCTCGCGCTCGGCGCGCTGCGCCCCGGCGCGGGCGACTTCTTCCAGATAGGCGAGGGCGCGCTGGCGCTGGGCGGGGTTGGCCTTCTCGTAGGGGTTGACGCCATGGGCGACCAAGAGCGCCGCCTCGTAGAGCACTCCGGCGGTGCGGACCGGATCGGAGCCGGCGGGAGTCTGTCCAAGGCTGAAGGTGCCGTCGGCCTGCAGGCTGATGGCTCCGGGCCCTCCGGGGCGGGTGCCGGCGGAGACGGCTCCAGGCTGGGGCGAGGGTGCTCTTTCGAAGAGGGCTCGGAGCAGCGCCTGGGCTCCGGGGGGCGCGGAGGAGCCGAAGACGTCGCGCAGCTTGGCGGCGAGCACCGGATCTCTCGCGGCGGCGGCCAGGGCGCGGCTGGTCTCCGCGCGGGAGAGGATGTCGTTCCCGTTTCCGTACTTGGTGCCGATGTACTGAGCCAGCTCGCGGGCCTTTTGCTGGGTGATGCCGCTGATTCGGGGCATTTTTGCCTCCCGTCCGGCGGCGACTATACGTGCAGGCGGACTGGCGAGGCGACAGGCCGGCGCGGGGCGAGCGGGGCACCGATGCGGCCGGTCGGCGCGGTCAGAGCTCTTCGGGTTTCGCCAGGTGGGCGGCGAGCGCGGCGACGGAGGGGTGCTCCCAGGCCGCCACCGGGTCGATGCGGGTCCCCAGCCACTGCTCGAGGTCTCCCACCATCTCCATGGCCTTCGCCGAGTCGAGGGCGTAGGTGTCGAAGTTCGCGTTCCTGTCCAAGCTGGCCTCGGGCAGCCGAACCATCGTGCTGATCCGCTGGATCAGCCACCCCTCGATTTCCGCGGCAGAGCGCGCCATCAGCCCACCCAGCGCTCCAGCGTGCCATCGAGGTAGTCCCGGCGACAAGCCGACCGCTGGATCTTCCCGCTGGAGGTCTTGGGAATGCTCGATGGCTTGAGCAGCACCACCTCGTGAAGCTCGATGTCGTGGCTCTCGGCCACCGCGCGCTTCGCGGCCGCCTCTACTTCGCCCGGGCTCGGCCGCTGGCCCTTCTCCAGCTCCGCCACCAGCACCAGGCGCTGCTCCGCCCCTTCGCCCACGCCGAACGCCGCGGAGCACCCCGGCCTGAGCGAGGGGTGCGACTTCTCGGCCAGCCGCTCGATGTCCTGGGGGTAGTGCTTGAGGCCGCGAACGATGAGCAGGTCCTTGATCCGCCCGGTGATGAACAGCTCGCGGTGGGCGATGAAGCCCAGGTCGCCGGTGCGCAGGAAGGGCCCTTCGCCCGATGCCAGACGGGCGCCGAATGCCGCCGAAGTCTCGCCGGGCTTGTTCCAGTAGCCCGAGGCGAGGTTCGGCCCCTGGAGCCACACCTCGCCGATGTCCTCCTCGCGGCACCCGGCATGGGTGTCCGGGTGCACGATGCGCACGGAGAGCCCGTCCACCGGCCGGCCCAGCCCAACCACCCGCCGCGCGCGCTCGCCAGCGTTCGCCTCGGCCACGCGGCTGTGCTCCAACTCCAGGGCGGAGAGGCCGAGGACCCGCGGGGTGGGAGCGGTCCCCCCGCCCGAGCAGCACAACGTCACCTCCGCGAGTCCGTAGCAGGGGTAGAGCGCTTCGGCGCGGAAGCCGCGGAGGGCGAAGCGATCGACGAAGCGTTCGAACACCTCCGCCTGGATCGGCTCGGCGCCGCAGTAGGCCGGCTTCCACCCAGAAAGCTCCACCCGGCCCAGCTCCTCCTCGGAGACCTTGCGGGCGCACAACTCGAAGGCGAAGTTGGGGGCGCCGGAGAACACCGGCGGCGGCATCTCGGAGATGGCCTTGAGCCACCGAAATGGCCGCTGCAGGAAGTGCAGGGGGGACAAAAGGGTGCCGTGCCCGCCCAGGTAGACGTTGAGGAGGATCCCCTGGACCAGCCCCATGTCGTGGTAGAAGGGCAGCCAGGACACCTCGCTGGCCCCGGCGACTTGCCCGAAGCTGCGGCGAATCTGCTCAAGGTTGGCCATCACCGAGCCATGGCTGATCATCACGCCCTTGGGGTGTCCGGTGGAGCCGGAGGTGTACTGGAGGAACGCCAGCGCCTCCGCGGGGAGCTGCGGCTCCCGAAAGCGGTGCTCCGCGCCGGGCTCCAGGGCGTCAGTGGCGAGCCACTCCAGGGCCTTGAGCTCCGGGGCCAGCTCGAAGAGGCCGTGCGCCAGCTCCACGATGGAAGAGAGGGTCAGCACGAACCTCGCCCCTGCATCGGCGGCGATCGCCTGCAGCCTGGGCAAGGTCCGCGCGAGCCGCGAGGGAATCGGGGGGTAGGCGGGGACGGCGGTGACTCCCGCATAGGCGCACCCGAAGAAGGCGTGGATGTACTCGAGGCCCTGGGGGTAGAGCAGGATGGCGCGCTCGCCGAGGTCGGCCTTCGCTCGAAGCGTCGCGGCCACGGCGCGGGCGCGGCGGTCGAGCTCCGCGAAGGTGACCGTCGACCGGACCTCCTCGCCGTCTTCGAGGAAGGTGAAAGCGGTCCGCTCGTCGCCCGCTCGGGCTCGAAGCATCCGGAAGAGGTCTGGGAAGGAGGGTGAAATCATCGTGCGGGCGCGATGGGATGGGTGGCCCCGTCAACTGTAGCCGGCTTCCCCGTGCTGGTTGGCGTCGAGGCCTTCGCGCTCCTCGTCCGCGCGGAGGCGATGAGCATCCAGGCGGTGTCGCCCGAGTCGGTGGCCGGCTCCGCGGCCTGGGCCACCGCCACCCGCGGAAGCACGAGCGCCCAGAGCAGCCAAAATCCCCCGCACAGCCTTCGCATGGGGGCGCTGCCTAGCATCAGGCGGTGGCGGGCACCAGCGGGGTGCCGCCGGGCACCATCGGGTCGTGCGGCAGGCTGCCTCGTCGGGCGCGGAGGTAGAGAAAGGGAGTGGCGAAGAGGAAGTTGGAGACCCGCGAGGTGTAGACGTCGGCGTAGCGCTCCACCTGGCGAGCCAGGTGGCTTTTGTCGTTGCCGGCGCGGGTGAGCAGCCCCCAGAGGGGGTTGACCAGCTCGGAGGCGGCCTTGGCGAGCGGGGCGATCTCCGAGTCCAGTCTCTCCAGCCGGTCGCGGACCTGCGAGAGTCGCGCGTGCAGCTCCTCGTTGGGCGGCCCTCCCGCGGGCGCGTACGAGGTCCGCCGCCTCTGCTGGATCAGCCGGAGCTGGCATTGCTCGCGCTCCAAGCGCTCCTTCTCGTCCATCATCTCGGCGAGGCGCCCCTCGGTCTTCCGGAACTCCTCCAGGGCGGACAGCTCCTGCTCCAGCTCGCGCAAGATGAGGGCGGTCCGCCAGCGGAGGACGCTCTTGGTGAAGTGGACGTCGCCGAACATGTGGTCGCCGACGTAGAGAATCTCGTCGCCGGAGAGCCCCAGGTGCCGCTCCAGCTCGCGGGCGCTTCCTCCCAGGTAGGCGCGCCCCTCGCGGAGCCCGGCGGTCGGCCTGAGCAGGCCGTCCTCGGTGGCCACCTCGAAGAAGGGGCTGTGGCTGGTGAAAAATTCGGGCTTGCGCGCCCCCACGATGACCACGTCGAACAGCTCGCGCCAGGTCATCCCGTGCGACAGGTGCGGGTCGAAAGCGTGCGCCATCATCGCGCAGGTGTAGGTCCACTCCGAGTTGGTGATGAGCATCAGCCGCTTGCCGGAGTGTTTCTGGTCGAGCAGGGCCAGCGCGGTCTCCGGCTCGGAGAGGACGAAGTGCTCCGGCGCGGCGACGATCTCCGACTTGAGCCGGCCCTCGAGGTGGGCGGCGTCCAAGGTTTCCCGGACCCTTCGGTAGAGGTCCGCGTAGCCCATCACCACCGGGAGCGCACGCTCATCGAGGAGATCCACCAACTGCGCATAGAAGCAGCCCTCTGAGAGCGAGAAGAGCGTGTTGAGGAAGGACCAGCGGGGTTCGGCGAGGTCGACGATGGTGCGGGCGTAGGTCGCGCGCTGGGCCTCGTACTCCAGCGGCCGGGTGCCGTGGACCGCCTTCTTCACGAAGCCGAAGCGGTTGGCCTTGACCAGGTTGCCACGCTCGGTGTCCACCACCAGGCCGCGGATCACCATCGCGGGGTCGAACTCGAGCTTGTCTACCGGCCAGCCTTGGGCGGCGAAGCGCTCGCGGAGGTGCTCGTAGGCGTGGCGCTCCCAGGCCTCCACCCGGTAGTGGACCAGGGTGTAGTCCATGTCGTAGCCGATCGCCCGGATGGCGCGGAGGTTGAGGGTGCGGTTGCAGTAGAGGCCTCGGCCTGCCGGATGCGCGTCGCTCATGCCGGCAACCTACCCGCCCGCTGCTCACTTCACCAGGCTCGGGTGTCACACATCACAAGACACCTCGGAACTTCAATCTTCATGAATTGCGGCTGCTTAGATGATGCTGGGGAAGAGATCACCAGAAGGCTCTTGTCCCACATGGTGGGATGGTGGTATCCATTTGCGCACTTTGTCCTACATAAAGAAACATTCATAAAGGGGCGGGAGCAATGAAGCGCGTTTTCTTGACGGCGACGCTGGTCGGGCTTTGGGGTTGCGGAGAGGGGCAGTTGGTGGTTTCGACCAAGTGGGATGAGCAGGGCCAGGAGAAGCAGGAGGAGGCCTGGTCGAGTGCAGACAACCCCTCGCTGTTCTCCTCCGCGCTCGAGCTCAGCTTCGCCGCGCTGCCGGAGCAGGGCCAGGCGGCGAACATCCCCTGGGCGGGCAATTACTGGCCCACCTACGAGGACAACATCAACCACCGCTGGGACGGAGAGGCCTCCGACTCGCCGGCGCTCAAATACCAGAAGGCCTTCGGCGGCACCAATGTGGAGGACTTGGTTTCCAAGCACCACGGCATCGACTCCAGCTCGGGCAAGGAGTGCGCCGAGTCGAGCGAGTGCAAGGCGGACCTGGGAGAAGTCTGCGCCAAGCGGCGGGGAGCGCAGAAGGGCCGTTGCATCGCCACCTGGTGGGGCATCTGCCATGCCTGGGCGCCGGCCTCCATCCTCCTTCCCGAGCCCAAGCGAGCGGTCACCCGCAACGGCCTCACCTTCAAGGTGCAGGACCTCAAGGCGCTCGCCTCGCTGGTGCACAACGGCACCCGCACCAAGTTCGTCTCCCTGCGCTGCAACAAGAACGACGGCAGCGGGGAAATCAACTTCGACAACTACGGGCGCCCCGACAGCTCCAGCGCCGAGTGCCGCGACACCAACCCCGGCACCTACCACCTCTTGCTCGCCAACTACTTGGGCCGGATGCGCCAGTCCTTCGTCGAGGACCGGACCTTCGACTACCAGGTGTGGAACCAGCCGTTGCGCGGCTACCGCATCGTGGAGAAGCGGCCGGTCACCATGGCCGAGGCCAACCAGCTCATCGGCGCGACTTCGGTGGGCGGGACCACCACCACCAAGAGCGGCACCGTGGCGAAGGACGCCTGGGCCCACCAGGGGTCTTTCCCCATGACCGCGGGCCAGAAGGTGAAGGTGTCGATGACCGGCTCGGCGGATGCGGACCTGTACGTCAAGTTCGGCGCGCAGCCGACCGACTCGGCCTGGGACTGCCGCCCCTACGACGCGGGCTCGGCGGAGACTTGCGAGCTGACCGCTCCTTCCGGGTCCACCGCGGTGTTCGTCTCGGTGAAGGGCTACGCCGACAGCTCGAACTTCAACCTCAACATCACCGTGGGAGGCCAGGAGCCGACCTCCTACGTCTTCAACCCCGCCGCCGCTTCCTTCGTCTTCGTCCGCCTGGAGGTGAAGTACATCACCGAGGCAGGGGCCTCGGAGGACGGAAACCTCTCGTCGAGGATCGACAGCTTCACCCGCTCCGACCGCTACGAGTACGTCCTCGAGCTGGACGGGCAGGGGAAGATCATCGGCGGCGAGTGGGTGGGCGCGAGCAAGAAGGACCACCCGGACTTCGTCTGGCTGCCTTTGGGTCCATCCGGGCAGACGGTGGCCGGCGGGGCGATCAGCTATGCCAACGTGAAGTCGCTCGTCGACGAGTCGGTGACCGAGCCCGGAGGCGGCGGCGGCGAGAAGACGGTGCAGCAGTCGGGCTCCGTCGCGAGGGACGAATTCAAGGTCTTCGGCCCGTTCAACGTGGCTGCCGGGAGCACCCTCACCGCTGAGATGACCGGCACCGGCGATGCCGACCTCTACGTCAAGAAGGGCGCTACCCCGACCGTGGCCGCCTACGACTGCCGTCCCTACAAGGATGGCTCGGCGGAGAGCTGCGCGCTCGCCGGCCCTGGCAACGTCTTCGTGGCGGTGCACGGCTACGCCGCGAGCAGCACCTTCGCGCTCACCATCAAGTATCGCGAGGCGAGCGGGAGCACCCCGCCGCCGGAGCCACCTCCGAGCATCCGCCACCTCGACCTGAGCGGGCAGGTGGCCCAGGGCGAGATGAAGGTCTACGACCTCGTCGTCCCGGCCGGGCTGAAGCTGCGCATCACCACCGCCGCGCCCGCCGACGTGGACCTCTATCTACAGATGGACGCCGCCCCCACCACCGCCGCCTACCTCAAGCGCGCCTACACCGCGTCGGGGAACGAGAGCCTGGAGTTCACCCCCGCCTCGAGCGGGAGGTTGATGATCGGCGTCCACGGCTACCGGGCCTCCAGCTTCACGCTGAAGACGGCCGCCATCCAGTGACGGACCGGTTCGCTGCTCCCGCCTGCGAGCGGGTGTGGCTCCGATCCTGATCACCGCGTTGTGGATCATGCTGCGCGCCAGCTCCTAGTTGTCGAGCTGGCCGCAGCCCCAGGGCCCCGGCGTGGCCACCAGGCAAGCGCCGTAGCGATGCTCCAGGGCAGCGATGAGGTCAACGCTTTGTGCGCGCTCCCGGCTAACCGGCACCGAGCTGACCCGAGCGGGCTCGCCCTCCGGCGACCAGAATCGACCCCCCGCCATCAGCACCGCGCAAGCGGCGAGGGCAGCCGCCGCGGCACGCCAGCGCGAAACCCTCCCTGCTCGCTCGCGCATCGAGGGCGAAGCCGACAGGCTGTCCCGCCGAGCAACCGGCAAGGACCGCTCGCCCCGTACCAAATGGAGCGGAATCTGCCGGCCCTCGACTTCGCTCGGGCTGAGCGGGAACTGCGGCCCGGCACTCGAGGCGAGCGGAGCCGAGCGGGAAGCCCTCCGGGCGAACAGCTCACCCTCCAGCCGGAGCCAGGCCACCTCGTGCGAGCAGGCGGCGCACCTCTCGAGGTGGGCGTGAAGCTCCGCCGCGCGCGCGGCCGAAAGCTCGCCCCGGAGCAACTGATCCAGCTCTTCCGATCGGCAGAGGCTCATCGGTGGCCTCCCACGTGCTGCGCCAGCTCAACCCTGAGCTGCAGCCGCGCCCGGTGGATCTCGTTCTTCACCTTGGCCAGGTTCCAGCCCATCACCTCGGCGATCTCCTCGTAGCCAAGCCCGTGGTCGATCCGCAAGAGCAGCGCCGAGCGCCGCTCCGGCGCGATACCCGAGAGCGCCCGCTCCAGGGCGTCCTCCAGCTCGCGGTCCAACAACAGCCGCTCCGGCGTGGGGGTGGGAAGCACCGCCTCCAATGCCGGCTCGTCCTCGCGAAGCTCCTCGGTCGGCTTCTCCCTCCTCGCCTCCAGGTAGACGTGGCGGGCGATTCCGAATAGCCAGCCGGCCACCTTCTCGCCGTCGCGCAGCCGCCCGATCGCCTGGTGCGCCCTCGCGAAGGTCTCCTGGGTGGCCTCCTCGGCCGCGGCGGAGCTGCGGAAGAGGTCCCCCAAGAACCGCTGCACCGCGGGGCGGTACCGCTGGAAGATGTCCCCGAGCTGGGGCAGCGGCTCGGGCGGAGCCTGGAGTGCTCTCAGAGGTCGCATCGGCGGAATGTCGTACCGGCCCAGGAAGTGACATGAAACGCGGTGCGGTTTCAAGTCTTCCCTGCCCCGCGGCGGACGCGTGATTGCGGGCGCTTGGCGAGACCCTTGCTACAGGTCCACCTGCATGCCCATCTCCACTACCCGGCCTGGGGGGATGCCGAAGTAGGCGGTCGCCGGCCGGGCGTTTCGGGAGACGAAGGCGAAGAGCTTCTTCCGCCACTTCATCATCCGGGAGTTGCCTCCGGTGAGCAGGCTTTCCTTTCCCAGGTAGTAGCTGGTGGTGCCCGCCTCGGCGACCAGGCCCTGTTTGCGACAGGAGCGGAGAATCTCCGGCACGTTCGGCGTCTGCATGAAACCGAACCGCGCCACCACCCGGAAGAAGCCGTTCCCCAGGGGCTCGACGGTGAGCTGTTCCTTCCGCGGCACCGCAGGCACGTCGGCGGACATCACCGACAGGAGCACGACTTGCTGGTGCAGGACCTGGTTGTGCTTGAGGTGGTGCAACAAGACAGGCGGAGTGCCCTGCGGAGAGGAGGACATGAACACGGCGGTGCCCCGGACCCGGTGCGGCTTCATCGCGTTGACGTCCTCGAGCAGCGCATCCAAGGGGATGGTGTTCTGGGCGAAGCGCCGGGCCAGCTCCGAGCGCCCGGTCTTCCAGGTGGTCATCAGCACGTACACCCCGGCCGCCACCGCCACTGGGAACCATCCCCCGTCCTTGAACTTGAGCAGGCTCGCCCCGAAGAAGCTCAAATCGAACGCCAGGAACGCCAGGCACAAGGGCAGCGCCTTGTAGACAGGCCAGCCCCAGGCCCTGGTGGCCACGAAGAAGAACAGGGTCGAGGTGATCGCCATGTTCCCGGTCACCGCAATGCCATAGGCCGCCGCCAGCCCGCTCGAGCTCTTGAAGCCAAGGACCAGGAGCAGGCACGACACCATCAGCGCTTGGTTCACCTCGGGGATGTAGATCTGCCCCTCGGTCTCCGCCGAGGTGTGGACGATGGTCACCCGCGGGAAATAGCCGAGCTGCACCGCCTGCCGAGTCATCGAGAAAGCCCCCGAGATCATCGCCTGCGAGGCGATCACCGTGGCGGCGGTGGCCAGCGCCACCATCGGGTAGAGCAACGCACCGGGGACCATCGCGTAGAACGGGTTGGCCGCCGCCGCCGGGTTCTCGAGCAGGATCGCCCCCTGGCCGAAGTAGTTGAGCAAGAGGGCGGGGAAGGTCACTCCGAACCAGGCCAACCGGATGGGAGCCTTCCCGAAGTGCCCCATGTCGGCGTAGAGCGCCTCGCCTCCAGTGATCACCAGCACCACCGAGCCCAGCACCACCATCCCGTGAACCCGGTGCTCGAGAAAGAAGCGCACTGCCCAGTAGGGGTTCACCGCGCCCAGCACCTCGGGCGCCCGGAGCACGTACCGCAGGCCCAGCACGGCGATGGCCACAAACCACACCGCCATCACCGGCCCGAACACCCTCCCGATCCCGTGGGTGCCGCGACGCTGGAACCAGAAGAGCCCGAAGAGGATGCCGCAGGTGAGCGGCACCACCAGCTGCTCCGCCGCCTTGGTGGCCACGCCCAGCCCCTCCACCGCGGAGAGCACCGAGATGGCCGGAGTGATGATGCCGTCGCCGTAGAGGAGCGACGCCCCGAACAGGGCCGCCGTCACCACCAAGACCTTGGTCTTGAGCGGGCGATCCGCCTTCGAGGGGATGAGCGCCAACAGCGCGAAGATGCCGCCTTCCCCCTTGTTGTCCGCCCGCATGATGAAGGCCAGGTACTTGAGGGCGATTACCCCGGTGAGCGACCACAGCACCAAGGAGAGGACGCCGAGCACGTTGGCTTGGGTCGCCCCTCCGGTCACCGCGTGCGGCCCGTGGAAGCACTCCTTGATGGCGTAGAGCGGGCTGGTACCGATGTCCCCGAACACCACCCCCAGCGCCGCCAGGGTGAGCGCCTTGAGGCCGACCTTCGGGACGGGGCTAGGCGACTCCCCGGTATCCACCTCCGGCCGGTGCGCCGGCTGGGCCTCCGCGAGCTTGGGCGCCGCGCCTGCCGCCTCGCTCTTGGTGGGCTCGCCCATCGGGACCGAGATTCGTCCGATTCGGACGCCGAATCCAGTTTAGTCGGCGACTGCGGCTGCTGGAGGGCGCGGCCTCGACTCGTCGCCGACCTGACGGACGACCGGGCGGCCGGGGAGGCGCGCCCGCACGGCGGGTCGACGTCGTCCCTAGCTTGATTGTCTAGCCGTGCACCAACTCCACTCCGAAAGGTACCTGGAGGACATCCTCCTCAGGAGTCCGGCGATCGTCTTCCTCTGGCGCAACACCGACGGCTGGCCGGTGGAGTTCGTCTCGCCCAACGTGTCCTCGCTCGGCTACACGCCGGACGACTTCTACTCCGGGCGGCTGCGCTACGCGGATCTCGTCCATCCCGAGGACCTGCAGCGGGTGGCTGGCGAGGTGAAGCACCACCTTGGGGAAGGCGACCTCGAGTTCACCCAGGAATACCGGCTCCTCACTCGCTCGAGGGACGTGAGGTGGGTGGACGACCGAACGGTCGTGCGGAAATCCCCAGCGGGGGAGGTGACTCACCTCGAGGGAGTGGTGGTGGACATCACCGAGCGCAGGCGCGCCCAGGCGGACTTGGTGGAGCAGCGGCGGATGCTCCTGGATACCGAGGAGCGGCTGCGCGAGGCCAAGGACCGGGCCGAAGCCGCGGATCGGGCGAAGAACGAGTTCCTGGACATCGCCTCCCACGAGCTGAGGACGCCGCTGACCGCGCTGCTGCTGAACGCCCAGAGCCTGAGGGCAGCGGTCGCCGCGGGAAGAGGCGCCAGCCCGGTGGTGGTGGCGCGGATCGAGCGACAGGCGAGGCGCATGGACGAGATGGTGCGCGACCTCCTCGACGTCTCGCGTCTGGAGCGCGGCCGGATGCTGATGAACCCGCGGCCCCTCGAGCTAAGCGATTTGGTGGCGTCAGTGGTGGAGGATTTCCGCTCGCGAGATCCCGAGCGCATGCTTTCGGTGGCGCTGCCGGCCGGGAGAGTCATGGTGCTCGCCGACGCGACGCGCATCGAGCAGGTGATCGCCAACTACCTCGACAATGCCTTTCGCTACACGCCGAGTAGCGCTGCGGTAAGGGTGACGCTCGAGATGGACCCCAGGGTGGCGCGGGTCTCGGTGGCAGACCTTGGACTTGGCATTCCTCCGGAGCGGCAGCCCTTGCTGTTCCAGCGCTTCTACCGGGTCAGCTCGGAGGCCACCCGGCGGCAACCGGGCCTCGGATTGGGCCTGTACATCTGCCGGATGATCGTCCAGGCGCACGGGGGCGAGGTGGGCGTGAAAAGCCAGCCCGGCGAAGGGTCGACGTTCTTCTTCACCCTGCCGCTCGAGGAGGCCGCACACCCTTAGCTCGTATCCCTCTCGCGGTGGCGGGAGCGTCAGGGTGAGGGTTGACGGAGCTCTAGCCACTTGCTCGCCTGGGGGCGTCGGCGGCGCACAGCTCGGGGTTCGCCGCCAGGTGCCCTCCGAGCGCGGAGACCAGTTGGGCCTCGTGCTCGTCGGTGATGCGGTCCAGCTCCCGGTTCACCGCGCCGTAGATGGCGGCGAGCAAAGCGTAGATGCGGTCGGGGCGCACCTTGGCCTCCGCCAGCGCCCGGGCGATCTGCGGGTGCTCCGGGTCCAAGAGCGCCAGTCGCCGCGCCCGGTCGTAACGCACCGGTTGCTTCCCTCCGCCGCGGTGGAGCCGAAGCTGGGCAAGCTCGTCGGGCAAGACTTGGCCCAGCGCTCCCGCGCGCAGGAGCTTCATCTCGCGCCGCAGCCGGAAAAGCCCGTGGTGAAGGGCCGAGCCTGCTTCGGGGTCCTCCTCGGCCTGCTCCCGCCGCCACTCCTCGATGTCGGTGACGCGGAGCAGCCTTCCCCCCAAGACCTCCTCCAGCTCGGAGAGCCACTTCGCCCGGAGGTCGTCCGCCTCCAGCACCAGCTCTCCTTCCACTCGGCCGCCGAGGAAGGAGGCCTTGAGCACCGGCACCTTGCCTCGCCTTTGGGCCAGGTCGGCGATCGCCTTGAGGTCCACCCAGCGCCCGTCAGTGGTGCGGAAGAGCTGCGCTCCGGCGAGCTCGAGGAGCGGCCCGCCCAGCCGATCGAGATGGGCGGGCGCTCGCACTCCGGCCGTGGCGATCGCCCGGAGCGCGTAGCGCGCGGCCAGCAGACGCCCGCCTGCGTTCATCCCCGCGGCGGACCGGGCCAAGGCGGTGAGGAGCCGGTCCAGCTCCATCAGCGCGGCGGCTCGAAGCTCCGGAGTCAGCGTGGCCTCCCGCCACTCCTCGTCCACCGGAAGCTCGGGATGGTCGAGCACGCCTGCGACCCCGAGCCCTTCGCCCAATTCCAGGCGGTCCACCGCCACTCCGGAGCGGGAGAGCACCACCTTGGCCTCCGCATCTGGATCGCGGGGCAAGGCCAGCTCCCCTCGGAAGCCGCCCGCCTCCACGGACAGCCGAACCAGCGCGTCGCCAGGGTAGGCCAGCCGCTCGAGCTTTCGTGCCTGCCGCGAGGCCTCGACTTCCTCGGCGCGGCGAATGTCGTCGGAGACGTCCTCCACCGTGAGCTTCAGCGACTCCAAAAAGGCGCGAGTCCCCTTCCGGTCGGCCAGCACCAGCGCCGACGATGCGGGCGGCCGGAGCTCCACTTCCGCGATGGCCACGCTGCGCCGCGCGGAGTGCTCCGCCAGCACCTTTCCCAAGGTGACCTCCGAACCCGCCAAGTCCCAAAAGAGCGGGAGGGACGCCAGCCGCTCGGCCAAGGGGCCGTGCTGGCCCATCTTCCACTTCGCCGCCGCCTCGGCGCATCCGCGCCAGTCGGGATCGTCCCGGCCTTCGTTCAGCAGCCGGAGCAATGCCTTCTCGAGCGCGGCCTCCACCGCCTCCCGCACCTTCCTGTAGGTGGCGTTCCTGACGGCCTTGGTCCAGGAGGCATTGGGCGAGAGGGCGTCGCAGTTGACCCGAGCGAGTCCTCCCACTGGATGCTCCAACTCCACCTGCTCGAGGAGGGCCCTCTGGTGCACCAGCCACAAGACCAGCTTCCCTTTCGCGGTTTGCCCGGGGACCAGCGCCACTTCGCCTTCCATGCCCCGGTCGGCAATCCGCTCGCGCCACCGGCTGGCCGCCGGGAGCTCCACCTCGAAGCGGGGCCGGCTGCGCACCTTCGCGGCGTGCTCCAGCTCCGAGGTGGCGTCGTACAGCTCGAGCTTGGTGCCCTCGAAGAGCGACTCCTCGCCGGCGCGCGGCCGCCACACCCAGCGGCCCTTCCGGAGCAGCGAGCCCTTGATCTTGGAGAACGGCACGCGCCGGCGCCGCTTGTGCTGCTCGAGCACCTCCCTGAAGCTGAGCTTCCGCCCGTCGGTGCTCTCGAGGAGCGGCAGGGGGGCGAGCTTCGGGGGAAGCCGTTTCTCTCGGAGCAGCCGCGCCACCGCCAGCGAAAGGCTGGGCGCCAGCATCGCCTGCTCGCCCTGGCCCAGCGAGCCCCACCGCTCGGCCAGCTCGGCCAGTAGCTTCGTGCCCTGCTCCACCACCAGGTGGACCAGCTTTTCGTACTCCCGGTCGCGCACCACGCCTGCGTGATCGAGCTGCGGCCGGAGCCGCTCCGAGCTGACCGCGGCGGACAGCACCTTGGGCAGCGCCGGCTCCGAGACGGTGCAGAGAGGCCGCCGCTCGTGGAACAGCTCCAGTCTTCCGCCGAGGATTTCGAGCCCCACCTCTCCTTCCACCCCGTCCTGGGCGAAGCTCCGGCGGTGCGCCGGCTTCGAGGAGAGGAGAATCCGCTCGGCCTTTGGCAACTGCTCTCGCTCTCGCCTCACGGCCAGCTCGCGCTTCATCGAGGCGGTCACGTCGGCAGCTTGTTTCCACCGCCTCAGCCCGGCGCGGATGCCCGGCTCGGCCGCCACCACCACCGGCTGCTTCGACAGAGGCTCGAAGGACATCGGCTCGGTGACGAAGCCCACCGACTCCAGTGCGTCCAGCTCCCGCGCACACCTGGGCTGGCCGTCGGTGCACGGGAAGAGCTTCGCCCCGCAAAGCCGGCCGGCCAGCTCCGGGCAGGCGCCGTCGAAACGGCTCCCGAGGGCGAAGAACAGCAACTCCCGCGCGCAGGCTTCCTGCGGATTGGAGAGGGACTGCTCGATGAGCCGGCGCTCCGCGGAAGCGACGGCGGCCTTGATCTTCTCTTGCGCTGACGCGGGGAGGCGCACCTCGGCGGGATCCAACCCCTCCACCTCGGCCACCGCCGCGAGCGGCAGGTGCTTGGGAACTTCGAGCTGGGCGAAGGGCCGTCCCTCGAGCAGCACCTCGACGATCGCTTCCGGGCCGCGGGTCGGATCGAACGCCGCTTCGCCTCGCAGGCCCGGGCACGACAGGAGCATGCGCGTCGAAAGGTCGGCGGAGAGCCTCGCCTCGCGGCGGGGCTTCTTGCGGAAGACGGCGCGAAGGCGGTGGCGCTCCAACTCTGGGCTGGCGTCCTCGATGGGCAGCTCGAGCAGCTCCGTGAGGAGCGTGCGAACCGTCCGGTCGCACAGGACGATGGTCATCGACTCGGGGTGCTCGGGGGCGCGGTCGGCCTCCAAGTCCCAGAGCTTCCCCGAAGCCTCGACCTCCGCTCCAAGCTGGTCCAGCGAGCGCGGTCCCCTCCCGGTGCGGAAGAGCGGAGCGTGGGCCGCGGCGCGCTGCGGCTCGTCGAGAGAGTCGAGCCGGCGAAACCCGGAGAGCTGCTTGTGCAGGAAGGCGTGCAGGTAGCGGCGGGCCGGCATGGGCAACGAATCGAGCGGCCCGGGAAAGGCGCTCAAGAGGGCGGGGCAGAGGCGGCGCTCGCCCTCGCGGACCGCCTCGATCACCCGCTCGAACGCCCCGTCGCGCACCGCGTGCCGCCAGGATTCGTCGGGCCGGAGCGCGGGGAAGTCCACCGCCGCCTCGGAGAGCCGGTAGCGGGCAGAGAACGAGCACTCCTCCAGGAGGAATCCGTCGCGCAGCAGCCGCAAGCTGAGCTGGTTGCCCACCTCCGAGGGAATGGCCACCTCCCCGCGCATTCCCTCGGCGGCGATGGGCACCGAGACCAGCTTCTGGCGCACCAGCGGCTCCTCCTTCGGACCGGAGAGCCGATCTCGGACTGCCTCCTCGCGCTGCAATTGTTCGCGTACGTCCTTCAACAGCTCTTCTCCGCCGAGGGCCTTGAGGGCGGTGCGTTCGGCTGGGCGCAACACCACCACCGGTGCTCCACTCAAGAGTGGGTGCGGCCAAGGGCTGGTGACGTGCCGCCACAGTGGCTCCCGGCACAGCTCCTCGATGGACATCCGCCCGCCGCCCAGCCGGTCGAAGAGCGGCGCTGCACGAAGCTCGCTTGGCAGATCCGAAAGCCCCCGGCCTTGCCTGGAAAGACGGATCAACAAGTCCTTCCCGTGCTCGAGCGCGGCATCGGTTGGCTCTGGCGCCGAAACCGCACCGAGGATGGCCCCCACCGCGACGCCTTCGATCGCTTCCAGAAGCTGCCGCTTCACCTTTGGCCCGGGAGGGCTGGCCCACACCTCGTCGGGCAGCTCATGCTGGTAGTCCACCACCGCCAGGACTCGAAGCGGGTAGAGCTCGCCGCCCATCCATTGCTCGAGGAGCTTCCCCTGGCACAGCAGCCGGACCACCGAGGCGCCGCCGCTCTCCATCAGCCCAAGCTCGCCTCGGAGCGAGGAACCTTGCACCTCCGCTCGCCGCACGAATCCCCGCTTGGGGAGCGCCGGCTCCTCGACCGGCCCGCGCTCCCACCTGGCGTGGTTCCGCACCGCCAATTGGCGCGCTTCGACTTCGAGCTGGACATTGACCTGCGGCGTGGCAGGGAGCAGCGCCGCGACGTGCCCACCTTGAAGGGTGCGGCGCTCGTTTTCTTGCGTCGCGCCCAGGAGCAGCACCGCCGGCGGCGAATAGCTCCCTCTCGGGTAGGGCCGGAGCGCGAACTTGAGCGGCCGGCCGGCATCCAGCTCCTTTCTCAGCTCCGAGATGGCAATCCACTCCCCGGAAGGACCAGGGAGGATCGGTGCCGCTTCCAGCGCCTTTCGCGTCGTGCTCGCCGGATTCTTCCCTTGGCCGAACAGCTCGAGCGCGAGGCTCGCGATGCCCTGGCGCAGCTCCGGCTCGCCCTTCTCGACGAGCCGCTTCACCAACTCCTGGAGCAGCTCGTCGGCGATTCCGGTGAGCTTCACCCTCGCCACCGTCACGTTCGAATCGGTGTCCACCACGTCGGAGCCGGAGGCGTTGCGCTGAAAGGAGTCGCACGAGGCCAGCGCCCAAAGCTGCAATCCGGGCAGGCGCACCGGGCGGGTGCACACCACCACCCCGCCCATGGCGAAGGAGAGGCTGCTCTGCTCCAGGTCCAGCTTCGGAACTGCGGCGTACAGCCGAAGCTTCCCCAGCGTCGCCTTTCGGCTCGCGAGCATCTTTCCTTCGAACGGCTCGGGCCGGTCCACCCGCGCTCCGTTCACGCTGAGGCGGGCGGGAAAGCTCCGGGCATGCGCCCGGATGGCGGCCTCCTCGGGAGAGCCGAGCAGCGCCGCGCGTACCACCCTCCAGCCAAGGCGCTTTCGCACGTGGACGAAGGTGGTGCGGCCGGTGGCCTCGCGGCGGTGCTCGACATGGTCCCCCGACAGTTCGAGCGTCACGCCGCCGCTCGAAACCTTCACCAGCTTCGGGGAAAGGCCGAGCGCGCCCGCCACGCCCAGCGCCAGGAGCCGGACCCTCCGGTCGTCCTTGTTCCTCTCCCCGGCCAGGGCATGGCTCAGGAGGTCCCGCATCACCGCCGGGGGGAAGGGCTCGCCGTCGAAGGTCAGCTCGAAGTCGTCCGAGTCGATCCGCACCTCGACCCGCCGCGCCCCGGAGAGTGCCGCCGCCCGCAACAGCTCCAGCGCGTAGTGGTGCGGGTCCGCCAGCCGATGGTCGCGCAGCTTCGCCAGCGCGCGCTTCTCGTCGATGCGGAAGCGGCCTTCGCCGACTTGCTCGGCGCCCTCGCGCAGCCTTCGGTGGAGGTCGTCTAGGCTCATGCGGAGAGCGCCAACTCGGTGAGGCGACCGTCGGCGCGTTCGTTTAGCGCTTCGTGCGTCGCCGCCACCAGCCGCGCCGCGAGCAGCGCCGCCAGCCTGGGGCTCTTCGGCGCCAGCTCGAGCAAGGGAGCGATGAGCGGGTGTCCGCGGTTCAGGCACAGGATGGGCGGCGCGCCGGCGCGGAAGGGAGAGCGGAAGGCCTCCCTGGAAAGCAGCGGCCGCCCCAGGGCCTCCACCGCGAGGCAGGGGCGGTCCTTCCCGGCGCCGTGCACCGCCCCCACCGCCGCCTCGCCGGTGCAGGCCCCCGCCGCCTCGAGCAACGGCGCGAGGGCGGCGAGAAACGCCCGGAGATCCTCCGGGACCGCTTCGGCGAAGGTGAAGAGCTGGCCCGCGAGCATCGCCTGGTCGAAGCCGAGCAGCCGCTGCACTCGCCCGACGGTGGGTTCTCCGGGAGCTCCCTCCAGCACGGCCATCTCCTGGGAGCGCATGCGGGCGACGAGCACGTCGTCCGCGGGCGCCACCACCAGCGCCCCGGCCTGCTTCGACAGACTTCGCACCTCGCGCGCCGCCGCCGCGCCGCCGCCCGGCAGCCTGAGCCACAGCTTCCCCAGGTCCAGCCGGTCTCCGTAGGAGAGCAGCACCTTGAGCATCACCTGCCAGTCGGCGCTCCCGTCGGGGCGTTCCGCCGCTCGCCGCAGCTCCTCCGGAAGCCGCTGCCGGAGTGGGCCGTAGACGAGGCGGCGCACCAGCTCGATGGCGTCCTCGTAGTGCTTGTCCGTGCGGACGTTGTCGCGGGTGAGGGTGTGCTCGAGGTAGCGGGAGACAATCTTCACCGCCACTCCGGGGAAGAGGTTCGCCCTCACCTCGCGCAAGGTGAGGCCCCGGTTGTACATCCCCACCTCGGGAGGATCGGTGCGCGAGGGACCAGCCACGATATGGGTGCCCTCCTCCTGGTACTCGACCTGGAAGGGGGCGTCGACCGCCAGCGGCTCGCGCACCGAGGCGGGGGGACCGGGCGGGGTGCCGTCGGCTCCTCCGGCGGCGAAGCGGACCTCGGCCTCCGAGTGCCGGCACCAGCGGCACACCGCGCCGAAGGACTTGGCCACGAAGTCCTGGTACTCGGCGGAGCTCATCTCCTTGTGCAGCGCCACCCGGGTGCCTTCGAACGGCTCCTGGCTGCGCAAGAGCTCGTAGCTCCGGTCCTTCCGGAAGATGACGCGCCAGTACTCGGCGTCCCTGCCGGTGTCCACCACCACCAGGTCGGGCGAGCTGGCGAAGATGCTCACGAAGCCGATGCCGAACTTGCCGATCTTGGTGAGGTCGTTCTCCTTGGTGGAGCGGAACTTGGTGAGCAGGTAGTCCTCGATGATCCGCCGGTCCATCCCCTCGCCCCAGTCGGCGACCGAGGCGGTGCACAGGCCCTTTTCCGAGGCCGGCTTGAAGGCGAGCGTCACCTCGACCCGCTTCGAGCCGGCGTCGATGCTGTTCTGGATCAGCTCCCGGTAGAAGGCGAAGGGGTCGCTGAACTGGTGGACCAGCTCCTCCACCAGGTCATCGGCGGCCTGGACCCTGCGAGCCATCCTCGCTGTTGTAGCAGCCAGCGGGGCTCAGTGGGCTCGCTTGAGCCGAGCCAGCTCCCGCTCGATCCGTGCCAGGCGCCGCTCATGGTCGCGCCAATGCTTGCCGGTATTCTCGACGATCTGCTCGAGTCGGGTGGTCATCTGGTCCAGCCTGGTCGTCAGGCGCGAGTCCATCGCGACGATGGACACCTCGATGCGCCCGAGCGCGTCGACGATCTCATCTCGTCCGTTTCCCTTGGACGCCATCTGTGGCTCAGTGTAGCACGCGACCGGGCGGCAGCCGGTTCGACACCGGGGACATCGAGCGCCCGCTTCACCGGCTTCGCACCACCAGTGAGACGCCCGCGGCACTCAGGGCGGCCCTGAGCGGGGCGTCCGCCGTCGGGGTGCAGACCAGCCTCCGCTCCTTCGCCACCCGGAATCCCAGCGCGGACCTCCGGGCACAGGCCTCCGCCGAGCGGTCCAGCTCGCTCCACGGGTCGGCGCAGCGGTCCTCGCCGACGGTACCTCCCGCGCGCTCGAGCGCCAGGTGCAACACCGCCGCGCCCGGAAGCGACTCGAGGACCGGGGAGACGGTGGCCGGCCCCTCCACGCCCTCTCGCTGCAACGGCCCGATGACGCCGCGGACCACCTCTTCGACCGAGACTCCCTCCAGCGCCGCGAGGGCCGTGAACGCCCGCTCGGCGTCGCCCGCCACTGCCCTGTCCACCGCAAGGCAGAAGGCCTCGGTGGGACGGGCGAGGTCGCCGCGCTCCAGCCCGACGTGGGCTTCTCCGCGCTGGGCGAAGACGAAGGTGTGCCGCGCAAGACAGCCCCGCCCGTCCACCCGGTCGGCCGAGACCACGAAGCGGGACAGGCCACGCTCGCGGGAGACCAGCCGCGCCTCCAGGCCGGACGCGTCCGGAAGCTCCACCGCCGCCAGCGCCGCGTAGAAAGAGCTGGCCTTGGCCGAGGGCCGAGCCCGGTGGGCGCGAAAGAAATCGCGCGCCACCTTCTGCACCGAGCGGAGCCGGGTCAGCGACCGGCGGATGGGCAGGCCGGACCGCGGATCCAGATCCACGAAGCGCTGCTTGCCTCGCGAGCCCTTGGGGCCGAGGAAGGAGAGGAAAGCCTCGATGCGCCGCGCGTCCTGGAAGTGAGCCCCGGGGCGCGCGACTTCGAGCAGCGCCCGGAGCGCCCCCAAGTATTCCTCCGCCGCCTGGCCGTGGAGCCGGATCGGCGCGCCTGTGCGAGCATGTCCCAGGGGGCTCCTTCATAGCAGCGGGGATGGCCCTCCGCACCGGAAGGCGCGCCCGGGGAGCGGCCGAGGCCCGACCGGGGTAGGATCCGCCTCGATGGCCGGCGCGATTCCCACGCTGCTGGCGCTCACCCGTCAGCTCGCCAACGCCAAGACACTCCAGGAGACGCTCCAGCCGGTCGTCGAGCGCTGCGTGGAACTGCTGGAGACGCCCCGGGTGAGCCTGCGCCTCCTCGACCCCACCCGCAGCCGGTTGATCGCCACCTGCCGTGCAGGAAAGCCTCTGCATCAGAACCCCACCAGCCCCTGGCGGCTGAACGAAGGCCTGATTGGCTGGATTGCAGCCCAGCTCCAACCGCTCCGGGCAAACGACGCGGAGGCAGACCCCCGCTTCGTCGCGCGAGCCGACATGGTGGACCGGATGGGCTCTTTCATGGGCGCACCGGTGGTGCACGAAGGCCAGTGCATCGGGGTGATCAGCGCCGTCCACCCGGAGAAGGGCGCCTTCACCGACGAGCACGAGCAGCTCTTGATGCTGGTGGCCGGCATCTGCGCCCCTCACCTGGAGGTGGCCCGGCTGTCGCGGCTCGCCCAAGTGGACGCGCTCACCGGCGCCTTCAACCGCCGCGGGCTGGAGGTGGCCTTCCCCGAGGACGCTTCGCAAAGGCTGCTCTCGATCGCGATGCTCGACCTCGACCACTTCAAGCGGGTGAACGACGAGCTTGGCCACCCCGCGGGAGACGAGTGCCTGAGGCGAGTGGCCCAACTGGTAGCGGGGGTGCTCAGGGCCGAGGACGCGGTGGTGCGCTACGGCGGAGAAGAGTTCCTGCTCGTCTTGCCGGGCATCGACGCCTCCCATGCGGCAAGAATCGCCGAGCGAGTGCGGGCCGCGGCGGAGGGGACGGTGTTCCGGCTCGAGGGAAAGGAGCGGAAGGTGACGCTGTCGGCGGGCGTGGCCCAAAGGCTCCCCGACGAGAAGAGAGACCAGACCATCGCTCGCGCCGATCAAGCCCTCTACCTGGCCAAGCAGGAAGGCCGAAACAGGGTGGCGGTGGCCGGCTGACCCGTTCCTGCCATCAGGCCAACGTGAACATGCTCTGCGACAAGCCGACCGCAGCGTGGCGCGCGGAGGCGGGCGGCGCCTCCGCTACGGACACACGCCCGCGTCCCAGGTTCCGCAGTGTGGCGTCACCGTCACCAGGCCGGTGTAGTCGCGGTTCAACTGCGGCCCGGTCGCGCTCAGCGGGAATCCCCACTGCATGTTCGTCGCGTCCACCGTCACCCCCAGGACGCTGTTGAGGTTCTCCACCCCCACGTCGCTACCGATCCCCGAGTAGCAGGCCACCCGGTTCGCGGCGGCGCAGCCGCCGGCGTTGAGCGGCCACGGAAGCCCGCCGCCGTACGACGCCCGGACGGAGATCTCCGCCCCACCGTTGCCGAACACCGAGTTTCCCTCGAACTGCGGCAGCGTGGCGGTGGTCTGGAAGACCATCCCGGCGGGATTGAGCAAGCCCGGCAGCCGCGCGTTCTCCGACACCTGGTTGCCCCGCATGCTGACGGTGGTGGTGGCGCCGGATGGCTGCCTCACCACGACCCCGGGCCCGCGGTTGCCGGTGATCTGGCATGAGTCGATCACCGCCGAGACATTTCCTCCCGTGGGCGAGTTGCCTACCACGATTCCCGGTCCCTGGTTGCCGGCCACCGTGGTGCCCTGAACCAGGACGTTGAGTCCCTGGAAGATGAGGATGCCGTTCTGGACGTTCGCGCGGACCAGGCTGTCCCGAAGCGAGACCGACGAGCTGCCGACCATGAGTCCTTCGTCGCCGTTGCCGACCAGGTCCGCACCAACGATCGACGCCGATCCGCCCATCACCTGGACGCCGTCCTCGCCGTTGTAGCCGATGGTGATCGGCTTGCCCCCACTACCCAGGGAGCCGCTGACGCTCAGGCTTCCTCCGAGCATCAGGATGCCGGGGTAAGTCTGGGCGGCGAACGGGCCTCGACCGTTGAGGAGGACGCTCGTCCCCGCATCGAGGGCCGCCGCGCCAGCCAGAAGGGCGATGCCGGGGCCACGGTTGTAGGCGACCGTGCTGGCGCGAAGCGCCGCCGTGGCCGAAGGCGCGGTCAGCGCCAGCCCGTAAGACTGCGAGCCCGCGATGCTGGTGTTCTCCGCGACCAGCACTCCTCCGTCGTTTTCGATTCCCCCTCCCACCGGGCGCAAGTCCGGCCCGCCGTCGGGAAGCGAGAGCGGCAGGACTCCCACCCCGGAGTAGCTCAAGAACACGCTCCGGCTGGTCCGCATCTGGATGGCCGAATCGCGGGTCTCGCCGACGAAGAGCAACAGCCCGTCCACCGCGCAGTTTCCGGTGACCTGCAAGGCGTGGGAGAGCCGAGTCGCGCTGGCTCCGACTTCGCCGAAGATGCCGACGGCGATCAACTTGACGGTGCCGTCGTCACAACCCACCGCGGTGGATGCCGGAGGGGCGTCGATGTTCCCCACCACCAGGTTGGTGAGTGAGGAGTCGGCCGCCAGCCGCAACATGCCCGACGTACCACCATCGACGTTCGAGGTGAGGAGGACCGCTATCTTCTGAGGCTCGCAGCCCGCATCCGTCAGGCACCACCCGGCCAGCTTGACGCCCCGCGGCACCGTCAGCGGGAAGGTCTCGTCCATGAAATAGGTGGAGTCGCCGGGATTGTCTCCCTGGTCCTGCCAGCTCACCGTCCCATCTTGGACGAAGCCGCCGTCCTTCACCCATCCGGGTTCGGCGGAGCCTGAAGTTCCGCCATCGCTCACCACCAGGTAGACGTGGTCGTTGGGAACGGTCGGCCGCACCGTGTCGCCGGCGGGGTATTCGGTGCTCGGCTCCCAGCCCGGCACCATCGGCCAGACTGCCGCCACCACCGGGTTCGAGCCAAGCGGCGCCCGGCCCGCTGCGGCCAGCGCGTCGCCCAGGCGGGCGAAGCGGCACCAGGGCGGAGTGGCGGCACCGGTCGGGTAGTCTCCCGCGTCGAGCAGCTCGCCGCTCCACGGGTCCGCAAAGTAGGGGCCGGCCCCCGACACCGGGCTGCACAGGCACTGGGCCGGAGCGCCCAGCCAGGGCGAGCCGCACCGCTCACCCCAGGAGGCGCACTCCAGCTCCGACTCCCACGTCTGAGCGCCCGCGTCGAGGACGCACCGGAGCAGCTCCGTCCCCACGCAGGCGGTGGCGCTCTCCGGCGAGCAGCACTGGCCCACCGCCGGCGAACCCCCAAAGGGGCAGTTGCACGCCGCGCCTCCGTCCACCCGCCCGCACACCATCGGACTCGGGCAGGCCCGGCCCGCGTCCGGGAAGAAGCCGCACCCTCCGTCCACATCCAGCGCGCAGGTGACGACGAGGGCTCCGCCTGCGCAGGATGTCTCTCCAGGAAGGCAGGACGCCGCCGGGCAGGTGCATCGTCCCGACTCGCAGCGCTGGGCCGGCGAGGGGCAGCCCCGGAGTTGCTGGACCTTGAGGCATGCGCCGCCCACGTCGACGCACACGCCGGTCTTGTTCGGGTCTGCGGGCGCGCAGGCAGTTGCTCCTGCCGCCGAGCAGCCCGGGTCGCTGGTGCAACCAGCATCCCCGCCGTCAGCTCCGCCGCCATCGCCGCCTCCACCTGGCTGCTTTTGGCACTTGCCGGCCACGCAGTACTCGCCCTCGGGGCAGTTGCTGTCGGTGCTGCAGGGAGCGCCGGCCACTTTCACCGAGCAGGCGGCCAAAAGAACCAAGGCGGCGGCGAGGACGACGCGCATCTCAGAACCGTCCTTCGATGAAGAAGAGCGCCACCGCGGTGGCGCCGGCCGCGCCCGCCACTCCGTACAGCACGTTCGCCGTCCTCGCGCTGGAGAGCGCGGTCTGCTTGAGCCGGGTGGCCTCGTCGCGGCTTCGCTGCTTGTTCTCCTCGCTCATCAGGGCATCGCTGGCGGACTGAGCCGAGGCGCCGAAGTATGCTCCAGCCGCGAGCGCCGCTCCCGAAGCTCCGGCGGCGACGTACGTCCACAAACGGCCCTTCGTGGGCTCGGGCATCGGCGGTGGCGGAGGGCTCGCCACGGCCGGCACAGGCGGCTCCACGGGCGGGGTCAGCTCCGGCTTCTTCAAGGGCTCCGGCTCCGGCTCGGGCACGGCCAACAGCGGCACCGCCTCGGTCTTCTTCTCCAAGGTGAAGTCCAGCGCGAGCGAGGTGTCGGCGGTGAGCGTCACCTCGCGCTCGGTCAGCCGGTAACCCTCCACCTCCACCGCTACGGTGTGCTTGCCCAAGGGCAGCTCGGCGCTGAAAGGCGTCGCCCCGCGCCTCTTTCCGTCGATGAGCACCGAGCCGCCGGGAGGCTGGCTGTAGACGAGGATCTGCTGCAGGCCCTTCTCGGCCAGCCGCTTCTCGAGGTTGCGCATCGCCGCCTGAACCGTCTCGCGGTCCTCGGCGCCGGGCACCTCCCGGAGGTACTGGTGGAAGCTGCGGAGCGCGGCGGGAATGTCTCCCAGCTTCTCGTGGCTCTGCGCGATGTTGA
This sequence comes from Myxococcales bacterium, assembly GCA_016191815.1. GTDB lineage: Bacteria > Myxococcota > Myxococcia > Myxococcales > Myxococcaceae > JACPVI01. The sequence goes on from JACPVI010000018.1 coordinate 49,196, forward strand.
AGAAGATCACCCCGTGCGGCTTGAGCTTGTAGGCCGCCTCGAACTCGGCGATCGCCTCGCGGTACCTCGCCTGCTTGTAGAAAGACTTCCCCTTGGCGAAGTGCGCCTTGGCCTTGGCGGTGACCTCGTCCTTCGCAGGCGCGGCGAGAGCCGCGGAGGTGAAGCCGGCCGCCAAGAGCAGCGCCAGGCACAGAGCCCTCATCGGTTCATCTCGCTGTCCAAGGGGTCGCCGGCCCGGCCCGAGCCCTCGCGGCGTGGGTACGACGGTAGTGTCCGCCCCAGGTGGCCGTCAATCATCGCGCCGCCAGCCGGCTGCCTGTCCAGGAGCCAGCTTCGGCCCGCGGCGGCGTCAAAACGGGTCTTCCTTCAAGTCCTCGATCTTCCCGTAAGGGTCTTCTTCCTCGGCGGCGCCGCGCTTTCGCGCCTTGGCCAGCTTCACCTCCACCCTCCCGTCGTCCGAAGACACCCTCCGGGCCGCCGTCCGGTATCCCTCGAGCTTGAAGCGGTAGTCCGCGACCGCTCCTTGGGCCAGCTCCACCTCCACCGGGGTGACTCCCACCTTCCGCGGCCCCTCCCACACCGAGGCACCCGGCGGGACGCTCTCCAGCGAGACGCGCTTCGAGGCAGGCGGAGCAGGCGGTGGCAAAAGGCCCGGCGGAGGAGGGCTTGGCTCCGTCGGGGCCGGCTCCACCACGGCCGGAGCGGGCGGCGGAGCCTCGGGGACGCTCGCGGGCGCAGGGCTCGGACGCAATAGCCCAGCGCCGAAGTACGCCCCGACGAGCAGCGCCAGCAGCGCGGCGGCGATCGCGACAAGGCGCCCCGGACCTCGGCGGAGCGCGCGCGCGTCCACCTCTCCGATTCCGGTGACGGTGGCCGGCCGTGCCGGGGCTGGCTCTCTCTCGCCGCTGCCTGCGGCCGGGGGCGGAACCGGCGGCGTGGCGATGGCTGCGTGGCCCGAGAATCCGGGCGAAGCCTGCACCGCCTCGGAGACCCCTGCACCCGCCGGGTGAGCGACGCCGTCGTTCGGAGCCGGAGCGGCGAGGTCAGAGAGCCGGATCGGCGCGGCCGGCTGGCTCGACCGAACGGGCCTGCCGTCCGCTCCGGCAATTCCCGGAGCCGCCTGCTCGTGCCCGATGGCTGGCGAGGGCAGCGGGAACTGGGTGCGCGGCGCGTCACCTCCCAGCTCTTCAGCCGAGAGCTGCATGGTGCCGCCCCGCTGCGATGGCGTCCCCGATGCGAAAGGTGGCCGCGAAGGCGTCGCGGCCCGAGCCGGCTGGGCCACGCTCGAGGGCAACGGAGTCAAAAGCGGCTGACCCTTCGCCCGCACCGCCGGGAGTGTCCCCGGCACCGGGGTGAAGGCCACGCCCAGCCCGAGGGCGGCCATGCAGGAGGCGATCTCTCCCAGCACCTCGCTCATCGACTGCTGGCGCTCGTCCGGCTTCTTCGAGAGGGCGCGCAGCACCATCCGCTCCAGCGGGGGCGGCAGGCCGAGGTCGGGCCGGCGCCTGCTCGGAGGCTCCACCGCCTCCGACTGGTGCTTCATCAGGATTGCCACCGGGGTGGTCGCCCGGAAGGGGAGGCTTCCGGTGAGGACCTCGTAGGCGAGGGCTCCGAAGGAGTAGATGTCCACCCGCAGATCCACCGACGCGGAGTCGATCTGCTCGGGCGCCATGTACTCCGGGGTGCCCATCAAGATGCCGACCCGGGTGAGCCTCGCTCCTCCGGGGGCCGCGGAGACCTTGGAGATGCCGAAGTCGAGCACCTTGGCCAGCTCGCTGCCGTCGTCCCGCCGGGTGACGATGACGTTGTCCGGCTTGAGGTCGCGGTGGACGATGCCCCGGGAGTGCGCCGCCCCGAGCGCCCGGCAGATCTGCGCGAGGAGCGGCAAGGCCCTCGGGGGCGGAAGCGCGCCCTGCTCCCGGAGGAGGTCGGTGAGGCTTTGCCCGTCGATGTACTCCATCACGAAGTACAGCGCGCCCCCGGGCGAGCGGCCGAAGTCGATGACGTCGACGATGTTCTCCTGTCCGATGCGGCTGGCGGCGACCGCCTCCTGCTGGAAGCGCCGCACCTGCTCCTCCTCGCGGGTCAGCTCCGGCCTCAGCACCTTCACCGCCAGCTTCTTCCCCAGCACCACGTGCTCCGCGAGGTACACCGTGCCCATGCCGCCCTCCCCCAGCTTGGAGAGGATCCGGTAGCGCTCGCCGAGCACCTGGCCGATTGGATCCGCCCCCGCAAGCGGCGTCCCGTCGATCGGGCACTCGGTGGCCGCGTCATCGACGGCGAGGCGACACGTTGGGCAAGTGGCCATGCTCGCTCGGGCCACGCTACCATACGGAGATGCGGCCGGAGCGCGGCTGAGGAATGGGCGAGCTCTTCGTCTCCAACGGGATCTGCGCCGGCACGGTCTTCACGCTGCCGCCCGAGCCTTTGACCATCGGCCGCACGCCCGGCTGCCAGGTGCAGATCGCCGACCCGTGGATCTCCAGCGTCCACGCGCGGATCGAGCCCCGCGGAGCTCAGGTCTGGGTGGTGGACCTCCAGAGCAGCAACGGGACCTTCGTGGACGGCGCGCGGATAGAGGAGGCCCCTCTCTCCCACGGCCGGCAGCTCAGGTTCGGCCGCACCTCGGCGGAGTACCGGGACGAAAAGCCTGCCTCGCTCGAGGTGCTCAAGCAGGCCGGAACGCTGTGCCGCCCCTTGAACGAGCTCTTGGTCGCCCCGCCCGCTCCTGCGCCTGCCAGCGACACCTTGCGGGGCACCGGGGCGGCCGAGGCCCTCGCCCTGGCCCGCCGGCAGGTGGCGGTGCTCAACGACATCGGCAAGGCGCTGGTGGACGCGGCCGAGCTGGACGCCTGCCTGGCGAAGATCCTCTCCACGGTGGCCCGCGCGGTGCGGGCGGAGCGGGCGTGCCTTTTGCTCATGGACGAGCATGGCGCCTGGGTGCCGCGGATCTCGGAGCCGGCCGACCGCCCGCCGCGGCTGTCCACCGCGCTCATCGAGGCGGCGGCGCGAAGCCGCGCCGGCCTGGTGACGCTGGACGCCCAGCAGGACCTCCGCTTCGCCGCCAGCCGCTCGGTGATCGCGCAAGGAATCCGCTCCTGCCTGTGCGCGCCCATCTGGGCGGAGAACCGCGTGCTCGGGATGCTGGTGCTGGACCGCGGAATGGTGGACGCCTTCACCGCCGACGACCTCGAGCTGGCGACGGTGGTGGGCTACCAGGCGGCGCTGGCGATCGAGCGGGCGCGCTTCCTCGACCGCGCCCGCGAGGTGGAGGCGCAGCGGAAGCGGCTGCTCCGGCACTTCTCGCCCGACGTGGCTGGCCTCATCCTCTCGGCGGAGCAGCAAGAGGCGGACCCGCTCGAGGCGAAGGTCCGCGACGACGTGACGGTGCTCTTCTCGGACGTGAAGGGGTTCACCTCGCTCACCGAGCGCCTGGAGCCTTTGGAGCTGGCCGGGCTGCTCCGCGAGTACTTCCGCTCGATGGCGGAGGCGATCTTCGAAGAGCGGGGCACCCTGGACAAGTTCATCGGCGATGGGCTGATGGCCATCTTCGGGGCGCCGGTGCCCCAATCCGACGGGGCGCAGCGTGCCGTCCGCTGCGCGCTGGCGATGCTGGGGAGGCTCTCCGCGCTCAACGCCTCCCTCTCGGAGGACCGGCGGTTCTCGGTGCGGATCGGCATCAACACCGGCTGGGTGATCGCCGGGAACGTCGGCTCGCCGGATCGGCTGGAGTTCACCGTGCTGGGGGACACCGTCAACACCGCCGCGAGGCTCGAGTCGATCGCCGAGCCGAACTGCGTCTACGTCGGCCGGACCACCTACGAGCTGACGCGGCACGCCTTCGACTTCGAGCCGCTCGGCACTCGCCAAGTCAAAGGCAAGGCCGTGGCGGTCGAGGTCTTCAAGGCGCGGGGCCCGCTCGGGGCATAGCCACCGGGCCCGGCCGGCCGCACAGTCAGAGGGCGGACGCCGGTTCGACGATCTCGATCAGCCCTGCGAATCGAGCGAAGTGCGATGGGTTCGAAGTGATCAGCACCCGGACGCGGTGAACCTGCATGGTGGCGACCAGAAGCGCATCGTGAATGCTCTTCCCTTCGCAGCGCGCCGACTTCAACAGCGAAAGCAGCGCCGGCAACAGCGGACGTTCCTCGGGGAGCAGGCGCGCCACCCGCCGGTACTCCTGGAGGTTGGCGATGGCGTCGTCCAGCCCCAACCCTAGGCCGTTGGCGGCGATCGGGCGTGTCGCGACCGCCAGATACTCGCGCGCCACCTGTGCGCTGATCAGCAGCCCGGTGCCACGCTCGAGCAGATCGAGCACCACTCGGTGACGCGGCCGCTTCGTGTCCGTGGCGTCAACGAGGACGTTGGTGTCGAGGAGCGCCCTACCGCCCTTCGTCCCCATAGATTTCCTCGCGCCCGAACTTCGAGGTCGAACCGACCGCGACGGTCTTGAGCCTCAGCCGGAGCGTCTTCCGCTTCACTGTGCGAGTGCCGAAGGCGAGCCGCTCCAGAACGGCGCGCAGCTCCCCCTCGAGACTTCGATGGTGCGCCTCCGCCCGCCGCTTCAGCGCCTCGATGACTGCGTCATCGACGTTCCGAATGTGGAGTGCAGGCATACCAAAATGCTAGCGAAGCATGACGGACCCCACAAGGGCCGAGCCTGTCTCACGGCCAGCCTGGCAGAGCCGCGAGCGCCTACCCGCCGGCGCGCTTCTTCGCCTCGAGCAGCTCCTCGCCTTTGACGAGCTGCTTCCTCACCAGCACGTCCACCAGCGCCCGGAGCGCCTTCTGGGTGTTGTCCACGCTGGTCCTCAGCGCCGAGAGCTGTTGCTCCACCGAGCCAAGCGGCGGAGGTGGCAACGGCGGCGCCGCTCCGGGCGTCGCCCCTCCCATCTTCGCCCGAAGCTCCTGGAGCACCTCGGCGCCCGCCCCGGGGGTGAGCGTCTTGCCGGCGCGGTCGACCAGCTTGAACTCCTCCACCTCCGAGAGCGACGGCGGCTCCTGGGCCGGCTCCAGCTCCACCTCCACCCCGTGATAGTGCCGGCGGATGGCCCGCTGGATGACCCCCTCCCCCGCCACGAACGGCTTCACCCGGCAGCGGCTGCGGGCCGCCACCATGTCGACGGTCTCGAGGTCGGTAGGATCCGCCATCGCCAGCGCCTTCCCCAGCCGGCTGCCCCACTGCTCCACCTGGCCCAGAGCCGAGCTGAGCTGGAGCTGGTCCACCACTCCCGCCCGAAGGAGAATCTGCCCGAGCTTCTGGATCCGCGGAGGCATCGCCATTTCCGCGGCAGCTTGACAGCCGAGTGTGTGCCCGGCAACTGTGAGAGCATCGAATGGTCGACCGCGAACCACCCGCGCCGGGCGCGGCCAAGACCAGCGCCGACCCGCTCGTGGGAAAGGTCCTCAACGGGCGCTTCACCATCCTCGAGCCTTTGGGCAGCGGAGGGATGGGCCGCGTCTACAAGGCCCTCCAGGCGCCTTTGGACCGGCTGGTGGCGCTCAAAGTGCTCAATCCCTCCTACGGCGGCGATCGCGACCCGGGCTTCCAGAGGCGCTTCTTCCTCGAGGCGTCGCTGACCTCCAAGCTCCACCACCCCAACACCATCAGCATCCACGACTACGGGCGCACCGAGGACGGCATCTATTACATCGCCATGGAGTACGTGGAGGGGCAGACCCTCGCCCAGCTGCTCTCCCAGCAGGGCGCCCTCCCCTGGCAGCGCGCCCTGCACATCGCGCAGCAGATCTGCCGCTCGCTGCGAGAGGCGCACCGGCTCGGCATCGTCCACCGAGACCTCAAGCCCGCCAACGTGATGATCCTCAGCGAGGAGACCGAGCACGACATCGTCAAGGTGCTCGACTTCGGGCTGGTGAAGCCCTTCCTCTCCGACGCGCCCAAAGGGCCGGAGGACACCGAGCTGACCCAGGCGGGAGTGCTGCTCGGATCGCCGCTGTACATGGCCCCCGAGCAGGCCAAGCACCGGAGCGATCCCAGGAGCGACGTCTACTCCCTGGGCGTGCTGACCTTCCAGATGATGGCCGGCCGCCCGCCGTTTCAGGGCAAGGAGTCGATCGAGGTCATCGTCAAGCACATCCGAGAGATGCCGCCCTCCCTGCGCTCGCTCCGGCCGGAGGTGCCATCGGAGGTCGCCGGCCTGGTGATGCGGTGCCTGGAGAAGGACCCGGACAAGCGCTTGCAGTCGATGGATGAGCTCTTGGAGGGGATGCGGCAGGCTGCCGCGGCGCTGGGGATGTCGGGGGCCTTCAGCAGCCCTCGCTCGCTGGCGACCAGCGCGGCGGGGAAGCTTCCCAGCGGGGAGGCCCCGCGGCCACCGCCGCGCGAGTCGGTCACCCGCGCCGAGGCAGGCGCCCGGCCGAGGTCAAGGGCGAAGCTGTGGGCCGGCGCGGTGTTCGGCGCGTCCGTCGCCGCCGGCTTGGTGGTGATCGCCCTGGTCGCCCGAGAGCAGCCACCCGAGCCGCCGGAAGTCGTCCACCCGCCCCACCCAACTCCGCCCGCGCCCACCCCGCCCCGAGAGCAGTCGCCCCCTCCCGCCCCGGCGGCGGTGGTGTTCCGCATCTCCAGCACGCCCGTGGGCGCCCGCGTCTCCCACCAGGGGAGGGAGCTGGGCCAGACTCCGCTCGCGCTCGAGATGGCGCCCACGAGCGACGGCTCCGCCTCCGCCCGGCTCACCTTCACCCTGGAAGGACACGAACCGCTCTCCGTCGAGGCCTCCGGCCGCGGTCCGGAGGTCGAGGTGCACCCCACCCTGGTGAGGAAGAAGCCTTCGCGCCCGAGCCGGCCTGGCCGGCCCAAGGAAAAGGCGTCCCCGCCGGACGGCTACAAGGAGGACCCATACCAGTGAACGCCACTAGCCATCCCCTCTCCCGCGCGCGAGCGAGGGTCGGGGTGAGGGCCGCCCTTCTCGCGCTTTTGCTCTTCCCCCTCGCCGCCCTGGCCGACGCGCGCGTGGAGGCACGCCGGCATTTCCGGGCGGGAATGGCGCTCATCCAGAAAGGAGAGCTGGAACTAGGCGTCGAGGAGTTGAAGGAGGCGTACTCCATCAAGCCCCACCCCAACGTGCTCTTCAACATCGCCCGCGCGTACGAGGGCTCCGGCAAGGTTTTGGAGGCGCTGGGCTACTACCGGCGGTACCTCGACTTCTCTCCGCCGGACGCCGCGACGGTGGAGCCGACGGTGGTCCGGCTCGAGGCCAGCCTGCCTCGCCCAAGCGCGATAGAGAGGCCCGCCCAGCCAACCCCCGCGCCTTTGGCCTCGGTCGACGAGGAGACGCTCCGCAAGCTCTCGGTGCTGGCCGCGCGGCTGGAGAGCGCGGTGGAGCGGGCGGAGAGGGCCGCGGCGCCGCCTCCGCCTCCGCCCGAGCCCGCCGCCGAGTTGGTCGCCGACGAGGTGGAGGAGGGCGTGCCCTACGAGGAGACGGTGGTCACCGCCTCGAGGCGGGCGCAGTCGACCCTCGAGGCGCCCAACGCCACCACCATCATCACCGCGGAGGAGATCCGCCTCTCCGGCGCGCACACCCTCCCCGAGCTGCTCAGGCGGGTGCCGGGAGCGGAGGTGGCGGAGATGGGCCTCGGCAGCGCCAACGTCTCGTTCCGCGGCTTCAACCAGCGCATCGCCAACAAGGTGCTCGTGCTCGTCGACGGCCGCACCGAGTATCAGGACTTCCTCGGCATCACCCTGTGGCCGGCGATGCCGGTGGGCCTCGACGAGGTCGAGCGCATCGAGGTCATCCGCGGGCCGGGCTCGGCCCTCTACGGCGCCAACGCGATGCTGGGGGTGATCAACCTGATCACCCGCTCGCCGGGGACCGGCCCTGCCGCCGAGTTCCACGGGGCGATCGGCAACGGAGACGCCGCCTCGGGCTCATTCGTCGCCTCAGGCGGGCAACACACCGTGCGGTACCGCGCCTCGGTGGGGTACCAGCAGGCCGACAAGTGGAGCCGCGATTACGCCGACGGCAGGCCGGACGTGGCGGCGCAGACCTTCGATCCGGCGCTGGCCCTGAGGAGCGCCCGCGGCAACCTCACCACCCACTACGCCCTCTCACGAGACTTCTCGGTCAGCGCCTCCGCGGGGGTGAATCGGCTCTTCACCGAGATCTACCCCATCGGAGTGTTGAGAAACTTCTTCATCGACGGGCTGGGCGGCTATGCCAAGGCGGACCTGAACGCGGGGCCGGCGAAGCTGCGCTTCTTCTGGAACCACCTGTCGGCTTCGGCCGGGCCGCAGTACGCGCCCATCGGCCAGCGCTCGCTCGCCACCCATCTGGAGTCGAACGTCTTCGACGGGGAGCTGGTCTTCGGGCGCGAATTTTCGCTCCTCGGGGTCCATCGGCTGGATGCGGGCGCTTCGGCGCGGCTCAAGCGGCTGAGCTGGGACTACATGGCCGGCCTCAAGTCCGAGCTGCACGCGGCGGCCTTCGTCCAGGACGAGTGGCGCTTGGCCGCGCCGATCCGGGTGGTGGCCTCCTACCGCATCGATCGCCATCCGCTCCTCTCGGCTGGGCAGCCCGGCTACGCGCAGTCGCCGCGGGTGTCGCTCTGGTGGGCTCCCGCGGAGGGGCACGCCTTGCGCGCCACCGCCGCCACCGCCTTCCGCGAGCCCACCTTCCTCGAGAGCTACACCGACGTCCGGGTCCCGCTTCCCGGCATCAACGGCGGCTCCGCGCTCACCCAGGGCAACACCACCCTCCGGGCGGAGCGCCTGGTGGCCTACGAACTGGGCTACCGCGGCGAGCAGGTGCAGCTCGGCCTCGATTGGGATTTCGCCCTCTACCAGCACGACGTGACCGATCTGATCAGCCTGACCGCCCCGGCCCGGCTACCGCCCGAGAAAGCCTGGGACGAGAGCACCGGCACCTTCCTCCTCGGAAGGTCGACCTTCGCCAACGAGGCGGCGGCCTACACCGCCCGCGGCGCCGAGGTGGGCCTCAAGTACACCCCGGTCGATCGGCTGGACCTCAAGGCCTCCGCCGCCCTCCAGGGAATCAGCTCGGCCGCCGCCCTGGCGACCTGTGGCCCCTGCACCCAGGCACCGGCGCTCAAGCTGTTCGGCGGCGTCTCCTACCGAAGCCGCGCCGACCTGGACCTCTCTTTCGATGCTTCCTACACCTCACCCACGGTCTGGGTGGAGCGCGAGCCGGCGCCCTCGGACCCGACGCAGATCGCCGCGCTGGAAAACCCGCTCCCCGGCTACGCGGTGCTCAACGCCCGGGTCGGCTACCACCTCTGGGGAGACCGGGCCACCCTCGCCCTGGTGGGCACTCACCTCGGGGCGGCCCACGCCGAGCACCCCTTTGGAAACCTGATCGAGCGGCGCGTCCTCGCGACGGTGGCGGTGGTGCCATGAGAAGGCTCCTCTATGCGGCGGTGGCAGTGGCGCTTGCCTCTTGCGAGGCTCCTTTGGTGCACCCGACCAGCGACCGCCGGCAGAACGCCAGCTCGAGCCGCATCGAAGGCGAGCTGGTGGCCACCACCCGGGCCCGGGGGAACGCCGCAATCTTCCTGTACGACGCGGCGCGCCCGCCTCCGCCGCTAGGCACCGGCAGGCCGGTCTCCTTCGCGATCGTCACCCGGGAGCGCCTCTTCGCCAGCTCGGACGACGGTGCCGGGCCGTTCGCCGCCCCGTTTTCCTTCTCCCTGGTGCCGCGGGGGCGTTACCTCCTCAAGGGCTTCATCGACCGGGAGGGGTGCCTTCCGGGAGGGAGCTGCCGGCCCTCCGACTTCATCCCCTGGTACGGAGTCACCGCTGAGCCGAACGCCGGAGACGTGGGCGGCGCGGCGGTGGACCCGCTCACCAAGGAGGCGAGGGTGGTGGAGATTGCCTCCGGCGCGGACGGCGCCCTCTCGGCGGCGGCGGGAGTGACGGTGGTCTTCACCGATGCGGCGACGCTGCCGGACAGGCCGGCGTTTTCGGTGAGCCCGCCGAGCATCACCCTCTCGGCGGCCACCGGCCCAGCCAAGCTCGAGCTGAGCGCGATGCCCATCGACGGTGGCGTGGTCCACCAGGGCGCGCCCAGCTTCCTGGTGCGCTTTGCCGACGAGGACGGCGACGGAGTGCCCGACGACCGAGATCGCGACGGCGTGCCGGAGCTGTGGCCGAAGGTGGTGTTGAGAAAGCTCGCCGGCCCGCCCAACCTCCTGGTCGACGAGAACGACCTCGACCGGAACGGCGTGCTGGACGAGTCGGGCGCCGACTACGAGCACCTGGACGCCGCCGGGAAGATGCTCGCCCCGGACGGAAGGCCGGACCTGGTGGTGCTGGCGGCCGGGTTGGATCCGACCGAGCTGCTCCCCCTGCTCGACGAGGGAGGCCGGCCGAAGATGACCCCGGTGCCGGTGAGCAAGCTCGAGGTGGTAGTGAAGCCAGTGGCGCTCGACCTCTCGGATGCGGCGGCCCCCGCCCGCCTGGCGGCGCTGCCCTCCGGTCAATACGCGGTGGTGCTGATCCAGTACACCGGGCAGACCTGGCGAGTGCCGAACGAGCTGGCGCCGCCGCTGGCTTCATTGCTCGGACTGCCCTCGGTGGAGAGCCAGGGCTTCACCATCCAGGTTCCGTGACGTGGCCGAGCGGCTGACCAGCCAAAGGGTGCGCGACGGCGCGAGGTGCCGGCGGCTGGTGTGGCTCAGGGTGAACGAGCGCGACGCCCCGGAGCTGGCCTCCTCCGCCGCGGCCACCGCGGCGTTGGAGCGGGGCCGGCGGGTGTGTGTCCGGGCGCGGGAGCACGTCCCCGGCGGGACGCTGATCAACTTCCCACCCTACATGGAGGAGCTGAGGCTGTCGGCCACCCAGCTCTCCCTGCGCGAGCGCCCGCCGGCCATTTACGAGGCCTGTTTCCTCGAGGAGGACGTCTTCGTGGTGGTGGACATCCTCGAGCGGTCCGGCGCCGGGTGGGCGCTGATCGAGGTGAAGGCCTCGACCGAGGTGAAGGAAGCGCACCTGCTCGACGTGGCAGTCCAGCTGCACGTGCTCCGCCGCGCCCGGGTGCCGGTGGTGCGCGCCGAGGTGATGCACCTGGAACGCAGCTGCCGCCACCCGGAGCTGTCCAAGCTGTTCCGCCGCTCGGACGTCACCGCGCGGGTGGCGCCGATCGCCGCTCGGCTCCCGGACGAGTTCGCCGCCCAGCGCGACATGCTGGCCGGCCCGATGCCGGCGGCCACCCTGGGGCGCCAGTGCCGCGAGCCGGAGCAGTGCCCTTTCCTCGGCCGTTGCTGGCCCAACCCTCCGCCGAACTCCATCGAGACCTTGCACCGCTACGGCCAGCTCGCCGCGCGTCTCGACCCGGCCTGGAGGACCATCGCCGACATCCCGGACGGGGTCGAGCTTCCCCCTCCCGCGCAGAGGCAGCGGCGGGCGATCACTGAGAACCGGATGGTGGTCGAGCCCGGCCTCTCCGCTGCTCTTGAGGCGCTGGAGCCGCCGATCGCCTTCCTCGACTTCGAGACGGTGACCCTGGCCATCCCCTCCTGGAGAGGGTGCCGCCCATACGACCAGGTGCCGGTGCAGATGAGCTGTCACCTCGAGCTTCCGCAGGAAGGAGGCGGGCGCCGCTACGAGCACTTCTCCTGGCTGGCGGGCGGAGGAGGAGATCCCCGAAGGCAGGTCGCCGAGCGCACCCTGGAGGCGTGCCGCCACGCCCGCACGGTGTTGGCCTGGAACGCCACCTTCGAGAGAGAGCGGCTGGAGGAGCTGGCCGCTTCGCTGCCCGAGCTGGCCGGGAGGCTCGCGGAGCTCAAGTCGCGCCTTCAAGACATGCTGGCGCTGGTGCGAGACCACCTCTACCACCCAGCCTTCGAGGGGAGCTTCTCGCTCAAGAAGGTGGTGCCGGCGCTGCTTCCCGACGAGCGGTACGACGAGCTGGCCATCCGCGATGGCGAGTCGGCCCGGCTGGCCCTGGAGCGGCTGCTCCTCGACGAGGAGCTGTCCACTACCCACAGCGCGGCGCTCAGGCGCGAGCTGCTCGCCTACTGCAAGAAGGACACCTGGGTGATGGTGCGGCTGTTGGAGAAGTTGCGCCAGCTGGCGCAGGAGAGGAGCTGACCGATGTGGGGGTTGCTCTTGGCGGCGTCACTTTCGGGAGCGCCGCCTTTGGGAGCGAAGGCCGGCGCGGACGAGGAGGCGATCCGAAAGCTGGTCGACGCCTTCCGGGTGGCCTGCGAGAGGGAGGACGAGGCGGCGCTGCTCGGGCTGTTCTGGCCCGAGGCGAACGTGTTCGAGCACGGCGGGGTGGACCGGACCGCGGAGGCCTTCGTGAAGGAGCATATGGCGCCGCACTTCAAGGAGATGTCCTTGCGCTGGCTGGAGGAGGAGAGCAGCGGCCGCTCCGAGGGCGCGATGGCCTACGTGGCGCAGCGGGCGAAGCTGGAGATCCGCGAGGCCGATGGCCCGCCCAAACACGCCTACAACACCTTCACCTTCGTCCTCCGAAAGAGGCAGGGCGCCTGGAAGATCTCGCACCTCCACTGGAGCCTTGGGCGCCCCAAGCCTCCCGAGGCGGCCGACGGCGGCTCTCCGAGGTAGGTCGCCTCTCCCGCGTTGCGGCGCACTCCCCAAGTAGCTATTTTGACGCCGAAGATGGCTACCACCGGAGAGAGGCGAGCCCTGACCATCAGCGCGCGGGAACTGAAAGAACAGGACAGGGGACGCGATGCGGGCGGTCGGGCGCCACGACCGCGTGGTGGTCACCCGCCGCGGGAAACCCTATGCCGCGATGGTCCACATCGAGGACTTGCCCGGCGAACCGGTCGACACCCAGGCCCTCCTGGAGGGCATTCGCGCGGCCTTCCGCAAGAATCCCCTCCCCTACACGATGGACGAGCATCTGGAATGGTCTCGCGGCGGAAGAACTGGGTATTTGCCGACTCGTCCGACGCCATCGTCCTCTGGCAGGCGGAGTCGTGCATCCCCAAGGTCAGGACGCTGGTGACGTGGAACGTCAAGGACTTCGCGGGCCGCACTCACCTGGAGGTGAAGTCGCCGCAACAGTACCTTCGGAGCCCCTAGCGCCGCTCACTGCCGCTTTCGAGCCTGGAGCGCCGCGCGGTAGTCGCGAATGGCCTGGCTGGTGGTAGGCCGATCGAGGAAGCTGGCCAGTTCGTCCAGATCGATCCCTGGGAGCACCTCGCTCTGGGGAACTTCTTCGTAGACATCGCCCCGGAGCGCGCAGATGGTGAAACGTTCGCGCTTCCAGGTCCACAGCTCGCGCACTCCCAGCTTGCGGTAGATCTCCCGCTTGTTCAGCCCGCCCGACGTCCAGACGACCTCGATGGCGAGATCAGGCCGCTCAGCGTCCGGGTCCACTTCCCCGAATAGGTAGCACTCGTCGGGCTCGACGCCTCGCTCGGCTCTCTTGCTCTCAAGCGTCCAGGAGCCGTACTTGGCGAACTCCACCCCCTGCTCCAAGCACCAGACCTCGATGAGGCAGCCAATCCACGACTTGAGCTGCTCATGATCTTTCGATGGGCTCATGAGCTCGAGCACCCCCTCGAGGTAGGCCAGCCGAGGCGCTCGGCGCTCGCCCCGCATCTCGAGAAGGCGCTGGTAGTCAGCCCAGGTCGCGCCGTGCAGCAGGACGATGCGGTCTCCGACCGGAGCGTCGGCAGGCGTGGAGGGCGACTCGGTGAGCACGGTCAGAGTATAGGTGGCGCGCCTGGACTTGGGGAGCCGTGTGAGTGGCGCGCGCCGGGTCGGGGAAAGGGGGTCGGGCGGTCACGCTTGCCCCGCTCGGCGGCCGCGCCGGTGTAGGTGCAGCCGGTCGATCAGAAGTTCCAGACGGCCGACGGGCGGCCGGGTGGGCTTCTCTCCCTCGGTGCCGCGCGGCAGATCAGCCGCCACGTGGAGGTTTGGACGGAGCTCCAGGCGAAGTCCGAGGGCTGGGCGCCCACCGTCCCGGAACTGCGGCCTGGCCTGAGCGGCGCAGCCGGGATCAACCTTTTCCTGCCCTGAAGGAGGGTGGGCCGGCCGCGACTGTTGGGAAGGCGCGGTTGCGGTTGGTCCCCCTCCACGGTAAACGGCACCCGATGGGTGCTTCGGTCCTGCTGCTGGTGATCGCCGGCGCGGCCCCGGCCAGCCTGGAGGAGGGGGCGGCGGCCCTGGAGCAGTTTCGCACCGACGATGCGGTCGCTCTGCTGGAAAGAGCACGTGACCAGGGTCCCTACCTGCACACGGATTACGTCCGGCTCTACGAGCAGCTGGGCATCGCCTACGCCTACCAGGAACGCACCGATCCGTCGCTGCGCGCCTTCGAGATGCTGCTGGGCCTCTCGCCCGGGCACGCCATCCGGTACACGCTCTCGCCCAAGGCGACCTTCACCTTCGAGAAGGCGCGAAAGCTCGCCGCCGAGCGGCCGGAGCCGACGCTGGATGTCGGCTGGAGCCGCGACCTCACCGTGGACAACCCGGTGACGCTCGATGTCGAGGTGGTGGCCGACCCGCTCGGGTTCCTCAAGCGGGCCACCCTCCACTGGCGGGTGCGAGGCGCCGGCGGGTGGAATCTTGTGCCCTTCCAGCTCGCCCCGCCCGGCGGCCGCGTGCGCCAGCTGATTCCCGCCCTCGGGAGCAAGCGGTCCGAGACCGTGGAGATGTACCTCGTCGCCGCCGACGAGAAGGGCAACGAGGTGTTGCTCCATGGCTCGCCAGAGCGGCCGCGGGAGATTGCGCGGAAGTACGAGCCACCCGCCCCGTGGTACTCGCGCTGGCAGGTGCTCGTGCCCGCGGGTGCGGTGCTGGCCGCCGCCACCGGAGCTGTCGTATTCGCCGCCACCCGGCCCCCGAGCCCGACCGCCGAGGTGAGCCTGACATGGCCTCGCTGATGCGGGGCGCCGCCACTCGCCCCTCACCCCCCTCCCGCACGGAGGCCCGCGCCGCCATTGCCGGGGTGAGGGCGCTCTTGACGCTGGGCGCCCTCGTCACCGCGGCCTGCGCTCCGCCGCGGATCGAGCTGGTCCTCACCGTCCCCGAGCCTTACGCCGCGGAGGTGAGCCGCTTGGTGGTCCGCGCGCTGGCCCCCCAGAGTGCCGCTCCCTTCAATTGCGACGCCCTCGCCTTCGGACAGGTGGACCCGCTGATCGCCGAGCTGGCCACCGAGCGGAGGTACCGGCCCATCGACCGGCGTGGCACCTTCGCGCTGGAGCCGGTCGACCGCCTCGCGCCCAAGGTGTTCCTCGTCGATGGCCTGGCCGAGGGGGAAACCCGCATCGTCACCGCCTGCGGGGAGATCGGTGCCGTCGACCGAGACCAGACACTCGCCCTCTTGGCCGAGCCCGTTCCGAGCCTGGCCACCTCCGGACTGGGGCCGATCGCGGCGACGCTGGGTGCGCCTCCTCCCACCTTGAAGCTGGAGCTCCGGGACGCCCAAGAGCGGCGGGTCGAAGGCGTCGCGGTGGTGGTCACGGTGCAGTCCGCCTCGGGAGCAGAGATGCCCCTCCTGGGCACCACCCGAGCGGGCACGGCGGAGCTGGCCCTGAAGCTTCCCCCTCGGGCCGGGCCCTTCCTCGCCGAGGTGCGCCCCAAGTGGTGGGACGGCCGAGTGGCCGCGGTGCCGGGTGTCCTGGTGCGCGCCCCGGTCATCCGCCCACTGCCGGCCGCGGCCGCCGACTTCCGCGCCGGGCGGGTGGGCCAAGGAGGCACCCCGGGCATCGCCGTCCTCGCGCTGCCTGGCGCCGGTGAGGCGGCGGTGTTGCAACTCATCCGGGACTCGTCGGCCCCCGGAGGGCTGCGCGAGGTTCCTCCCAAGGCGTCGATTCCGGGCCCGGCCAAGCTCGGGATGATGGACTTCCCTGGCCGCGATCGCGACGTGCCGGTGCTGGTGTCCGCGCGGCCGTGTCCGGGTGGCTCGGGTGCCACCTGGGTCGAGGTGCAGCCGGACGGCGCCCACACGCCGAAGTGCTTCACTCCTCCTGCGGCGGGCGTGGAGCCCCTGGCCTTGCTCTCCACGCACGAGTGCCTCGCCGCCAAGGAAACCGGCGCGCCGCGCGTGGTGGCGATCATGGAGGGCGGAACCTCGGGCCTCTACCGCCCGGACGGAACCCTGGAGCGGCCGCTCTTTCCCGGCCAGCCGCTGCTGCCGCGGGCCTCGGGCTGTGTCGCCAGCGAGGACGGCGCCTCGTATCGGCTCTGGCTGCTGCGCCACCTCGGAGATACCTCCGGCGTCGGGCTGACCGCGGCGCTGGAGCAACCCGGAGGCCGCCTTTTCGGACCGCTGCCGTGGCGAGGCCTGGAGCTCGGCGTCGACTTCCCCGGCCCGCTCGAGGACAGCCCGCGGCCCTTCCTCGCCACGCAGCTCCAGGGGAACAGCTTCACCGTGAGCCGGGTGCTCGCGGGCGTGCAAGAGGAGCTGCCATGGTTTCGCATCCTTTCGGCGGATCCGGTGCCGGCGATGCCGGTGGCCACGCGCGGAGGCGACATCGACGGAGATGGACACCTCGACGCGGTATCGCTGCTCGAGATGGGGAGGCAGCCGCAGGAAACCGCGGGGTGGGCGCTCTGGGTTTCCTCGGCCAAGCAGCATCGGGGCCAGCACATCGCCGGCCCGGTCAACCTCGAAGGCCTGCGCTTGCAGCGCCCCTGGCTCGGTCTGATCGATCTCGACGAGGACGGCGCCGACGACATCGTGCTCGGGGACGTCGCCGAGACGCCCGGGAGCGGCAGCGGCCAGCTCGCCGTCTACTTCATGGGGAGATGAGACGGACAGTGCGAGGGGCCGAAGTGGCCCTCCCTGCCGCTCGCACCTTCTAGAGCACCGAACGGGTTGGGGTGCCTGCTGCGAGCGGCGGTCCTCTCGCTGCGGCCGGGGCGCATGTCCGGTAGACATACGCAGCCCAGGGCCTCGTCGCTGTGCTCCTCGACGGGCCAAACAGCACGCCTCCGGTGCTCGCTCCTCAGGCGCCGGCCTCGCTTCGGTCTCGCCGCTCTCG
>JACPVI010000056.1 GCA_016191815.1 Myxococcales bacterium
CGGGCGCGAGCTTGTCGATCCCCTCTCGCAACCGATCGATCTCGCCGCGGGTTTCACTCGAATCCGAGCGGGACAGCGCCGTGCCACGCCGCCAGCGCTACTCTGGAGGCTCGCCCAATTTCCGGGCAAGCTCTACGTAGCCAATCCGCGCTCCGACCAAGCGCTTGCAGCAGTCGTAGATTGCCCTGGCGGCGCCGGCCGGCTCTCTTTGCTCGAGGAGCGCCCGCGAGCCCTCGAGGAGAGCGGTCAACTCGGCCCCATGCGGCAACGGTTCTGGCGCGTCGGTATGCGTTGGCGAGGCGGGCGGATCCACCGGTTTCCCCGAGGTTCGCCAACCTACACCAGCTCCGGAGGAATCGGGCTCGAGGAGCCTTCGGTACTATTGATGCCGCGTGCCGCCGAGAATCCTACTCACCGGTGCACCCGGAAGCGGGAAGTCCACGCTTGCAGCCGCCGTCATCCGCGCGGCTCGCGCTCGCGGCTGGCGCATCGCCGGCATCGTCAGCCCGGAGATCCGCCGGAACGGGCGGACCGGCTTCCGCATCATCGACCTCGCCAGCAGCGACGAAAGGCTGATGGCCTCGGTGGGCTCGAAGAGCGAGCACCGAGTCGGGAAGTACGGGGTCGACGTGGCGGCGGTCGATGAGGTCGCCCGGAGGTTCGAGCGTTCCATCGGGCGTGCGGACCTGCTGGTGATCGACGAGATCGGAAAGATGGAGCTGTTCAGCGCGGAGTTCGCGCGGGCGGTCGAAGCGGCGTTCGCCGCCGATCTGCCGCTGGTGGCAGTGGTCCATCGCTCGCTGGTGCCGCAGTACGCCGCGAGAGGAGAGGTGGTGGAAGTGAGCCGCGGGCAGCTCGACGCGCTGGAGCGGACGGTGCTCGGACGGCTGGACCGGGAAACCGCCGGAGCCCATCGTCAGCCATGATCCGGGCGCCCGGGCGAGTTCGTGTCGGGTGCGCCGGCTGGTCGATCCCACGCGCGCAATCGCCCCATTTCCCGGGCGCGGGGACTCACCTCGAGCGCTACGCGCGAGTGCTGGACGCGGTGGAGATCAAAAAACTAAGGGCCGTGGGGCTGGTGGGTTTCCCTAACAATCTCACGGCCCTTCGTCTGTCGGGGAGACAGGATTTGAACCTGCGACCCCTTGGTCCCGAAGCGGGCGAGGCCACTTCGCACCGCGTGACACCAGGGCACAAGGGCGCGGTTTCTTTGAGCGCGACGGCGCCGAGGCATCACACCGGCTCGGTCTGAGCCCACCGGTTCCGATGAATTCTTCTACCCGGCTTCTACCCACTTTTCGGAGGCTCCTGACCGTCGCGAATGTTTCGGAGCAGCTCGGCGTGTGCACGGCCACGGTCTACAAGCTGATCGACCGCGGGGAGTTGCCGTGCATCCGCGTGTCGAACGCGATTCGGATCGATCCCGCGGAGCTCGCCGCTTACCTCGCGCGGCGCGGAGGTCGGCGATGAGCGACGAACGGAAGGCCGGACCCGCCCGCGGCCGGCTCACCCAGCGCGATCGGCAGCTCATTAGCGCGCTGGCGACCGCGCGGCATCTAACGACCGAGCAACTCGCCCGCCTGTTCTTCCCTGGGCGTCATCCCGAGACCGCGCGGAAGCGCGTGCTCGTGCTCGCCGGCGAGGGGAAGGCCGGCCTGCCACAGCCGTATCTGCGTCGCCTGTTCTACCGGACATTCGACGGCCAGCTCGTGGCGGTCTGGACGCCGACTCCGCTCGGGTACATCACCGCCGAAGGGGTGCTCGGCGCGTCCGTCACGGTGCCGCGCGCCGATGTCTCGGCGAACTTCCTCGAGCACTCCGTGACGACGAACGAGCTGCTGGTCGAGATGCTGGCTGCTCCGCTCGCGTCACAGCTCGAACGCGAGCGAGCCAAGAGCGCGAACGCAGCGAATCCCGAGGCCGAGTACGAGCGCCGGAAGCAGTACGTCTTCGCGCACGCGAGAACCTGGGCGTTCCGGTGGGAGACCGGCGACAGCAGTCGGCTTCCGTGGGAAGCGTACGAGTCGGCGGACGCGCCGAAGCGCGACAGGGTGATCGTGCCCGACGCCGTGCTGGTGTTCCCGTCCCGAGGGCGGCGGTTGTTCATCGAGTGCGAGATGGGCACGCACACCATTGCCGCCACGAGCGACAAGAAGCACGGGGCCACGCTCGCGAAGCTCGAGCGGTATTCCGACTTCATCAGCGGCTACGCCGACGCCCACGCGCGAGTCACCCACTACGCGAAGGCCTTCCCCGACCGCCTGGCTCCCGAGGTCTGGTTTCTCGTGCGAACGGAGATCCGGAAGATGTCGATCCTCGCAGCGATCGCCAAGTGGGCATTCGGCAGGGCGGAGAACCTGAAGGTCAGGGTCGCGACGTTCGGCGACGCGAAGCAGGAGCTTGCGGCGCCGCCCGGCCAGGCGGTGCCCGCGGCATCGAACACGGCGGCCAAGCTGATGACACCCGAAGAGGTCGTAGCGTTCCGGGATTTCTACAGAGCGACCATCGCCATGATGAAGGAGCGCCGTGCGCGAGCGCGCGCCCGAGGGCTACCTCCGCCCGAGTACCCTGCCGGCGCAGAACAGGTTCACGAGATCCTCCGCCGCCTCTCCGCCTAGCAGGTCGCCCCGCACTCAGGTCGCTCTTCGCGGTCAACGTCATGTCGCCCGTGTCACGCGCCGGACGACGACAGGTACTCGAGGTCGAGCGGGTCGGTCGCGACGTATTGAGCCGCCGTGAGTTCGTCGAGCGACACGGTCATGAAATCCGCCGCCCGGTATGGTGGGCGCAGCGCAAGGAGTTGTTGCCAAGCGCGCTGCTGGGTGGCAATCACGTCCATCGCGGTCTCGTCACAGATCAGGAAGAAGTCGAGGTCGATCGGGTTGGTGTTCCACGAGGGACGAGCCTGCACTCGAATCTCGCGCAATGCCCGCATCGCCTCACCCTCGGCGGTCTGCTTGTCGTGCTTCGACCTGAACCGATCCTGCAGGGGCTTGACCAGCGCGCTGAACTCGTCCGGAAACGCGAAGCGCTGCCGCTTTCGCGCCAGCACGTCAGCGAACTGCCGGACTTCCGGGTCGGTGAGGCATCCTTCGACCCGCGTCCATCGGGAGACGACCTCCTTGTGCACCGTCATCGTGCGATCGAGGTCAGCGACGAGGTGCCGGGCGGCGATGCCCGGCACGAAGCCATACTGGAGCATCCGGCCGCGGCGGATCTGATCGATCTTCGCCCCATCGACCTTCACGAGCGGCGAGACCTCGACCACGGGCCGGCGCACCATCGGCCGCACGATGTCGCAGCTCTGCGTGACGACGACAAAGCCCTCGACTTGCTCTTCGTGCAAGCCACCCTCGCCTTCGGACCGACGGAAGGCGAACCACTGCTCGCCCAGGACGCAGTCGCCCTGCTTCCAGACTTTGAGCGCCGCGTCGATTTCCGCGGCAGAGGTGCTGGCGACGTCAGTCACCCTTCTTGATCCTTGTGCTTCGCGCCTGGCGCACGACGCCCGAGTCCGTATGGGCCTTCTCGTCGCTCAGCGACATCCGGTCGACCGGCGACATCGGGCGCCGGTCTCGCAGGGTCTGCTCGGGAACCGGAGCGCGCGATGGGCGCATGCCCAACGCCGCCTCGGCGGCTTCGAAGTCGGCTGCCACAAGCATGTCGAAAGGCACCTTACCGTCCGACCGAGCACCGAGTATGGCGGCGCGGTTCGCGTCCGGAGACCCACGATCAAAGCGGCTGATGAGCGCGACCAGCCGCTGAAGCCGTTCCTCATTCGCGCGATTGATAGGTTTGCCCTGCGTCCACAGGTACGGGGTACGGGGGGTCACATCGAGCAACCGGGCGACCTGCTCCCATGTGAAGCCTGTCAGACGACGGAGCTGGTCGAGCGCCGTGGCGGCGCTGGCGGGGACCAGTTCATGGCTGGCCGCTGGAGTCGCTGGCCAATACGTGACGTACGCGTACAAGACCAGACCGGACGAGGTCCCCTGCTCGTCCATGATTCCGCCGTAGCGGATGGTCGTCTCCGGCTTCATGACGGGCAACGCCTTGGATGTCCCATCGAACTCAGCGAGCTCACTCATACGGCGCCTCCGTATCGGGTGAGGAAGGCCGGTGTCACCGCCCACCGGAAGAAACAGTAAATGCGTTCGGCGTAGCCGCGTGCCTCGGCAACGATGGCGCGCGGGACGAAGGGCTGCTTGCCCACCCTGAACATGTCCAGGTCGAGGAGCCAGCTTGGCTGTTCGATAGGCTCGATAGCAGCAGGATCGACGGTGCGATTCGCCCGCAGAATGCCCCAGCGCGCGAGCAGCCGGGCGCTGTCGATCTCGAAGATGTGCTCGGAGAGCGCATGCACAGCCGCCGCGCGGAACGGAGACTGCAGCACACCGGAAAGCTCGCCACGAACGAGGTTGGAGATCTCTGCGAGCCCGTCGTGATCGATGCGGTCGATGTAGCGAACACCGATTCTCTCCACGAGACCGGGCTTGAAATGGGTGTGCACTTGCTCAACGACCGCACCAAAGCGGGAGAAGAAATCCGCGCGGCTGGTATAGCGCGTGGTTTCGAGCGCGACGAAGTCCGGAGTGAGAGAGACGGTCCACTCGCCGCTTTGGTCCACGAATCGCCAGCGGGTGCCCACCTCCTTCGGGACCAGGCCGTCGGGGCCCACCGCCAGCAGGTGCGTCCGGTCGTGCTCGAGGCTCGGGTAGCGAGTCCGAATGCCGTCCTGAAAGGAAGTGATGAATTCGCGCTGCTCGATCTTCAGGATGGAGGAGAAGCGCACCTGCGCGATGACGCGCTCGAGCGGCGCGTTGGGGAGTGGAATCTCAGCGGGGATCGGGTCGGACAACGGATTCGCGATGGTGGTCGCAGTCGGCAATGGCGGCCCCCGGCAGGTGTGAAGCAGACTATGTAGCTCATTATGTAGTGGCACTCACGCGTTCGTGCAACATTTTGAATCTAAAGACTATTTCTGACGACCATCGCCAATGCGCGCCACGCCAATGGCGACGCCTCGGTCGAGCGATGGCCCCAGGAACTGTCGGAGATCGAGCGCTACGTCCTGGGCTCGGCCCTCGACGGCCTGCTCGAGCAGATAGGACCCGAACTGGCCCTGCTCCGGCCCCAGTACCTCTCCAGCCTCGGTGGCAGGCGCGGCGGCGGCGCAGATCGCCTTGCCCCGGCCCATGCATGAAGCCCATATTCACGCGGACGGAGATCGAGACCGTGGCGAAGACTTGGGCGAGGTACATGAAGGGACTTGAGGCGCGGGCCAAGGCCTCCGGGCCGGAGCACGTGCAGACCCTGCGGATGCTCCAGAGCCACTACCGCCAGCTAGGGGCTGAGCTCGCCGAGGAGCGGAAGAAGCTGGGTCTCAGCCAGGAGGCCTTGGCCAAGGCCACGGGCATCGACCAGGCCGAGATAAGTCGCATCGAGCGCGACCAGGTGGACCCGAGGCTGGGCACCTACGTGAGGCTGTTGGAAGGCATTGGCTTGGGCCTGAATGTGGAACCGCTGGCCCGGGGCAGAGTGGAAAAGCGCCGGCAGGTGAGTGCACGGCGTTCCCGAGCTTGACGACCAATGGCACCGATCGAATCCGATCCGAACGTGATGATGGGCAAGCCGGTCGTCGCCGGCACACGCATCACGGTCGAGCTCATCCTCGAAAGGCTCGCGGGGGGCGAATCGGTCGACCAACTGCTCGAGGCCCATCCGCGCCTGACCAGAGAGGCGATCCAGGAGGCGTTGTCCTTCGCGGCCAGGGTGCTCAAAGCGGACGTGTATCCGCTCGGCCCCGCCGGGGCGAAGCGTCGAACCTCGTCGCTCACGAGAGCATCGACCAGCCCATCGTCGAGCCCGAAACGAACATTCAATCGATCCGCCTTCGCCATCACCATCATGGGGGAGCGGGCTGGGGCTTGAAGTTCGCCTTCACTCGTTTGATGAGTGCCTCGAATCTGCTGATGAGCGCTGGTAGTCGAAGCACCTCGGGCATCGGCGCTGCCGCATCTCGGAGGTACCGCTCCAACGATCCGCCCGCTGAACGGTCGCTGCTGACCGCTCTCAGCGCCGCCCAAACGTCGTTCCCGTGGCCGACGAAGCTCATCATCTGTTCAAAGACCGCGATATCGATCACGACTGGTGGGTTCACATGCTCCCCGCCGAAAAGCCCGTGCCTCGATACTTCACCGACGAACCATCTAAGCAGAAGGTCGCTCTCGCCGAGGTGATCGTACATGACGAACACCGGGTACACGTTCATGCCCCTCCCAAGCTGCGGCTCGAACCTTCCCTCTCGCAGCCCACGTATGCGCGCATCCAAGAGGAACGCGGCGCCGCGCCGATGCTCGTCCCTTTCCTCGCGGAAGAACACGCGTGTCAGCCACTCCATGATCTTGGCAGGGTCGGCTGACTGCCGGATCGCCGGCTCCGGTATTAGTCCCGCCTTGCAGCTCGCAAGAAGGACGTTCTCACCCTGCGCGAGCACAACGTCTTCTATCTCGTCGGCCGACCCGACGCCCGTCCGCGGCACCAAGTGATAGCCAATGGGACCCTGAAACCCCGGCATCCGCGCAGCTTCGCTCGCAACCCACTCGGCGTACTGGTCGAACAGGACTCCGAAGACCTTGTGCCACGAATCCTGTTCGCCGCGCGCCCACGCGGCACGCCTGGCCGCTGCGAGGCAGCGCCCCCAGATTCCAGTGTGGAGTTGCCCTTGAACCAATGACGGCGCGACCGCGGTCAATTGCTCGCCGATCTGGACAAGCGGCGTTCGGAACATGAACGACGGTACGCGCTTCACCGGGCCGGTCAGCGCCTCCTGTGCTGCACGCTTGGCCTCGACCAGCGAAATTGAAAGCTCCGCAAGTCGGGCCTCAGAGAACGCAGCGCCCAAACGAAGCTCCGAGCCCCAGATCTTGGGCTGAATGATCGGAGCGAGCGGGGTCTTCGGGTGCGCCATCCACCGTCCGCTCTCAAGAGCCAGCGGCACCAGGAAATGATCTGAGTAGACCGAGAAGTCCACATCGGCGAACGCCGACCGAAGGAAGGACCGCCACTCGTCGCCCTGAAGATCCGGGCGCGTGCTCGGCGGACACGACAGGATGAGATCGGCGCGAGCCAGCTCTCGGAGGAAGTCCGGCCGCCTATTGAACCGAAGCGAGTGCGCGACCTCGGCGAGCATCTGCTCGGGCGTGGGAGAACCGCTCTGCAAGCCCGTAGTGTGATCGTGGACGCGCAGCAGCATCCACGTGACTTCCTCGTGAGACGGTTCGCAACCGTCGGGTCGCGCTTGCGCGAGCACCAACGCCTGTGCGAGCAGAAGGCCCTTCTCGTTGCCGACGATTCTCGGTCGCCGCGATCGATCCCAACGGTACAGGAGCGTCCGTGCAACGGAGCTTCCGGCGGGTGGCCCCAGGTCGCGGAGCGCCTCCAGGTCTGCACGGGACCAGCCAATTAGTGCTTCGGTGCGGTCTTCGGCGACGTTCTGCATGCAGGCCAGCATGCGAGCGAGCTTGTTGAACGTGAATTCGAGATTCCACCCAGAGACTTCGGCCGCGAGTTCCTCCCACGACGAGGTAGCGCCAGTGACTTCGCTGGCATCGCACCACGAGAGAACGTAACCGTCGGTCGGCAACCGAGTCGGGGTCAACATCCACTCGGGCAACGTCCCGCAGCAGGCGCCCCAAGCGCGTCCCCCTCCACATGGACA
This sequence comes from Myxococcales bacterium, assembly GCA_016191815.1. Classification (GTDB taxonomy): domain Bacteria; phylum Myxococcota; class Myxococcia; order Myxococcales; family Myxococcaceae; genus JACPVI01. The sequence goes on from JACPVI010000056.1 coordinate 7,721, forward strand.
GGGGCCGTCCGCTGGCCGAGTCACGACGCCTCCGCTGGCTGCTTCGCCTTGATCGCGCCGGCGAGGAAGGCTGCGTATTGAACTCCGAAGATCGCCGCGGCCAAGTGCTTGGCGGCCTCCGCCTGAGTCTGCGGCGCGCACCTGCCCTCGTGCCCAACTTCGTTTCGCCGCTTCCGCAGGACGTTCAGGCTCACCCGCACATCTTCGGGCAGTCGCCGCACGCCGATGAGGTCGGCGATCATCGCGAGAAGCACATTGAGCTGGTGGCTGTACGTCGCAGCATCTTTCAGAAACGACTTCACTGCGTCACGAGACGCGTAGGCCCTCAACGCTTCGGCCACGACAGGTGTCAACGCGGCCTCTGCCGCAATGTTCGCGGGGACCACGACGCCCTCGAATCTCCTTGCCTCGTAGTGTCGCGCGGCGTCGATGAGGTGGCGCGTCACTGTGTCGTCTGGCTTCCGAACGAACCACACCGCGAAGACGTTGACGGTGTTCGCGGTGCCGGCGGGCACCTGTGGCGGCACCGGCAGGGGAAATCCTCGCAGCGAAAACTTGGGCGGAAATGGATCGCGAATCACCTCGTTGCCGTGCACCACAAGCGGAAAGACGCCTCCTGCGCCGGTCAGGTTGAGGTGAACGATCTCCGCGTCGGCTGGGACCCCGGCGCTGGTAAGGTCCACGGGAACCATCTTGTCGGGCAGCAGGTCCACGTTCACGAACGTTGCGCGCGCTCCCGCGAGGGTGAGCGACGTGCCGAACGCGAACCACGCGTCAATCCACTTCGTGGTTGCGGCCCACCAATCGATCGCGGCAGAGCACTTCGGGCATGGAGACGGCGTGCCCGAGAAGTACCGAACGAAGATGTGGGGCTCGATGGCATAGGGCGTTTGGCAATTCGGGCACGGTACCCAAGGGGCTACCTCACCAACTCGGTTCATTGAACCGTCCTCAGAATGAAAATCCCAGGATGCCCGGCGCCCATCTAAAGGTACGCTCGCCGCGGGGTGACGGTGGAGCGAGCCGCGCCGGATTCTCGAGGTCCTCGGCGTGCAGATGACGGGCGGGTTCGGCCGAGCGGCTGCGGCAGCGGCAGGTCACTCCTCATCCCCGAAGTAGTCGAGGTCGAGCTTCTTCACCGTGTACGTCGCGATCTCGGTGACGCCGATGCCGTGGTCGATCATCAGCCTGGCCAGTTCGGCGCCGTCGATGAGGACGATCTTCTTCTCGTTCTGCCGGACGTAATCCCTGGCCTCCCGGCTGAAGTCCGACGTCGAGATCAGGACCCCTTTCCGGGCACGTTGCCCCTCGAGGCTGCCCGCGAACGCCTGAACAACGGGCCGACCAACGGTGTTGGTCCAGCGCTTTGCCTGGATGTAGACGACGTCGAGACCGAGCCGGTCCTCCTTGATGATGCCGTCGATACCCTCGTCGCCGCTCTGGCCGACGGCTTGCCCGGCGTCTTTGCGAGAACCGCCGTAGCCCATCGCCACCAGCAGATCGACCACCAGCTTCTCGAAGAAGCGCGGCGTGCAGCCCTTGATCCGCTCCAAGAGCTCATCGGCCAAGCGGCGCCGGAGCTCCTGGTAGCTGTCCTCGAGAATCTCCTCAGGCGTCTCCGTGCTGTCGGGCAGCTTGACGTCCGAGGTCTGCGGCTCAGGCTCTTTGTCCTCCTCGTGCCTCAGCGCGGCGAACGCGTTGTACTCCGGGAACTGCTTCAAGAACTCCATGTCGATGCGGTTCGGCTTGCCCTTCAGCACCTCGCGGCCCCGGGTGGTGATTCGGAAGCGGCCCCGCCCGTTGGGCTCCACCAGTCCAGCCTTCTGGAGGTACGTCTTCGCCCAGCCCACCCGATTGTGGATTCGCCGCTGGCGACCGCTTGGAAGCACCTCGTTGCGTTCCTGCTCGGTCGCCTTGAACTCCTCCGCGATAACCTCGATGGCCTCGCCCAGCGTGTGGTCCTTGCCGTCCTGGCTCAGCCGGAGAATGGGCAACATCGCGCTTTGGAAGTCTGGAATCGGCATCAGCGCTTCACCTCTTGCGTCGCAAAACGGTACCCACCCCCAGCCCCCCCACACACCACCTACAAAACTGGATCGACCCTCTGTCCTGACTGCACCAATGCCCCCCTGCACCCTCCAATCTGAACACCCGCCGCCCCTCTCTGGCCACCTGTTCCATCAGCCCGCTCCCGACCACGCCCTCCCAACCACGACGGAGGGCGTGGTCGGGAGCGGGCGGCGTCCTCTGACCGAAGCCGTTCCTGGGGGCGGCGGGCGCTCGAGACCTCCATAATGCAACGGGAATTCGGCAGGACCGTAACGGTGGAAGTCCCCTGCCAACCCCACGGTCCACCTCGCGGTGAGCTGGTGAGGATCGGCCGCGGGGTAGGCCTCCGCGTCGCCCGCGGTTTTGATCAGCGTTGATTACGAACCTGATCGTCCATCGGCCCGTCATCGCTGCGGAAATCGCGCTGGACCGGGGGCTCCGCCCGGCCTGGGCCTTGACGAAAACATCCGCCGGCGGTCACAAAGCACCCAGAGCGATGATTGGGCGGTCCCTTCGATCGCGAAAGGAGATCACGGTGACGAGCAGGCTGGGGAAGAACAGCGCCGAGACGGCGCTCCTGGACGTGGCCTGGGTGGCCGAGTACCTGGGTGTGTCGAAATCGTGGGTCTACCAAGCGGCCGAGTCGGGGGTGCTCCCCTGCATCAAGCTGGGCGCCCGTCTCCTCTTCGACGCCGAGGTCATCAAGGCATGGTCGCGCGGCCAGGCGACGTCAGTCCGCGCTGTCAGACTCCCGAGCTGCCGCTGAACCGGAGAACCGCATGGCGAGTGCCTTTCTGAAACGGAAGAGCTGGTACGTGAACTTCGTCGACGGCCACGGCCGCCGCCGCACGGTCGCCACGACCGCGCGCACGAAGGCGGAGGCGAATCGCCTCGCCGCAGAAATCGAGCAGAAGGCGGAACGGCAACGGCTCGGGCTCGAGCAGCTGCCCTCGGAATCGTCGATGACGCTCGCCGAGCTTTGCCGCTGGTGGCTCGACCAACGGTGCTCGCCTCACCGCGTCTACAACGAGGAGAAGCGGCTCGAACGGCACGTGCTCAGGTCGAAGCTCGGAGCGACCGAACTCCGGTTGGTGACGGCCGACCTGATCGACGACCAACTCCGCGCGATGGAGCGCGCCGGCCTGAGCGCGTGGACGGTCAACGGGGTCCGCGCGGTGCTGCGCACGGTCTACTCGCGCGCGAGGAAGGCGCGCATCTGGACGGGACCGAACCCGGTCGATGACGTCGAACCGCGCCGCATTCCCCGCAAGATTCCCACGACGCTCCGCGCGGAAGAGGTGCCGCTCCTTGTCGCGCACGTGCCCTATGAGTGGCGCGACCTGTTCGCCACCGCCCTCTACACGGCGCTGCGCAAAGGCGAGCTGTTCGGCCTGCAGAAGGCGGACATCGACTTCGGCCTGGGCACCATCACGGTCGCCCGCTCGTACGACCGCGACACGACCAAGGGCGGTCACGCCGACGTGATTCCGATCGCTCCGCCGCTCGCGCCGTTCCTCCGCCACGCGGTCGAGAGCTCACCGAGCGAATACGTCTTCCCTGCCCCGGACGGCTCGATGCGGAAGCCGAGTCTCGACCCGCAGAAGATCCTCCGCCGGGCGCTCGCCCGCGCGGGCCTGGTCGACGGCTACGAGCACGTCTGCCGTCGATGCAAGGCGAAGGGAATGCCGCACCAGGAGCGTCACTCCGACGACGAGCTCCGGCGCTGCCCGCAGTGCGGCATGAAGCTCTGGCCGCGCGCAATCCACCGCAAGATGAAATTCCACGGGCTGCGCCATTCAACGGCCACGCTACTGCTTCGCGCCGGCATCGACGCTCACCGCGTGCAGCGCATCCTCCGGCACAGCGACATCACCATCACCACCGAGACGTACGGCCACCTGAACATCGACGACCTCCGGCCCGCGCTCCGCGCACTGCCGAACGTCGAATTCAGCGGTACCAGCAACGACGTCGTCGACGCCGAGTTCGCCGAAACCTGCGACCCGCACGGGAAAAATTCGCGAATTTCTTCTACCCGGCTTCTACCCGCCGCCGCCGCCGAAAAGACGAAGGCCGGAACCGCTGCGAATTCCGAAGCGATTCCGGCCTCTTACCCAGTCGGGGAGACAGGATTTGAACCTGCGACCCCTTGGTCCCGAACCAAGTGCTCTACCAGGCTGAGCCACTCCCCGCCTTGCGACTCCGTAGGATCTACTGGAGCGAGTGATCGGAGTCAACGCCGGCTCGGCGGCTCGCCACGGGGGCAGCCATGACCCCACGCGTCGCCTTTGACCCACCCCAGCGGCTCCCAAGTGCCGAGTCTCTCGGAACCTTCCGGCGGATCGGACCTTGCTCGAACGCGAGGACATGAAACCCGCGCCTACTGTCCTGATCTCAGACGACGAGCCACACATCGTCCACGCCCTCGCCCGGCTGTTCCGACGCGCCGGCCTGCAGACCATCGGCGACACCTCGCAATCCGTCTGCGAGCTGGCCCGCCATCACCAACCAGACCTCATCGTCCTCGACGTGAACCAGCGAATCGATGGCCGCGACCTGCTCGCCGCCCTTAAACGCGATCCCCTCACCCGCCACCTCAAGGTCCTCATGCTCTCCGCCATCGAGGACCAGTACACCCGGCTGGTCTGCTTCCAGCTCGGCGCCGAGGACTACGAGGTCAAACCCTTCGACCAGTCCTTCGTCCGCAAGATCGCCCGCATGGCAGGCGTGGACTCGGATCGCAGCGCCTCGCCCTACGGCCGCAGTGAGGCGATCGCCGCCGGGTAGTCCGCCGCCCCAAAAATGTAGCTCCCCGCCACCAGCACCGTCGCCCCAGCAGCCACCACCTCGGGCCCGGTCCGCTCGTTGATTCCACCATCCACCTCCACCTGCACCCGAAGACCGCGCGCGTCCAGCATCCCCCGAAGCCTGCGCACCTTCTCCACCGCCGCCGGAATGAAGCCCTGACCGCCAAACCCCGGGTCGACGCTCATCAACAGCACCATCTCCACCTCCCCCAATGCCTCCTCCACCGCCGAGAGAGGCGTCGCCGGGTTCAGCGCCACCGCCGGCTTCGCTCCGAGCTGGCGGATCAGCTGCAACACCCGGTGCAGGTGCGGACACGCCTCGACGTGCACACTCACCAGGCTGGCCCCGGCACGCACGAACTCCGGCACGAAGCGCTCCGGCTCCGCGATCATCAAGTGCACGTCCAGAGGCAGCTTGGTCGCCCGATGAACCGCCTCCACTACCGCCGGACCGATGGTGAGGTTCGGCACGAAGTGTCCATCCATCACATCCACGTGGATCCAGTCGGCGCCGCCGCGCTCCACCGAGCGTACCTCCTCCGCCAGCCAGCCGAAGTCCGCCGAGAGGATCGATGGCGCCACCAGCACCTGTGTGCCCATGCAGCCGTTCTAGCCTCTCTCGCCTCGGCGCACACCTCCTCGCCGAGGGCCGCCGCACCCCGCGACGTGGTATGAAAGCTCCGTCCCGGCCCCCTGAGGAGCGCATCCGTGCCCGCCAAGCCCGCCCTCGCCGATAGCCACCAGCTCCTCCAGCGCCGGGTCCAGAAGCTCACCTCCATCCTCGACGTGGCCAAAGCCATGACCGCGCAGCACGACCTCGAGGAGCTTCTGCAGCTCATCCTTCGCGAGGCGGCCAAGGTGGTGGAGGCGGACCGCTGCTCGCTGTTCATCCTCGATCGGCAGCGGAACGAGCTGTGGTCCCGAATCGCCCAGGGCGCCTCGGGCGAAATCCGGGTGCCGCTCGGGGTGGGCATCGCCGGCACGGTCGCCAAGACCGGCGAGATCATCAACATCGTCGATGCCTACTCGGACGACCGCTTCAATCGCAGCATCGACCTGACCATGGGCTACCGCACCAAGAGCATCCTCTGCGTGCCCATGCGCGACGCGAGGGGAGAAATCACCGGCGTCCTCCAGGCCCTCAACGCGGTGGACGGCGCCTTCGACGCGGAAGACCAAGAGTTCCTCCTGGCCCTGGGCGCGCAGGCGGCGGTGGCCGTCGAGAACGCGGTGCTCCACGACGAGATCAACAAGCTCTTCGAAGGCTTCGTGAGCGCCTCGGTGGTGGCGATCGAGTCACGCGATCCCTCTACCGCTGGCCACTCGGGACGAGTGGCCTCGCTCACCGTCGGGCTGGCTGAAGCTCTGGAGCACCTGACCACCGGCCAGTACGCCGGCACCCGCTTCGCCGCCGCCGACATCCAGGAGATACGCTACGCTTCCCTGCTCCACGACTTCGGGAAAGTGGGAGTCCGGGAGCCGGTGCTGGTGAAGGCCGAGAAGCTCTACCCCCACGAGCTGGAGGTGCTGCGCCAGCGCTTCGACCTCGCCCGCAAGGACAGGCACCTCGAGTCATTCCGCCGCCGCTTCAAGGCGCTGGCGGCGCGCGGCGAGCGCTTTGCCAAGGAGATCGAAGAGGAGGAAGACGAGCTGCTCGCGCGCGAGCTGAAAGAGCTGGACGGCGCCTTCGAGTTCATCCTCTCCTGCAACCGCCCCACCGTGCTCGCGCAAGGGGGCTTCGAGCGGCTGGCGGGGATCTCGCAGGTGGGGTTCAACGACGCCCGCGGCGCGCCGCAGAAGCTGCTCCTGCCGAGTGAGGTCCAGGTCCTCTCCATTCCCAAAGGCTCGCTCTCCTCCCTGGAGCGGCGGGAGATCGAATCGCACGTGACGCACACCTTCCGCTTCCTGAGCCAGATTCCCTGGACGAGGGCGCTGCGGCGCGTGCCGGACATCGCCTACGCCCACCACGAGAAGCTCGACGGGCAGGGCTACCCAAGGGCCATCCAGGCGGAGGAGATCCCCGTCCAGTCGCGGATGATGGCCATCTCAGACATCTACGACGCGCTCACTGCCTCCGACCGCCCCTACAAGAAGGCGGTGCCGCACGCGCTGGCGCTGGACATCCTCCGGAAGGAAGCCGAGCAGGGCCAGCTCGACAAGGAGCTGTTCCGCGTGTTCATCGAGGCGGACATCTCCAAGCGGTTCATCAAGGCGCGCTGACCGACGAGGCTCGGCCATCAACCGCAGGCGCCACCCTGGCAGCGCGCCGGCGCCTTGCAGTCGGAGTCGAAGGCGCAGCTGTTCCGGCAGCTGCCGTTCACGTCGCAGGTGTAGCTGCCGCAGTCGCCATGCGGATCCGTCCCCGGGCGTGCTGCGGAACAGGAGCCGGGCACCTGGCCGTCGCAGGTGCGGCAGGCACCGGAGCAGGCCGCCGACGCGCAGCACACCCCGTCGGTACAGTTGCCGCTCTGGCACTGGCTGGCCCTGAGGCAACGGCTGCCAAATGGGAGGTCCCCCACGCACGCCAGGCCGCTGCAGTGCGCCGCTGGGGCGCAGTGCGAATCGACCGCACAGCTCGAGCGGCAACTCCCAGAAGTGCCGCCGCACACGTACGGCGCGCAGCTCGGCGCTCCCCAAGCTCCCGCCGGCAACCGGGTGCAGCTCCCGGGCGTGGAATCACACACCTCGCAGGAGCCGGTGCACGCCCCATCGCAGCAATAGCCGTCCACGCAGTGCCCGGAGGTGCACTCCACCGCAGACGAGCAAGCGCTGCCCTTCGGCTTTTTCGGGGCACAGCTCGATCCGGTGCAGTAATGGCTCGCCTTGCACTCCGCTCCGGTGCCGGAGCAGCCCGAAAAGCACGCCCCACTCCCGTCGCAGACGTATCCGCCACACTCGTTGGCCGGATCCGTCCCCCTCGCGCTGGACTCGCAGAGGCCGCTCCCCGCCTGGCACCGCCGGCATTCCCCCGTGCAGCCGCTCGCGCAGCACACTCCGTCGGCGCAGGCGCCGCTCAGGCATTCGACCGCGGCGGCACAAGAGAGGCCGTCCGCCTTCTTCGGCCGACAGCTTCCCGACGAATCGCAGTAGCTCCCGGCGACGCAATGCGCCTGGACGAGGCAACTTCCCGGGCAGGTCGAGGTGCCCCGGCAAAGGTAGGGCGAGCAGGAGGGGCTGCCGGTGCGCCCGTCCGACAAGGAGAGGTTGGTGCACAGGCCCTGGAACCCGGCGAGGTCGCAGGAATCGCACTGGCCTCCGCAGACCGCGTTGCAGCATCGGCCGTCGACGCACAACCCGGAGGCGCACTGGCCGGCGCTGGAGCACGCCACTCCGATTGGGGCCTTGGCCAGGCAGGCGGGAGGCTGGGCGCCAAGGTCGCACCGGTTCCCTATCTTGCAGTCCGCGTCCGAGCCACACGGAGAAGCGCAGCCGCCAGCTCCGGCGCAATACGCGAGTCCGCACTCGCCTTCCGGGTCGGTGCCGCTCGCCACCGACCCGCAGCTCCCGGAGGCGTCGCAGGCTTGGCAGGGGCCGGCGCACGAGGAGGTGCAGCACACTCCGTCCACGCAATAGCCGCTTGCGCATTCGGCGGCGCGTTGGCAGGGCGAGCCGTCGGCGCGCTTCTGCCGGCACGCGGCCAAGGGCGGTGAAAAGTCACAGTAGGCCGTCGCCTCGCAGCTCGCGTCCGAGGTGCAAGGAGACAGGCACGAGAAGGAGGCGGTGCAGAACGTGAGCGGGCACTCCGCTTCCGGGTCAGTGCCGCCGGGATACCCGCTGCACCTGCCCTCGCGGCCAGAGAGGTTGCAGGACTGGCACCGCCCCGAGCACGGCCCGTCGCAGCACCTGCCGTCGGCGCAGAACCCCGAGACGCACTCATCGCCGGCGCCGCAGCTCGCCCCCACCGCCTGATCAGGCACGCACGAGCCCGACCGGCAATGGAAGGGTGCCTCGCATTCGGCCTGGGTAGCGCAAGTCGCGTTGCACGCCCGCGCTCCGTTGCAGGAAAGCCCGCCTTGGCACTCCGAGGAGCTGTCCGTCCCGGCAGCGATGGGAGAGCAACTTCCCGCCGCGCCGGGCAAGTCGCAGGCCTCGCACGGCCCCGCGCAGGAGGAGCCGCAGCAGACGCCGTCGGCGCAGTAGCCGGAGGTGCATTGGTTGGAGGCGTAGCAGAACTGGCCGACCGCCCGCTTCGGCGCGCAGGCTCCGAGGTTGCAGAACCCGCTCACGCCGCACTGCGAGTCGGTGGCGCAGGGCGCCCCGCAGGCGGACAGGCCGTTGCAGAGGTTTCCGCCGCACTCCGAGGCGGGATCCGTTCCCGCCGGCACCGGCAGGCAGGCGCCCAGCCCCGGGTCGAAGTTGCAGGCCTCGCAGGGCCGGTCGCAGAGCGCGCTGCAGCACACCCCGTCGGCACAGAAGCCCGACTGGCACTGGACGCCGCCGTCGCACACCGCGCCGGTGGCCCGAAGCGCGATGCAGCCTCCGTCCGCGCAGCCGAACCCCATCTCGCAGTCGGAGGCGATGGCGCAAGCGGTGCGGCAGCCACTCCCCCCGTCCGGCAAGAGGCCGGTGCAGGCGAGACCACCGGCGCAGTCCCCCTCGGGGTCCGTCCCCGCCGGGGAAGCGGAGCAGGCCCCGCTCCGGCCCGCGACGATGCAGCTCCGGCAGGCGCCGGAGCAGGGCCGGTCGCAGCAGACGCCGTCGATACAGAAGGTAGAGGCGCACTCCCCTGCGTCGGCGCAGCCGACGCCCAGCGCCTTGCCGGGGATGCACGCGCCGAGCTGGCAGAGGAAGCCGGATTCGCACTGGGCGGCTCCAATGCAGCTCGCGTGGCAGGCGCCCGTGCCGTCGCAGGCGAGCCCTCCGGGGCACTCGCCAAACGGATCCTGCCCCGCCTGGATGAAGCTGCAGCTCCCCGCCGCGCCACCGAGGTTACAGGCTCGGCAGCTCCCCGCGCAGGTGGAGTTGCAGCAGAAGCCGTCCACGCAATCGAGGCCGGCGGCGCACTCCCGCGTCCTGGCGCAACTCGCCCCTTGCGCCTTGAGCGGGAGGCAGCCGGACGCCCCTGCGCAGTACGCCGACGCCTTGCAGTCCCGGTCGTCGCCGCAAGGGCCGGAGGCGCAAAGCCCGTCGGCGCGACAGGCGTAGGCGCCCGGACACGACCCGGGGAAGCCCCAGGCGTGCGGCAGACACAGCCCCAAGTACCCGGGGAAATCGCACGAGCGGCACGGAGTGCCTTGGCAATCGCTCTCGCAGCACAACCCGTCGGCGCAGAAGGCGGCCACGCACTCGGCGCCCGCGCCGCAGGGATTCCCGGAAACCTTCCTCGCCGCGCATCCGCCGCCGGCGCCGCAGTAGTACCCGGCGGCACAAGGGGCAGCAGGGCCGCACGCAGATGGGCAGCTCGCGGTCTGCCCGCAGGCCTGGCCGGGCGCGCAGGAGGGAGCGGGCGTCCCGCCGGGGCCGGCCGGCGAGCACGAGCCCGGCACCGACCCGTTGCAGCTGTCGCACGGCCCGGAGCAGGCGGAGGAGCAGCACAAGCCGTCCACGCAGAGGCCGCTCTGGCATTCGTTTCCGGAGGCGCAGGCATCTCCTTGGGCGCGGCGGGGAACACAGAGGCCGCCCTGGCAGAAGGCGGAGCTCCGGCACTCGGCGTCGGTCCCGCAGCTCGTCGCGCAGCTTCCCGAGAGGCACGCGTACGCTCCGCACGATGCTTGCGTCTCCGGGCACCCGCCGGCGCCGTCACAGGCCCGAGTGACGAGCGCTGAGTCGCGCGAAGCGCACCACGGCCAGCGGCAGGGCGTACCCACCGGGACATAGGCGCAAGCGCCCGCGCCGTCGCAGCTCGCCCCGCACGTCCCGCCGGGGCCGCACTCGGCCTGCGGATCCTGCCCGGCAGGAATCGGGCTGCAGCTCCCTTCCTTGCCCGCGAGCAGGCAGGACTCGCAGCGGCCTCCGCAGGGCCGGTCGCAGCAGACTCCGTCGGCGCAGTATCCGGAGGCGCAGGCGGCTCCGGAGCCGCAGAGGCTGCCGCTGGGCAGCTCCGCCTCGCACGCTCCACTCCTGCAGCTGGCGGAAGCCGCGCATTCGGCCGGCACCGAGCAGCGCGACAGGCAGGCGCCGCTTCGGCAGGCGTACGGAGCGCAAGGAGCCAAAAGCAGGCCGCACGCTCCCTTGCCGTCGCAGGCCGCGCGTTGGACCGAGTCGGCTGCGCACACCCGCTCGCCGCAGCTCTTCTCCGCCCCGGGATAGCGGCAGGCGCCCTGGCCATCGCACGCGCCACCGCAAATCCCCGCGGCGCAGGCGTGTCGGAGGTCCCTCCCGTCGGGGACCGGGGCGCACAGGCCTTCCGAGCCCGACACCGCGCACGAGAAGCAAGCGCCCTCGCAAGCGCTCTCGCAGCAGACGCCGTCCACGCAGAAGCCCGAGGCGCACTCCCCGCCTTGGCTGCAGAGAGTCCCGGGGGCGGCGGCCTGGGGCCTCGGACAGGCGGCGAGGAGCGCGCAAGCACCCATCAGCGCGACCGCCCAGCGTACCATGCCGGCTGACGTTAGCAGGGCGACCGGGCGCGGCGCAGCCGGATGATCCCACCGTCACGGTCCCGGTCTTCTCAGCCGCGGAGGAGCACCCGGAGGTTCTGCCGCTCCCAGCGCAGGGCAGCCTCGTAGTAGGGGAACTGCCGCTCGCGCAGGCGGAAATCCCTCGGGTGGTGCACCTTCCTGGACCTGCCGCTCGAGGGGAAGAGCTGGTGCAGCATCTCGTGGAAGACGATGAACTCGACGAAGAAGGCGGGCACCTCCGGGCGGTCGAGCGCGGGGTGGATGCGGATCTCCTTGGTCTGGTGGTCATACACCCCGAGCCGAATGGACTTCCGGCGGCGGCGGCCGGGCATCCGGCCCCAGCCGATCTTCGCCTGGATGGCGTAGAGGAAGTGGGCCTGGTTCACCCTTTCGTAGATGGCCTGGAGATCGAAGTACCTCCCCCGCGGGTTCAGCTCGGAGTCCGGGTCACCATCGCGGCGGATGAGCGGCTGGCGCCCACGGATGTAGTCGTCCAATACCGGCCCGGCGCTCCTTTGGCCCCGCCCGGCGTAGTCGGCGATCGCGCACACCACCCTCTCCGGGGCATCGAGGAACATGTGATGCACCCTCAGCCGCAAGGAGGAAGTCGCCCTCCGAAAGCTCACCATGGTCGAGCGGTTGTCGGTCACCGACAGCCGCACCGCCATGCCGAGCTGGCTGGAGATGCGGTGGGCGAGGTGGTCGGCCTTGAAGAGAATCTCCTCGCGAGTCGGCAGGGGGCGAGTGCCCGTCGCGCGCGCGAGCTGAGGATCGAAGAGCGAGAGCTGAAATGGCGCGGTGTGCACGGCAGCGGGAATCCTACCCCCGCGACGAAGAGACTCAAGCCACAGCCGGGCTCTTGGCGTTCAGTGTCTCGTGCGGCGCTTGCGCACGACTTGCGCGCGCGGGTGCGCTTGGACCTCGCGCCTCAGGCGCTCTCCCAGCGACTCGACTTCCGTGCGGGTTTTTCCCAACGCCGCGAGCACCTCTTCCATCGAGCTGGCCTCTTCCACCGCGAGGCAGGCGTCCCGTCCCGAGCGCTGCGCCGCCGAAACTCCGCCGTGCCGCTCCACCTGGAGGCTCCAGCTCCCGTCGGGCCAGAGCTCGAACGGATACAACCGGCACGCGGTGGGCCGCGAGTCTTCGGGCAGCGTGCATCCGTGCGTTCCGAGCAGCACGCACGCGGATCGCCCTGTCCTCGAGCGCCAGCGCAAGGTGAGCCTTCGCGGTGCGGAGCGGAAGTAGCCCAGGTACAACGGACGGCGTTCCTCGTAGGCGTGGGCCTCCTCGGCGGTGAGCCACTCCTCTTCGCAGAAGCGCTTCCGGAGGAGCCCGGTGGCCCGCTCGATGAGGGCGACGTCGGCGTCGGTGAGGGTGGCGAGCGATTCGCCTTCTCCCACCTCGCAGCAGGCGCCCAACACCGCTGCGCATCTCGCGCACACGCTGGACATGGCGACAAAAAAAACGCCCGGGCGGCATCCACCCGGGCGCTTCGGAATCAGCTCAGCAAAGGCCTACCAGGCGGTGCCGAAGATGTTGTAGAGGCCGCGCATGATCTCCAGGCTGCGCACCGCCTCGCGAGTCTTCGCCTCCCAGAGGGCCTTCTCGCTCGGGGTGGTGGCCTGGTCCCACTTGGTCTTGTAGTTGCGGGCGTTGATGATGAGCTGCGGAGCCGCGGTGACCTTGGTGGCGCCGGTCTGCTTGAGAGCGGCGTAGATGTAGCCGCCGAACGGATCGGCGAACTGCTCCACCTCGTAGCCGGCGGCCGGGGTGAGCTGCTCGCCGGAGCCGAGCCGGAACACCTGGTTGTAGCTGGCGAACTCCTGGTTGAAGTTCTCGGTGAAGTAAGCCATGCCCCACACCTCGCTGTAGAAGCGGGTGCTCCAGGTGGGCGAGGCCTCGACCTTCTCCAGCGGGAGCGGGTTGCCGGTGGTGTCGACCGGGGTCGGCGTGCGCGGCGGGTAGTTGAAGTTCGCGATGTAGTCCTCGCCGCGAACGAAGTTGGGCGGCACCACCGTGGCCAGGCCGTTGCCGGTCTTGAGCAGGCCGGCGGCGTACCTGGGCCGATCGTCGATCCACACCGAGCTGAAGGTGTCGGCCAGCTCGCGGTTGAAGGTCATGTAGTAGGGCAAGGAGTAGCGGAGCGCATCGGCGCCGCGGTCGACGCCGAGGAAGTTGGTCTCGCTGCTGGTGAGGGCGAACAGCGCCACCACCTGGTCCCAGAAGTGGCCGATCTCGTTGACGCGGCCGAAGTAGTCCATGCCCTCGTCATCGTAGAGGGTGTACATGGTCTTGCCGGGGCCGCGGGGGACGTAGACCACGTCGGTGTAGCCCTGGGCCTTCATGTCGGTGATGAAGGTCGCCTCGCGGGCCGCGGTGAAGCGGCCGTTGTAGGGGTTGTTGCCGGGGAGGTGCACCCAGGTGCCGCTGGGCAGCTTGCCGTGGTAGCCGGCCGAGGGGGTGGAGAGCTGCTGGACGAGGAAGTTGGTGCTGTCGATCACCGCCATGGTCCAGTAGTTCTGGAAGATGGGGTCTCCCACGCCGAACCACTCCTCCATCTGCTCGGTGCTGATCTGGTACCAGTTCTGCAGCCAGTAGATGTTGAACAGCCACTGCTGGTAGACGTTGGGCAGGTTGCCCAGGTAGCGGCCCTCGATGCGCTGCAGGTAGGTGGAGGGGCCGAAGCAGCTGTCGTCGTAGCAGGCCAGCCGGTCGCGGCGGAAGCTGTTGAAGGCGTAGTACTCCTTGTACCGGCTGATCCAGTCCTGGGTCATCTCGAACACGTCCGCGCCGGCGTCCCACCGGTTGCAGGCGATGTTGGCGCCGACCTCGTAGTCGGAGCAGTACATGTAGGGCACCTCGACCGGGGCGTTGCGCGCCACCTTGCCGACGATGTCCCGCGCCTTCTCCCAGTCGGGCGCGCTCCAGCCTCCGAAGCGGAGGTTCCACTGGTGCACCTCGTTCTCGATCTTCCCGTACACCGCCTCCATCTCGCTCCACTTGCGGAAGGAGCGGTTGTGCATGCGCTTGATGCCCTCATCGAGCGCCGCCTCGAAGCCCTTGTCCAAGGTGGAGCGGTCGGCGAAGTGGAAGGGCAGCGTGGTGTAGTGGAACCGGTCGGTGTAGAAGTTGGAGACCGGAGTGTAGTGCTCGACCTGGGCGAGCGGCAGCTCCACCTGGGCGCCGCGGACCACCATCGGCTTGGCCAGGTTCTCGGTGGGCACCGAGATGTTGGGGCTGTCGTAGTCCTGGCGGGTCTGGTTGAAGACCTCGACCCAGCCGGGCTCTCCGCCGCCGGCGTAGGCGAAGAGGATGGCGGCGTCGTCGTACTTGCCGATCCCGCGCACGTCGGAGTTGATGCGCGAGGCGTAGTCCATGACGGTCGAGTACTGGTACTCGTGCATCTGGGCGTCCATCTGGGCCTGGTTGGGCTTGGAGGCATCGAGCAGGTTCTGCGGGCTGCTCGGGAGCACCCGCTGCCCGCCCACCAGGACGCCGATGGTCTGCTTGCGCAAGTCCCAGTAACCGTCGACGAAGTTCATCGCGTCGAAGGAGCCCACGAAGTTGTGGGTGAGGCCGACGGTGTGGCCGATCTCGTGCTCGGTCACCGCCCGGAAGGCGGCGATGCGGATCTCGTTCCACACCTCGTCGCGGGCGATGCGGCGGGCGTCCTCGTCGGTCTTGCCCTGGGCCTTCAGCTCGGCGAAGCGCTTGTCGTAGAAGACCTTCATCTTCTTGGCGAAGCCGACCATCCCCTCGTCGAGGAACTCGGCGAGGTAGGCGCAGCCGTTGTGGGGGAGCGTGCTGGCCTTGACGACGCGGTCCTGGCGCAGCTTCTCCATCTCGCCGGTGCGGAGGATGGTCTCGCGCGCCACCTGGCGATAGAGGGTGGCGTCGGTCTGGAGCCGCCGGCCGAACTCGCCGCCCGGGGCCATGGAGAGCACCATCGAGCGGACCTCGGGCTGGTTGAGGATCTCCGACTCGAGGGCGGGGCTCTTGGAGATGAGCTCGGCGACCACCTTCCGGCGGTTCTGCAGGGCGAGCGGCGGGTGGCCGGTCTTCACCATCGCGTCCACCTGGGCCTTGAGGTTGCCGCGGATGCGGGCGTAGGAGGCCAGCGGGACCTGCGGCTCCGAGGTGAGGCCCTGCTGCGAGCTCCACGGTCCGGAGGGCGGCCGCCGGGGGTCGGTGGCGTTCAGGTGCTCGAAGACGTACTCCTTCACGTTCTTGCCGGCGATCAACTCGTCGATGGTGAGGTCGCCGTTGAGCAGGTCGACGATGGACTGCGCGTCGCCGGCCCAGGTGTCGAGCGCGGCGCCGTAGATGTTGGCCACGCCCTGGACGATCTCGCCGGTCTCCGGATCAGGCGCGGACGGCCCGAGGCCCAAGGGCCCGTAGATCTGAGGCTGGTCGATCCAGGGGATGAGGTTGTAGCGGAGGTCGCCCAGGCGGACCGACAGTCCCTCGGGTCCGCAGGCGGCCGGAGCGCCCTTGGGCACCGGCGTCTGGCAGACGTGGAACATCTGCGGCACGTCGGCGACCTCGATGCCGCGGGGCACCGCCACCGCCCGGCGGAAGGCGAAGTCCCAGCTCTCCTCGGTCTGCTTGGCGGCCGGCAAAAGCTCCTGCGGGAAGTTTGGGGTGAGGTAGTAGACCACCGGCTCGAGCTCGCGCTCCTGGACCGGGAGGGGCCTGCGGCAGGCGCCGAACTCGCAGGCGAACCCCTCGGGGCAGGCGGAGGCGCTGTTGCAGGTGCCGGCGACCTCGTGGGACTTCTTCCAGAGGTTGTGCCGATTGGCGTAGGTGAGCCGGCCGGTTTCGGTGACGCCGCGGTTTCGGTCGTAGGAGACGCGCTCGCTGCGGAAGAAGCCGAACTTCTTCATCAGCTTGTCGCCGTAGAGCAGCGGCTCGTAGTCCTGCACGTGCGCTTCGTCGACCTTGAGTACCGACGTGCGGAGCTTCATTTCCTGGCTCTCGCAGTCGATGCGGGGGTTGAGCCAGCAGTAGGGCAGCGAGCCGTAGCCGGGGTAATAGAACTTCGGCGGGTTGAGGTAGGCCCTGGTGGTGAAGTCGAAGTAGGTGAGGGTCTTCTTGCCGCCGACGGTCTTGTACTCGGTGAAGAAGGCGCTGTCGCCCTGGTTCTGATCGATCGAGGTGACGTAGCTCCGAAGCGAGGCGGCCTTCACGAAGTCGTCATCGCTCCCGTCGAGGAAGTTGCCGGAGATGTTGTTGGCCCAGTTGACCCGGATGAACTCGCGTTCGTACCACGGCCGATCGGTGCCGTTCTCCTCGAGGACGTTGGTTTGCTCGCCAGTAGCGGGATTGTACTGACGCTGCCGGTCGAAGTGGCTCTCGATCGGCCAAGCGCTCACCGGGGCGCCCCGGAAAGGCCTTCCGTCGATCAGCACCGTGCTGCCGATGGTGGACTTCTCGCGGTCCACCAACGGGTCGGTGCCGGGGATCCACTCGTAGGTGCGGAAGGCGACCAGGGTGTTCTCCTGGATCTCGAACCGCACCTTGTCCATCATCCCGCCGTACCCGATAGGGAGGATCGCTCCGGTGGCGGGCACGTCGACGACGGTGTCCTGGATGTACCAGGTACCGCTCAACAGGTCGGACTTCTTGATGTAGTTGGGCTGGGTCCGGTCGATCAGTTCGGGGCCTCGGCCGCAAGCCACCGCGGCGAGCGCGGCGGCGACGAGCGCGATGTGGCGGTAGTTCATGGCAGCTCCGTGGAGGTTCTTGGAGGGCGAATTCGCGGAGGTCATTAGAAGGCCCTCCCGAACACGCCGTAGAACCCGCGCGCGAGGTCGAGGTCGCGCAGCATATCCTTGAAGTACTCCAGGTACTCCCGGCGCCGCTGCTCGATGAGCACGGGGTTGTTCCGCTCATCGGCCGGCATGCAGGAGCCGATGGTGGACGCCGGCCCGTAGGGGTTGGGGAGCTCCGGCATCGGGCAGATGGCCGGATTCTCCACCACCTTGCGATAGGCGTCGGCGATGTTGATCAGCCGGATGGGCGGAGTGGAGTTAGGAGCCGCCCCGTCTTTTTCCAGCGCCACGTAGCGGCTGCCGGTGCTGATGTCCGGCACCTCCACCGTGTGGTACCCGGTCGCGGGGGTGACGGTCT
Organism: Myxococcales bacterium; assembly: GCA_016191815.1. Lineage (GTDB taxonomy): Bacteria > Myxococcota > Myxococcia > Myxococcales > Myxococcaceae > JACPVI01. Next base: position 25,263 of record JACPVI010000056.1, read on the forward strand.
CCGACCCGCCGATCTTGAACACCATGTTGGACTTGGCGTAGTCGAGGTCGTAGTTGATGCTGAACAGCGCCATCCCGAGGTAGAGCGCGTAGATGCGACTCGACCAGGTGAGCTGCATGTTGGCCTCTCCAGGGTACTGGGAGGCATCGAGGCAGTCGGTGGTCTGGGTGGCGGTGCAGATCAGATCCTTCCGCTTCGGGTAGTCGAAGTTCTTGATGAAGTTCTTCCCCTCGATGAAGGTGCGGAAGTGGAGCGCCGGGGTGGAGGTGACCTTCCCGGTGTCGTCCTTGGCGAGGTACATGGTCGGCCTGATCGGGGTTTCGTCCATGCCCCACAGCGCCGAGAAGAGGTCGCTGAACTCCTTCTTGAAGACCAGGTAGTAGGGGATGTAGTAGCGGTCGCGATCGGCGTAGTAGTCGATCGCTGGGAACTCCGCCTCCGGGAGCACCGCGGCGATCATCGCGCCGATCTGGTCGTTGTAGTGACCGGCCTCGAGCATGCGGTACCAGAAGCCGAAGCCGCTCTTGAAGTCGTAGCGGCTGTACATGCGCCGGGCGTGGCCGCGCTTCATGATGGCGAAGGCCTGGGCGGCGGCGCTGCCCCAGGTGTTCTGGTCCGAGTAGTAGTCCATGAGCTTCTGCTGGCCCTCGGGGGAGAGCTCATCGAAGTCGACGCCCTCGGAGAGATAGTCCCACTGACCGCGGCCGCTGAGGTTTCTGAACATGAAGAAGCCGGCCGGCGGAACCGACATCACCGCCAGGTTGGCGTTGGATGCGTCCAAAACCGCCATCGACCAGGTGTCCTGGATCAACGGGTCATAGTTGAAGCGCTGCACGTTCTGCCGGTTGGGCCCGCTCTGGCCGTAGAAGGCGTGCACCCAGTGCTTGTAGATGCTGGCCAGCTCGTAGAAGGTGCCAGCGGCGTTGTTGAACGCGCTCGAAGAGCTGAACAGGTAGCGGTCCCGCTTGAAGTGGGTGAAGAAGTAGTCGTTCCAGTAGTCCTCGATCATCTGCCGCGAGATCTCGAAGTAGTCCGGCCCGCGATCGAACCGGTTGCAGGAGAGCACCAGCCCCACCTCGGAGTCGGAGCAGAAGAGGTAGGGCACCTCCATGGGCGTGCTGCCGACGTCGGAGGCAGTGGGGGCAGGGTTGGTCTTGAGAATCGCCGCGAGGCGGTCGTTCTCCACCTTCACGTCCGCCCACTTCATCAGCTTGCGGCGCTTGAGCTTGGCAATGCCGTCCGCGATGGTGGACTCGATGTCGTTCCCTTCGCCGAAGTGCAGGGGCACCGTGGAGAAGTGGTAGCGCTCGGTGTAGCTGGGGATGCCCTGGTGCCGGTGCTCGGCGTTGACCAGCGGCAAGTCGAACGCCGCTCCGGTGATGGTCATCTGCTTGCCGTCGGTGCCGGGGAAGCTGGCCGGGTCGCGCCGGGCGGACTCGAACACCTCCACGTACCCGGGCTTGGTATCGCCCGAGTAGGCGAAGACGATCGCCGCTTCGTCGTACTTGCCCACGCCCTGGAAGTCGGCGTTCAGCTTCCCGGCGTAGTCCATGATCGACGAGTACTCGTAGTCGTTGAGGCCCTGGGCGAGCTGAACCTCGGTGCCGTCGGAGGCCGCCTTGAGGTCGCCCGGGGTGCGCGGAATCTTCGGCGTCCCGCTCTGCTGGACGGTCAGGCTGGGCTTCTTGACCTCCCAGTACCGGTCGAAGTAGTTGACCGAGTCGAACGAGCCCTGGAAGTTGTGCCGCAGTCCAAGGGTGTGCCCGACCTCGTGCTCGCTGGTGGCCCTCCAGACGAGCTTGCGGAACCGACGGCGGATCTCCTCGTCGGCGATCCGGCGGGCCTCATCGGCGGTGCAGGTGGCGGCCTTGCACAGGCCGGTCACCGTGACGCCGTCGCGATCCAGCTTGCCCTCGGCCATCAGCGAGGCAACGTTCTTCTGGCGGCGGAAGTGCTCCTGGTAGGCCAGGCCCAGCATCGGCCGGTCGAAGAACTCGGCGAGGTAGATGTTCCGCTTTGAGGCCCACTCCACCCGGCGCTTGCTCAGCTTGAGGGCATCGCCTACCCGGGTAAGCACAAGCCGGGATGCGGACCGGCGGAAGTCGGAGTCGGTCTCGGCGCGCTGCGCCAGCTCAGGCGGCAGCAGGCCCACCACGTCGGCTTGGACGTCGGGGTTGTCGAGCAGAGCCGACTCCAGCGCGGGGTTCTGTTTCAGGAGGTCCGCAGCAGCCTTCATCCGGTCGGAGCTGAACTCCGGCAGCCCGTTGACCCGCAGTGCCTGGAGCACCGCAGCAGTCCTCTCGGTGGGCCGCTCGAAGGCGCCCAGAGTCTCCTCCGCGGTCTGGGGAATTCCCTGCAACTCGGATTGGATGAGCCCCTGCTTGCTGCGGTTGGGGTTGGCGTAGGAGAGGTTGGCCGTGATGTAGGCCTTCACGTCTTCGCCGCGGATGATCTGGTCGATGCTCCTCTCGCCCACCAGCATGTCGATGATGTCCAGACCCCGCTGAGCGATGGTGTCCACCGCCGCGGAGTAGGTGTTGGCGTTGGCAGAGATGATCTCCCCGGTCTCGGGGTCCGCGGAGGAAGGCCCGTAGCCGAGCAGCCCGTTGGGGACCGGATCAGTGATGGTGTAGATGAAGTTGTACCGGAGGTCGCCGAACTTGGGCTCGAAGTTGGGCTTGCCGCAGGCCTGGGGAGCGCCGGCCGGCACCGGGTTCTCGCACACGAAGAACACCTGGCCGACCGCATCCAGCGTGGCGGGGTCGTCCTTGCCGAACTTGGCGGCGGCCACCGCGCGCCGGTAGGCCTTGTCCCAGTTCTTCTCCAGGATGCGGGCGGCCTCCAGGTACTCCTGGTAGGAGCTGCCAGCGCCCATCCGGTCGGCGGGCGAGACGTAGTAGACGATCGGTTTGACCTCGCGGTTGACGAAGGGGATCGGCCGCTTGGGGTCGGGGGCGCCGGAGGCGTTCTTCTCGAAGCTGGTCTTCCACAGGCGGTGCCGGTTGGCGAGGAAGATTCGTGCCGACTCGGTGGGGCCGTACTTCCGGTCGTAGTTCAACCGCTCGGTGCGGAAGTAGCCGAACTTGGCCATCACGTCGTTGGGGTAGACCAGCGGCTCGTAGTCGTTGGTGGTGTTGGGGTCGACCTTGGCGATGGAGGTCCGCATCCGGATCTCCGCGTTGGAGCAGTCGTAGCGGTAGCCCTGGAGGAAGAAGCAGTAGGGGTACATGTAGTGGTTGCCGTCTTCGTCCTCGAAGTGGACCTGATCGGCCTTGGCCATGTAGCGACCGGTGAAGTCCATGTAGGTGAGCTTGCCGTCGGCGCCGAACTCCTGGGTGGGCCAGTCGTACGGATCGGTCCCCGGCTCATTGGGCTGGATCCAGGCGTTCCAGCTGGTGTCCCCCGACGGATTCTGGATGGTGTTCCACATCATGTCGGCGCTCTGGTTGAGCAGGTTGGCCGACCAATCCACCCGGATGTACTCCCGCTGGTTCCAGGGCCGGTCGGTGGGGTTCTCCATGATGACGTTCCCCGGCTCGCCGGTGGCGGGGTTGTAGTTCCGCTGGATGTCGAAGTGGCTCTTGATGGGGTAGGCCACCACCGGGGCGCCGAAGTACTTCTGGCCGCCCACCCACTTCCCATCGGGCCCCATCACCTTCATCGTGGTGCCAGAGGGCTTGGAGGAGGGCTCGACGTTCCGCTCCGCGCCGAGGATGAACGGATAGGCGCGGTAGCCGATGAGAAAGTTCTCCTGGAGCTCCCACACCAGCTTCTCGATGTTCCCGGTCTCGCCGGCGAAGGTGAAGCCGGTGGTGGCGGGCGTCCAGGTGACGGTGTTCCGGAAGTACCAGACTCCGTCGAGGAGGTCGGTCTTCTTCATCACGTTGGGCTGGACCCGGTTGACGTCGCCGCCCGTCTGCGCGCAGGCGGTGGCGAGAAGCGCGATGGCGGCCGCGGCCAGCCAGCGATGGTTCCGGTACATGGTGCCTCCGTTGGGGAACGAGTTTCGGAAAGTCATGGGGGCCTCGGCCTACAGCGCGGCGGACAGCGTCACCGAGAAGCTGGTGACGTTGTCGGCCGGAGTGAGGAAGTCGTAGAAGGGGAAGCGGAAGCGCTTCCCGTCCTTGGTCTTCGGCGGGATGCCGACCGGCGGAGTGGCGAATCCGGTGGAAATGCTGAAGGTGTCGTTGATGGTGTAGCTGGCCGACACCGAGCTGATCATCCCGTCGCTGCGTCCGTAGCCGGCGGTGGCCACCGGCTCGCCGTTCGAGTTGAGCGCCTTGGGGGTGTACTCATCGACCGTGTCCACCACCGGGTACTTGAAGCGGTTGATGATCCCGTAGGTGAGCTGGAAGGAGAGCTTCTCGGTGGCGCGGTAGGTGACCTCCAGCGAGTTGGAGATGCTGAACTGGGTATTGGTGCCGAACACGTTGCAGGTCGTCTCGCCGGCCCGGTAGAGGCAAAGCCGCGCGCCGAGGGCGTCGGTCTCGTCGGACACCGCGCCGCCGATGAGCGGGTTGGCGTGGAAGCCCCGCGCCGCGGCGAAGCGGTAGGTGAGGTCGAAGTTCCACACCGTGCGCGCGAAGCCCAGGCCGCCGCTCAGGACGGTGATGGTGTTCGCCCTCCGGCTGGCCACGGAGATGGGCAGCGTCGCCGTCACGGAGGGAGTGACCGAGATGCCGCTCACCTTCTCGGTGACGAGGGCCGGGGCGGAGAGGCCGGCCCGGATGTCGGTCCAGTCGAACCTCCGGGCGCTCTCGTTGTCGGGCAGCGTGTACTCCCAGCCGATGGCGAAGCGCCCAGAGGCCGAGAGCTTGATGCCCTGGACATCGAAGCCGTAGCTGGGCACCACCAGGACGGAGCCGTCGAAATAGGCATACTTCGACGGGTCCACGAAGGTCCCCTGCCCCAGCGAGTGGTCCAGGTCGATTCCCCAGTGAAGCCCCGAGGTATCCTTCGCCGGGGCCGTGGCCGCGACCGAGCTTGCCGCCACCGGCGCCGACTGCGGAGCGGGCGCACTCGCCGCGGACGCCGCGCCCGGAGCAGCTGCCGGAGCGGGCTGGCCCTGCGAGAGCGCCACCGCCGGCGCCAACAGCACTGCCACCACTGCAGCCTTGGTCGCTTTCAAAACGGACCTCCTACTTCCGAGGTACACGAGGAGCCGGCCGCCCCTCAGCAATGCCCGTTCCACAGGTAGGACCTTCTCCCCCATGGACGGAACTGGTTGGATTCGCAGGCTTTCTTTCCCCGGCCCGAGGCGTCACCAGGCCACGCGCTCTGCCATGGCAGGCACGACCTGTTAGCGACGGGGGCAGCGAGCGCTGGGGAATCGACAAGAAACCGTCACCTGCGGGAGAGGGAGTGGCCCTTCGCTTGGGGGGCGGTCGTGTAGCACAATGCCGTACCTCGATCAACGCACCTGCGGTGGGGGCTAAGGGGCCTTGGACTTGAGCAGCCGCTCGAGCCGATCAGGCTGGACGCGGAGCTGGACGGTTTTCTCGCGCGAGTAGGTGACTCGGCCTGGCCCGCCTTTGTCTTTGCGGACGTGCTTCACCTTTGTATAGGCGACCTCGCCGCGGCTCTCTCCCTTGGCGCCGGAGTGGTGCAGCGCGAGGTGGGCCGCGTCGAGAAGCAACTCCTGGGGCAGCTCCGCCCGCCTCTCCAGCGGCACCACCACGTGCGAGCCCGGCCAGCCGCGGGCATGAAGCCAGAGGTCATCCGGGCGGGCGATGCGGAAGGTGAGGCTGTCGTTCTCCTCCGGGCCCTTCCCCACCCAGATGCGCGCCCCGGTGGCGGAGCGGTACTCCTTGTAAGGCACCGCCTCGGGCGGGCCAGCCCTCCGCGCGGCGGGACGCAGCGGGACGAAGTCGGAGAGCAGCTGCTCTTGGGAACGCGACTCGAGCTGTTGAATCTCCCTCCGGAGCGCGCTCGCCTCGTCCTCCAATTCGGCGAGCCTTCGGCGCGCGTGCTCCACGCCGCGGAGCAGCCGCCGGTACTGGTGGAAGTGGCGCTCGACCTCTTCCTTGGGGGAGAGCTTGGGATCCAGCCGCACCTCTCGCTCCACAGGCCCTTCGCCGGTGTACTCGGTGAGCTTCACCAGGGCCTCGCCTCGCCGGAGGAGATGGAGGTTCTGCGCGAGCAGCTCGCCCACCCGCCTGTGCTCCTCGGCGTCGGCGGTGCGGCCGGCCTCGGCGCGGACCTTCTCCAGGGTGCGCTCGGCGCGAGAGAGGCGGGCCTTGAGCGGGGCGAGCAGCGCTCGGCGGAGCTCCTCCCCGCGCCGATCGGCCGCTCTCGGGGCGAAGAGGGCCTCGGCGGCCTCCGCGAACGGAAATGCCGCGCCCTCGGGTGGCACCAGCCGACAGGGAAGCTCGCGCCGCTCACCCTCGGGGGGCGGGACGTACCCGCCTCCAGGCCTTGCCGAACGAGGGCCTCGGGGCTCGCCGGAGACCGCGAGGATTCTTCCGCCCTCGGAGGCGAGCACCAGCAGGCCGGGGCTGAAAAGCTCCCCGATGAGGTCGAACCGCTTCCCTTCCTTTCCGAATCGGAGCGCGACCAGCCTCTCGCTGGGCCGATGCTCGATGGCTTCCAGGCGCGCTCCGAGGAGGTGCTGGCGGAGGGAGCGCTGGAAGGGAAGCTGCTGCTCGGGTGAGGGGGGCCTCTTGGGGGCGACAGACAGGCGCGACACCTCCGGCTCGGCCGAGAGGCACAGGAGCACCGAGCGACCGGGAGCGCGCAGCTCGAGGTAGGCGAGCCTCGGGAGCGGCGAATGCGCCTTCTGCACCGGAGCGCCCAACAGGGAGCGGAGCTCCAAGGCGATCTGGGCCAGCTCGGAGGGCCGAAGAGACATCGCGGCTACTTGATATCCATCCTCCAGACGCCATCCCAGCCCTCGGGGTAAGTGCCCTCCGGGGCCGCCAGCATCGACTCCACCCGCTTGCGCATGCAGGCCGCCGGGCGATCGCCCAGCTTGGCGGCGTCGTCGAACGCCTTGAGCGCCACCGAAAAGTCGCGGGCGCGGTAGGCCTCCAGGCCTTGCCGGTAGAACCAGCTCCCGGAGGGAGTCACCTGGTCGATGTGGACCTTCTGGGTCGTCACCGTGGAGGATTCGCGCGCCGCGACTTCGTCGTAGGAATAGATGGTGACCGGATCCTCGCTGCCCCGCACGCAGACGGTGTCCAGCTCCCGGGTGAAGCGACCTTGCGAGAACTGGTCGCGGAGCGCGCTGCTGAACAGGAGCTGGGTGCCGTACTGCTTGTTCGCCGACTCCAGGCGCGAGGCGAGGTTCACCGTGTTCCCCATCACGTCGAACACGTCGCCGTCGTAGAGCTTGACCGGCCCCACCGCGATGCCGATGCGCGCCGAGAGCGTGCCGGAGGGCGGGCCTCCAGGCAGCTTCTCCACCCGCGCCAGCGCCGTGCGCGCGAAGTCCAGCGCGGCGTCGGCGACCTCCTGCTCGCTCTCGCCGCTCCACAGCCCGAAGCCGGCCATGAAGCCGTCGCCCAGCGTCTTGAGGACGACCCCGCGCCGGCGCAGGGCCTCCACCGCGAGCGCCTCGAGCAGCTCGGAGACGCGCTGGATGAACGGGTTTCCCAGCTTCTCGGAGAGGCTGGTGAACTGGGCGATGTCCAGGAAGAGCACCACGCAGCTATCGCGGTGCGGAGGAGCCGGCGCCGGGAACGGGGCGACCTCGATGTTCTGGAAGGCGATGGTGAGCTTGTCTCCCGCCCGGAGCGGGGCCACCGTCACCCGCTCGCCGTTCACGCAGGTCCCGTTCTTCGATTGAAGGTCGCGCACCACGAAGGTCCTGCCCAGCCGCAGCACCGCGGCGTGGAAGCGGGAGACGTCGGGGCTCTCGTAGTGAATCTGGCACGCCAGATCGCGCCCCATGAGGATCGGCGGCCCCAGCGCCGGAATCTCGTGCTCACCGCTCTTCAGCATGAGGCAGGTGGGCGCCTTGGCCGCGGCGCCGGCGCTGTCGACGGAGGTGCCGGTGCGGGTATTGCCGGAAAACTCGAAGTCGTCGCCGGGCATGAGGTTCCCCGCCCGACCTTACGGCAACGGTTTCCGATCCAGCAACGCCCGTGAGCTCGCCAGCGCGCGAGCTGGCAGGGCGCAAGGAGGTGAGTACCTTCTGCACCGGTGCACCGCTCGATCGTCATCTGGCCGGAGAAGGTCCTCACCACCCCGGCGCGGGACGTGACCGACTTCGGGCCCGGGCTCCAGTCATTGCTCGGCGAGCTGGAAGAGGCGGTGCGAGCTGCCCAGGGAATCGGGATCGCCGCCAACCAGCTCGGCGAGCCGCTGCGCGTCGCGCTGGTGGGCCGCGAGGACGGCAGCTTCTTCGAGGTCGTCAACCCCGAGGTGCTCGCGCTCGAAGAGCCGCTGACGCTCAACGAGGGTTGCCTCTCGGTCCCGGAGCAGTACGAGGACACCCCGCGGTTCAAGCGAGTCCGGGTGCGCTACCAGGACCGGCACGGAGAGCTGCACCAGCTGGACGCCGAGGGCCAGCTGGCCCACGTGCTCCAGCATGAGATCGATCACTTGCGGGGAGTGGTGTTCGTCTCCAAGCTCTCCAGCCTCAAGCGGGAGCTGATCAAGTCGAGGATGCTCAAGCTCAAGCGGCCGGCTACCCGGACTTCTTCTTCGAGCCCTTGAACGCTTCGATCGCCTGCCCCACTGGGAACTCGGCGGCCGTCTTCACCACCTCGAGCGGGCTGGCGCCCTTGCTCTGGAGCTTCGCCAGATCCGCGGCGTACTTGAAGGACTTGGCGGCAAGGTTGGCGGACTTGTCCGCGAGGCCCCCGGTGAACTTCTCGAACGCCCCGGCGACGGCGCCGATGATGCCCGCCGGGTTTCCGTCCTTGATCGCCTTGAACAGGCTGGAGGCCGAGTTGAGGCCGTTGGAGACGTGCTTGGAGACGGTGCCCAGCAGCTCGGAGCCCCACTTGGCCGCCCCGGCCGCGAACCCGCCCGCGGCCGAGGTCACCGCCCCCAGCCAATCGCCCTTCACCGCTCCTTCGATGGTGCCCCAGACCGCGCTGGCGAGCTTCATCGGCAAGCCGACGATCTGCGCGCCGGGGATGAAGCTCAAGATGGTCCCGGCCCAGTCGATGCCTTTCTTGATCCACTTGCCCACGCCGTCGAAGAAGCCCTTCACCCGGTTCCAGAAGGTGGGCAGCTCCTTGCCGTACTCATAGCTGGCGGTGCCGTCCTTGTTGGTGGTGATGGTGAGGGTGCCCTTGATGCCGTCCTTCTCGTAGAGCTTGTAGGTCTTCGACTCGCCCGGCGGAGGCGCCTCGTAGGCCTTCTTCGAGCCCGGCGGCTGGACCTTGCCGTCGACGATCGGCACGGTGCCCTTGAGCGCGGTCATCCCAGAGTGGCCGGTGACCCGGAACTTGCCATCGGCTCCGCGGCCGACCGTGACGCCGCGCTGTGAGTCGATCCAGTAGTTGCGGTCGGCGTTGGGAGGCGGCGGATCGACCAGCTTCCCGCCGGGCAGTACCAGCTTTCCCTTCCTGGTCTCGAGCGCCGTGCCGAGCGGCGGGAGCTGCACCGACGGATCCACCGGGACGTTCTGCATCGCCTTCTGGCTGTCCCAGGTGGCGTCGATCTCCACGTACTTGGCGTCCGTGGGGATGGAGCTCGGGTCCTTGACGATCAGCTCTCCGGTCACCCACACCCTCCCGTCGGCCAAGGTGGTGAGGGAGAGCTGGTGTTTGTCATCGAGCCAGTGGAACCCGTACTTGCCCACCGCGGGTGGATCGACCACCTTGCCTCCCGGCAGCACCACCTTGCCGTCCTTCACCACCACGTCGGGGCGATTGGTCGGGCCGTCCTTGAGTTGGACTGTGGGAGCCGGCTCCGGCGGGGGGCGCGGCTGAGTGCGAGGCCGCGGCTCGAAGGAATCCTCGTTCTCCCGCACCCGGGCTTGCGGCCTTGCCTGCGCCTGCGGAAGCCTCGGGACGACGCTGCGCTCCGTCCGTCCGATCTTCATGGAGGTTCCCCTTTACGAGGTCGGGTGGGCCGACACCTGGATTATCGCCGCGGTGCCGGGCCAGGTTGATGTGCGCACTGGAGCCCGCGCAGCTACAGCCCCACACACCGCCGGCAATGAGGCTACCTCGCCGCCACCTGCTGCGCCACGCGCCGGGCGTAGGCCATGATGGTGAGCTGAGGATTCACGCCCAGGGCGGTGGGGAAGAGCGAGCCGTCGGCCACCCACAGGTTCTGCGTGCCGAAGACGCGGCCTTCGAGGTCGACCGCGCCTCGACCCGGGTCGGCGGCCATGGGGACAGTTCCATGGGGATGCATGGACAGCAGCTCCAGCCAGGCCGGAGGAATGGAGTGCGCCAGCAGCCGCTCGAGCGCATCAACGTCGTCAAAACGCTCGTGACCGTGGATGCCCGTGTAGACCGCTCGGGCGCCGGCGGCGAAGAAGATGCGGCCGATCGCCCAGGCACCCTTCACCACCCGGTTGGCGTCCGCCTGAGTCAGCCGGTAGCGGATCCGTGGAAGGCCCCACAGCTCCCCGTCGACTCCGCCTGGCGAATCGTCCTCCGCCATCGCACCGAAGACCGCGAGGTTTTCGTAGCGGCGCATCACCTCGGCGCTCTCCACTCCGAAGAAGGGCAGCGCGGGAGCGAGCAACCCCGGCGGCACGAACACGCCCTCGAGCTTGACTCCCTCGCGGGCGAACTCATCCACGAAGTACCCTTGCAGCACTCCCTCCCATCCCCGCACCGGGCGGTCGAAGAGCCCCACCACCCTCGTGGCCGGGTGCAGTCGCAGGTGCCGGCCAAGGTGCCGGGAAGCTCCCTGGAGGCCACTCCTTCGCAGGAGGATGGGCGTGAAGATCGCCCCCGCCGCGAGCACCACCGCCCGGGCGCGGATTTCGAATCTCCCCGCCCTCCGCCTGCCGTCCGCGGACAGCAGGTCTCCCGCCACCGCGTGCGCAGTCCCAGCGCGGTGCAGCACCTGCCTCACCCGAAGCCGGGAGAGGTAGATGGCGCCGGCGCGCAGGCCCGCCGGAACGAACGACAGGTTCATCGAGAGCTTGGCGTCTTCCGGACACCCCAGTACGCAACGGCAGCAGCCGCGGCAGGTGGGGGCGTTGCGCGGGATTGGCCCCGCCGACCAACCCAGCCGGGACGCGCCGAGCCGGACCACCTCGCTGTTTCCCCCGAGGAGGTGATCCGGCACGGGGGCGATCGGCATCAGCCGTTCGATGGCCTCGAACTCCCTCGCAAGCTCGTCGGGCGTGGCGGTGTGGCCGAAGTCCTCTCCCCAGCGCCGCAGCAGGCGCTCGGGAGTCCGAAACGAGGTCCCGGCGTTGATGGTGGTGGTCCCGCCGATGCTGCACCCCATCGGGATGACCACCGAGGGCGTGCCGAGGGCGGCCGTCATGCCGTCGAGGCGGTAGAGCTGGCGGGTCGCCTCGAGCTGGCGCCCGGAGAATCGCTCGCGGCTCACGTGCGGGCCTTCCTCGACGCAGATCACCTTGAGCCCCGCCTCGGCCAGCGCATGGGTCGCCACCGCGCCTCCGGCTCCGGAGCCGACCACCACCGCATCCGCCTCCGCAGAGAAGGACGGCCCCAGCTCTTCCCCGACTGGAATGGAGACGGTCACGGCGCCTCGAGCGAGCGCTCGGGACGCAAGCAGTCGTCGCGGTAGCCTACCCGGGCTTCGATCGCCGGATCGGCGTAGTAGACGAGCATCACCAGCGCCTTGAGCGCAGCAAACGAGCTCCTCACCGAATAACTCCGGCTGGCCTGGAGGCGGAGCAGGTACCTCCGGGCTTCCGGCTCGGGCGTCCACATCATCGGCCTGAAGGCGCCGAGGAAGATGGCCAGCAAGTTGAGCGCGTCCATCATCGCCATCAGGGCGAGACGGGGGAGGAAGTGGAGCCCCGCCAGGTAGCTTTCGATGACCAAAACCGCGGGGACCTGGCCTTGGGGGCCCTCCGGCGGCGGTGGGAGAACCAGACGGCAGAACTTCGCCAGGAAGGCGCGCCGCCACCAGAAGAGGGCCTTTCCGGAGAGCGCGTCCAGGAGCTTGCCGCGCATTGTGCGGCCGAGGTTACACGAGGGACGAACCGGCCGCGAACGAGAAAGGGTGCGGCAGCCCCGTCGAAGGGCGCCTCCTGTGCAACCGCGGCCGTGCCCCGGTCGTTCGAGGTCCGCAATGAACCTGCGACCGTGCCAGATTGCACCAAGATGGCTAGAATCCACGACATGGCGCGAACGGCAGGGGATGCGAAGAGGGTCGATCCTCGAGTCGAGCTTCGGATGAGCCCCGAAGGGCGCGTCGTCATTCCCGCACGGATCAGACGCAAGCTTGGCCTGAAGCCTGGCGAGCCAATGGTTGGTTGGCTTGAGGACGGCCGCTTCGTCTTCATGCCGAGAAAGGAAGCGATCGCTGCCGCGCGCGGACTGCTTCGTCACGTGAAGGGCAACATGGCCGACGAGCTGATCCGAGAACGGCAGGCAGAGGCGGAGCGTGAGTGAGGAGGACGCCCGTACATCGGCGGAGATCGTGCGCCCCGCCGACTCCAAGGGCATCTCCCTTGGTGACCGCTGCTGCCTCGCCCTCGGAGCACAACTCGGGCTCCCTGTGCTCACGACCGATCAGCGCTGGGCGAAGCTGCGCGTGCCGACGATGATCATCCTGGCTCGGTGACGCTGGAGCGCCACCCGCGAGGGAGACCAGGAACGGCTCGCCAGGGCGCGGAAGCCATCCCACTTGGGCTCGTAGACCCAGCCCTGCCCCGCCGGCACCGCGTCTTGGAGCTGCGCCAGCATGGGCTCTTGGGGTGGAGTGAACGGCAACACCCCGACTGTTTGGTGACGGCGGGGCCCTTTGGCAACCCCGCTCAGAGCCAGTCGCGCATCGGGAGCGCGTAGAGCAACTCGAACTGCTCCTTCGAGTCCTTCGGCCGCCGGAAGCTTCGCGCCTGCTCGAGGCTCACCCGGGCCGCCCTGGAAAGGTCCTGCTCGAGGAGAATCCGCTCCAGCTCGCCCGCCACCGCGCCGTCGCGCAACGCGAGCGCCGTCTCGCTGTTCAGCCGCTCGCTTCGCGGGTCCAGGTTGTACGAGCCGACGATCGCCTCGCGCCCGTCGAACACCGCGTACTTCGCGTGCAGGGTCCCCTCCTTGAGGCGCGGCCCTACCCATTCGTAGATCTCCACCGATCCTTTCGAGGAGGGCGGCTCGAGCAGCCCGAGGAAGGTGAAGCGCGAGACGCGCGCCACCTGGACGATGTCGTTGGTCTCGGGGCTGTTGGTGAGCACCACCACCCTCACCCCCCGCTCGGCCGCGCGCCGCAGCGCCTGGGTGAGCGCCTTGGAGGGCACGAAGTAGGCGTTGGCGATCAGGATGCGGGAAGAGGCGGCCTCCACCATCTGGAGGTAGGCCTGGTGGATGTAGCTCTCCTTCTCCCGCGGCCGCGATTGGATGAAGCGGGCGGTGACCGGGTGGAAACCGAGCCGAAGCTCTCCATCGGCAGCGGCGGCGACCGACTTGGCCAGCGCCTCGCGCCTCCAACTGGGCACCTTCACCTTGGCGATTCTCCCCAGCGTGGCGCGGGTCAGCTTCCAGGAGTTATCCGGGTTGACCGCTCCGAGCCGGGCCTTGAGGCCCTTGAAATAGTCGACGTTCCGGTCGAAGGCCGCCACCACGTCCTTCACCAGCGGGCCGCGGACGATGACGTCTTGGTCGCGCCAGCGGTTGATCGGCTCCTGGTCGATCCGGAAGTACTCGTTGGCGATGTTCAGCCCGCCGACGATCGCCACCCCCTCGGGCGAATCGCCGTCGACGATCCACATCTTCTCGTGGAATCGCTTGTTCGGCCTGAGCGGATCATTCGGCTTGAGGTCGGCGGTCACCCACTCGAGGTAGAGCGCCTCGTACCCCTCGACCTCGATGCCGTGCTGCTTGAGGTCGAAGTACATCCACTGAGTCTGCCAGTCGAGGTTGGAGGTGGCGTCGACGATGACCCGCACCTCCAGGCCCTCCTTGCGCTTGGCCTTCAACAGCTCGGACACGAAGAGGCCCGCTTCGTCGGCGCGGAAGATGAGCGCCTGGATGCGCACCGAGCGCTTGGCGGCGCGGAGGGTGGAGATCCGTGCGCGGAAGGCGTCCTCGCCGTTTGGGAGGACCGCCACCTCGCTCCTCGCCGCGCCGGGCCCGCTGCGGCGGAGCGGGAGCACGCCCGAGCACCCGACCGGCTCGAGGGGGCTGCAGCTGAAACCCGGATCCTCCTCCAGCACGAACGGCGGCGGCTTGCCCTCTGGCCCGGCGAGGGCGGGCAAAGAGCCCCACCCCACGGCGGCGCACAGGACCCACGGGAGTCGGCGACGGCCAGCCTCCATCGGCTCCGCTGGTTAGCAGAATCCTCGCGCCATCGCACCAGGCCGAAGGCCTCACGCCGATCGGAAGGCCGGCGCGAACACCTCCTTGGCGAACTCCTCGATGGTGGTGGGCGTGCTGGTGTCTGTCGAGCGCGACTGGGTGGGCCTGGCCCTTCCCTCGTTGAAGGCCTGGGCCATCTCCATGTACAGGCCGGCCAGCTCGTCGGAGAATCCCAAGCCGACCATCCCCTTCCGCACCTCGTCGTAGGGGAGCTGCACGTACTTGAGCTCCGGCTTCCCCGCGGCCGCGCCGAGCACCCGCACCACCTCGATCATCGACAGGTCGCGCGGGCCCAGAAGCTCGATCACGTTCTTCCCCTTGAAGTCGAGCGCGCCAAGCCGCCTCGCCGCCACGAACCCGATGTCCGTGCTGGCGATCTGCGGAAAGGCCAGCTCGGGCTCGAGCGCCCCAGGGTAGGCGCCGACCCGCTTGATCGCCGGGATCGAAGCGAGGTGGTTCTCCATGAAGTATGCCGCCCGAAGGTGGAGGACGTTCAGGTGCGGGGTGCGGTTGAAGGACTCCTCCAGCTCGTGAAGCCCGTTCACCGGCCCCACGCCTTCGGCGTTTTGGGCGCCCACGCTGCTCAGAGTGAGCACGTGGGTGATGCCGGTCGCCTGCACCGCCGAGCTTTGGGCCTCCGCCACCCGGCGCTGGAAGGCGCGGAATCCAGAGGCGGTGCGGTTGGGGGGAATCATCGCGAAGAGGCCGGTGGCGCCCTCGAAGGCAGTGCGCAGGAACTCGGCGTCCTCGATCGATCCCACCGCCGGCTCGGCGCCGAGGTCCACGAATGGCCGGAGCCGGTCGGCGCTCCGCCCGATCACCCGCACGCGCCTTCGCTGCTCGAGCAGGGCGCGGGTGATGACGCCGCCCACGTGGCCGGTGGCGCCGGTAACGGCGAGCAATGGTCCTCTCATGGTGCCTCCGCGATCGCCGGCGCTCCCTAGCGGCTGGGGCGGGCGCCATCAACGCGACGGCAATGAACGGTCGGGGGAGCGCAACCTGGCGGACACGCCGGCTGGCTCCGGCGTCCGATAGCGGTCATTCTCCGCGCGACGGGCGAAAGTCCCCCGGAGTTGACATCGGGGTGTCGCTTCATCGATGGAGGGGAGATGCGACTCTTCCGTTGGCAGCTGCTCCTCGCTGTGGGCCTGCCGCTCCTGGGGTGTCCTCCTCCTCCGGCCATTCCGGATTCCGGCCAGGAAGAGGAGGACGGAGGAGCCCCCGATGGCGGCGAGGCCGATGGAGGAGAGGAAAAACCGCTGGTGCTCCCGGGAGAGCCTGCTCCTTTCCCCAAGCTCGGCTGGATGGTCGGGGTGTCGAGCGATCCGTACCGGGATCCGGCGCTGCGGCCGATTGAAGAGGGCACCTTCCAGTATCCCGCTTCCGGCATGGACAGCCTCGGAGTCTACTGGCGCGACGTCACTCCCACCGACGCCGGCTCGCTCGGGACCTGGTCCAGCTCGCAGATCGTCTGGGCGGTCACCTACTTCGAGCTGCGCTCCCCTCGGAAGTTCGTCATGCAGGCCGACCGCGCGCTGGACGTCTTCGTGAATGGGGTCCGCCAGCCCGCCGACGCGTACGGCTCCGGGCAGATGCGCATTCCCTTGCTGGCCTTCCAGGGCGCAAACCTGGTGGCGGTGCGAGGCCTGGGCGGACGGGAGCTTCGGATTCGGCTCTGGGAGGTCACCGACGAGGTGTTCCTGAACCAGGGCGACAGGACCGCGCCCGATTTCGTGGTGGGAGAGGCTTCGCCCACCTACCTGGGCATCGCCCTCTTGAATCTGACCAGCGCGCCGCTATTCGACGCCGTCGCCCGGGTGGTGGAGAGCGACCTCTTCGAGGCGAGCTCCCAAAGCTACCCCGCCCTTCCGCCCAGCGCGGTCGTCCAGCTCGGCTTCAAGCTCCAGCCCAAGACAGGCTTCCCCGATGCGGGGTACCCGGTGCCTTTGCAACTACAAGTAGAGTCGCCCTCGCTCGCGGCGAGCTACCAGTGGAATCTGGAGCTGTCCACCGTGGCGGCGGACGCGGTGCGGACCCGCACCTTCCTCTCCCCGGACGACTCGTCGGTCCAGAAGTACGGGGTGCTGCCTCCCTCGAGCTTCGACCCCTCGCGCGACTACGCGCTGGTGCTGTCGCTCCACGGAGCGGGCGTGGACGGGCCCAGCCTGGCGAGCGCCTTCTCCAAGAAGGACTGGACCTACGTCGTCACTCCGACCAACCGCCGGCCGTTCGGGTTCGACTGGGAGGAGTGGGGCCGGATGAACGCCCTCTTTTCGCTGGACGACGCGATGCGGGCCTTCCGGGTGGATCCGACCCGCGTCTACCTCACCGGGCACTCCATGGGAGGCCACGGCACCTGGCACGTGGGGCTCACCGCTCCGGGCCGCTTCGCGGTGCTGGGGCCGAGCGCGGGGTGGAGCTCGGTGTACAGCTACGTGGGAGAGCAGAGGCCCGCCGGCCCGTTCGCCTGGGCGCTCGCTCATCGCGACACGCTGAGCTACATCCAGAATCTGTCGCGGCGGGCCGCCTACATCATCCACGGCTCGGCGGACGACAACGTCCCGGTGCGGGAAGGGCGCGACATGTACGCCGCCGCGCTGGCGGTGGTCGGCGACGCCGGGGTGGCCTACCACGAAGAGCCCGGCGCCGGACACTGGTGGGACGGCCCTGCTTCTCCCGGAACCGACTGCGTCGATTGGCCGCCGCTGTTCGACTTCATGAAGGCGCGGACGTTGGACCCGCTGGAGCTGGACTTCACCTTCATCAGCCCCTCGCCCGCGTATAGCGCCAAGCACTCCTTCCTCACGCTCCACTCTTCAGAGCGGCCCGACGCCGACCTCACCGTGACGTCCTCGCGGAGCGGCTCGATCGTGACGCTTTCCACCACCAATGTGCGAAGCCTGGAGATGGACGGGCAGGCCCTGCTCGGCCGGGGCGTCACCAGCGCGGCGGTGAACGGCCAGAGCTACTCGCTGCAGGCCGGGCCGCTGTTCATCGGGCCAAAGGGCGGCAAGGGGCGCGACTTGCACGGCCCCTTCAACCAGGTGTTCCACCGGCCCTTCTGCTACGTGTACCCGGACGAGGCGGTGGCCTATGCCCGCTTTGCCTCCTACCTGTCCTCGCACTGGGCCATCTACGGCAACGGCCTCTCCTGCGCCCTGCCGAAGTCGAAGCTGACCTCCCAGCTGCGCGCCAGCCACAACCTCATCTACCTCGGAGTGCCCTCCGCCGAGCTGGGGCGGACCGATTTGCCCTTCCAGTGGGATGGCCAGGGGATTCGCATGCCGAGCGCCTCTGCGGACGGAGGCGTGGCGCCGGATGCCGGCAGCTACGACGACGCGGCGCTGGCGTTCGTCTTCCCCGAGGGCGGCCGGCTGGCCGGCTTCTTCACCGCCACATCCGGCCGCGAGCGCTACCTCTATCGAGCGGTGCCCTTCTCGTCCTGGGCCGGAAAGCCGGACTACCTCGTCTGGAGAATCGGCTCCGCGCAGGCGGCCGGATTCTTCGACGCGGAGTGGAAGTACGACCCCGGCCTGGGAGTGCGCCAGTAGGGCTTTCGCTGGCGGGCGGCGCAGCCCGCAGGCGAGAGCTTCGGGCGACTCACCAGAGCAAGAGCGCCACAGCGCACGTGGCGCCGACGGCGAGCAACAGGGCCCCAAAGATGCGTGCCCGCCGCAAGGCGCGGGCCTGTCGCTCGCGCAGCTCAGCTCGCTCGTGCACCGCAAGAGCGCCAGCCACCAGTGCGGCCGGCCGGAAGAAATAGGCGATCCCCCAGAACAACGGTGCCATGTCGCCGGGGCGGAGCCCTCCGCTCTCGCTGGACGGCTGCGGCGAGCTGGCGGGCGGTGAGCGCCGAGCGTGCCATCGCCCGAGGAACATCGCCCATCGGAATCGTAGGGCCTCCGTGAACCGACCCACTTCTTCGTGACCCGCGAACAGGCCGGCCTGCGCAGAGTTCCTTCCCAACCGGTTACTGCTTCGCGCGGGCCGACCTCGCCACCACTTGGTCGCCGAAGCGCTCGGCGTTCGTGAGCCATGCCGCCGCGTTCTTCACATAACGGCCGGTGCCGGCGGTGTCCCACTGGAGGTAGAGGCGGGTGTAGCCGCCGTCGACGATGGCCCGCTTGCCGGCCTGGTCGTAGTAGGCGGCGACCACCTTGCCGTCCGAGCCGTAGATGAGCGGCTTGAGCGGGCCGAGGCCTGGCAGCGTGGCGATGGTGTGGCCCTCGTAGAGCCGCTCGATGCCGGTGGTAAGCAGATGGTCCTGAATCACGCCGGGCTCGGAGGCCTTCCTGTGAATGCCGACCACCTGCTCGCCGGGCGAGCCGAGGTCCTGAAGCTCGACGCCGAAGAGCGCGCGAGCCACCAGGTTCGCGTCCTGTGAGTAGGGAGCGTTGTCACCCCACAGGTAGACGCCGCGCCCGCTGTCGAAGAACCGCTTGATCACTGCTGCGTGCTCGGCGGTGAGCTGCCGGTTGAAACCGCCGATGATCCACAATTGGCAGGCCTTCCTCAGCTTCTCTTCCAGTTCGCTCGGATCGGGCGGATGGTTCAACCACCGGTAGACGGAGAAGCCCTTTTGCGCCAGTGCCTGCTTGGGCCGGGCGAAGTCGAAGGCGATGCCGAGGTCGGTGCCGGTGTAGAGCTGGATGACGGCGATGGTCTGCCCATCGAAGGCGCCGTCCACCGCGAGGTCATGCCGAGATCCGGCGGCGTTGCCGAACGGGTCGCGGGCCACCTCGCGCTCGATCCACTTCTTCTCCACCCGGCCACCTTTGTCGCGGAGCTCCTTGAGTGAGCGGACGGGAGCCGGGGCGTTGTGGCCCGCCAGCTCGGTGTACTGGGCAAAGGCGGGCAAGGACAGCAGCACCGACGCGACAAGGCCAAGAGATCGCATCTGCGCCTGAACGGGCGAGGGGAACGGAAGATCCATTGCGAAGCCGGCGATGGGGGGGCCCACGGCGAGTGCCTGCGCGTCGCGCCAGGTGCGCTCCAGTTCTTTCTGCCGCAGCTCACGCTACTCCTCCACGGGCGCCGCAGGCGATGAGGCAACTTCCCCGCCAGGATGTTGCCGGATCGCATATCGATGATGGCGCTGACGGGGTCGACCCCTGGAGCTCCGGCTAGCTAGAGCTTGCCCGGAAATTGGGCGACGGGTTCGCATAACGCCGCCTGGGTCGCGAAGCCTACTCCTGGGCCGGGGCGAGGCCGCGCATCCGCGTTGCCGCGAAGGTTCGCGACTGCGCTCGCGCTACCCGACCA
>JACPVI010000057.1 GCA_016191815.1 Myxococcales bacterium
CCTCGGCCTGCGAAACTTCTACGTGCAGGCAGGAGGCGACCTCTACCTCTCCGGTACCCGCTTCGGCCGCCCGTGGCGCGCCGGCATCCGGGATCCGCGAGGCCCCCCGGACCGATCCTTCGCCCACCTCGAGCTCTCCGACGTGGCGTTCTCCACCAGCGGCGACTACGAGCGATTCTTCGTCGCCGGCGGCGTTCGCTACCACCACCTCATCGATCCGCGGACCTGCTGGCCGTCGCGCCGCTCGAGATCGGCCACCGTGCTCGCGAAGTCGGCCACCGACGCGGAGATCCTCACCAAGGCGACCTTCATGCTGGGAGGCAAGGAGGGCCTCGAGCTGGCGCGCGCCTGGGGCGCCGAGGCGATCCTGGTGGACGGGGAGGGAAAGGTGCACGCGTCGCCGGGAATCGACGGACGCATGGTGCCCTCACCCTGACCCCTTTCGGCGGAGTCTCGTTTCAGCGCGCGGAGCGCCCGGTCCCCGAGGCGAGGAGCTCTTGCGCGACCGCCACGAAGTCCGACTCGGTGACGATGCCCACCAACTGCTCGCCCTCGCCTACCACCGGCAGCGCCCCAATTTTCCGGTCCAGCATGATCTCCGCCGCCCGGTGCGCGGGCGTCTCGGGCCGGACGGTGATCACCTCGCGGGTCATCACCTTGGACACCGGGAGCTTCTTGGCCCGGCCGGACCGGCCGAGCGCCCGCATCACGTCGCGGTTGGAGACGATGCCAACCACGTGGCCCTTCTCGTCGACCACCGGAAGGTGGCGGATGTTGCCCAACTTCATCTCCACGTTGGCCTGGGAGATCTCGTCCCTGGCGCGCAACGTCATCACGCCGGTCGTCATCAGGTCTTCCACGGTCATCGCTTGGTCCTCCGGTCGCTCCGCCCCACCTTTCGCCGGGCGCCGACCCTTACCACCTCGCGCTGCCCGCGGCGATCTGACTCAGCCTCCGAAGCTCTCCGGCACCACGGTGTCGTCGCGGAGGAGCTCCGGCCGGAGGATGTCCCGATCCTCCGCCTCCAGATCCTCCCTCACCGTCGCGCAGACCGGGAGGGCGGCCTGGGCGAGCCCGCCCGCGTCCCCGTTCCTGCCGAGGTCTTTGAGCCGAGAGAGGGCCCCAAGGTGGACCTCGTGCACCCGCCGGAGCCTCTCGATCCTCAGGGTCATCCAGGCATCGCCGCCCTCGGCGAGGAGCGGGAAGAGCAGCTTCTCCTCGGACGCGACGTGTCGCTCGAGCGAGCCCGCCATCCGCGCCACCGCATCGCGCAGCCGCCCGGAGCGGCGGGCGTCGCCCCGGAGCGAAAGGTCGGCCAGGCGCGCCAAGACTCGCGCCCTTCGCCGGAGGCGAGCATGCTCGATGAGGAGCGCCTTCCGAACCTCGCTGGGCTTCATGGTCGGGCCTCGGGAACGGTGGAATATCAGCTCCGCGACGGCGCGTGGCGGGCCGGCGGTCTGCTCCGTCTGCGGCTGAACGGCTGCCGTCCAGGCCCAATCATCGCCCTCCCCTGGCGGGGGAGGGTCCTCTCGAGCACCTCCTCGACCGCCCGCGCGTCCCGCCCGCCCTTGGCCACCACCTCGGGCTTCGAGGGTGGCTCGTAGCGCACTCCGGCTCCCGGGAGCGTGGGCGCCAGGCCGGCTCTCGCTCGCGCGTAGAGGCCCTTGGTGTCCCTCCGGGCGCACTCCTCGGCGGAGACGTCGAGGTAGACCTCCAGGAAACGAGGGGCGAGCTTCCGGGCACGCGCCCGGATGACGCGGCGGTGGGCGGTGGCGGCCACCAGCACCACCAGGCCCTGGCGCGCGAGGGCGCCGGCGAGGTTGGCGAGCGTGGCGTAGAAGCGCTCGCGCTCCTCCGGAGAGTAGCCGGGCGACGGCACCAGCGACCTGCGCACCTCGTCGCCGTCGAGGAGAACGCTCGCCCGCCCGCGCTGCCGAAGCTTCCTGAGCACCGCGCCCGCGAAAGTGCTCTTCCCCGAGGAGGGGCGCCCTGTCACCCACACCACCCAGCCCTTCAAGGGAACAGCTCCTCGGCCCAGGAAGGATCGAAGGAGGGCGCCTCCAGCGCGCGCTCGGCCAGCGAGAGGAGCGCGTCCCGCGCCTCGGCCGGAAAGGCGGGGTAGAAGCGCGGGCTCGACACCACGAGCGCCCGCCACGCGAAGAATGGGGCTGCCACCTCGAGGAGCAGGCGGTCGCCGCTCAGCTCCAGGTACGCGCTCCAGAAATGCCGCCAGAGCGACATCAGTCCGGCGCACCTCGCCGGCTGCTCCAAGGCGAAGAAGACGTAGTTGATGGCCAGGGCAGTGACGTCGTCGGCGGGCTCGCCGCGGCCGCCGCGGCTGGCGTCCAGGGCGGTGAAGCGCGCGCCCTCCTCGAAGAGGATGTTGAAGGGATGGAAGTCCCCGTGCGTGCGCGCAAGCCGGCCCTCGCGGCCGCGGAGGCGCCACCTCCAGGCGAGGCAGCGCTCCTCGAGGTGGCGCAGCCTCGCGGCGCTCGTCCCGGGCACCCTCGGGGGGTAGCCGTCCACGATGCCGAAGATGCCCTCCCCGTGGCCCAGAAGGTCCCGCACCGCGCGGCGGTACGCCGGAGCGTCGTCCATCTTCCGCGCGTGCAGCTCGGCCAGGTACCGCGCCAGCGCCTCGCAGCGCAGGTGGTCGAGCGAGGTGGCCGAGGCCTCGCGCGCGATGCGGCGGAGGTCCTCGGCGTACGGCACGCCTCGGGCGAACTCGGTGAGCAGGTAGAACTCCCCCGTCCCGCGCAGGGAGAGCAGCTGGCCGTCCGCGATGGCGCCCACGTCGAGCGCCTTCACATGCCTGGGCATCTCGCGGTAGGTGTCGTAGGCGAGGATCAGCCCCGCCGCCCGGTCGGCGCGCCGGTCGTGCCCGTACTCGTCGGAGGTCGCCCAGCGGAGCACCAGCCACCGCCTCTCGCCCGACGTCTGCTCCAGCTCCACCGCGAGGGGGCGCCCGTAGCCCGCCGCCTTTCCGGTGGCCCCGGTGCCGGTGTCGGCCGCGAGCGCGCGCACCCCCTGAATCCTCGCCCCGGGGAAGAGCGAGGCCAAAAGCTCGCATAGCCCTGCCGGCACCTCCGCGCCGACGCCCATGACGCCAATCGGCCTCCGGCCGGAAGGTAGTGACGATGCCCCTGGGGGGGCTGGCGTTTGCCCGCTCGAACGCCTCCCGCTCGGGCTTGTGGGCGCCAGAGCACTAGCTTCATGTCGCCTCCCGGACAAAGGTTGGGCGCGAAGTGCACCGAGGGCCCCTGTGCCCTGCGGCCTGGGCCGCGTGGATTCGCTCGCTTCGTTGCCAACGAGACGCTAAAGGCAGGCTAAATTGAAGGTCCCGGGCGCGGCCATTACTTTCGCGCCGATGGCAGAAACCTTGTTCGAGGAGCTGAAACGCTACGTCCATTTCGGACCCTCCGACGAGGAGGCCCTGCGTTCGCTCTACCCGGTGATCAAGCCGGAGTTCGCCCGCATCGCCGAGGTGTTCTACGCCCGCATCCTGGAGCACGACGAGGCCCGCACCGCGCTCCAGGGGGGCGAGGCCCAGGTCGGCCATCTGAAGATCACCCTGCAGGGTTGGATGGAGAAGCTGTTCAACGGGCCCTGGGACCAGGAGTACTACGAGCTGAGGGCCCGCATCGGCAGGGTGCACGTGCGGATCGCGCTTCCCCAGCACTACATGCTGGCGGCGATGAACGTGGTCCGCACCGAGATGAACGGCATCCTCGACCGGACCCTGATGGGCAAGCCGGACGTGATGAGGAAGCGCGCCGCCCTGGCGAAGGTCCTCGATCTCGACCTGGCGATCATGCTCCACACCTACCGGGAGGACCTGCTCGCCAAGCACGCGCGGATCGAGCGGCTCTCCACCTTCGGCCAGCTCGTGGGCTCGATCGGTCACGAGCTGAGGAACCCGCTCGGAGTGATGGAGACCTCGCTGTACATCCTCAAGGGAAAGCTTTCGGGCGACGAGCGGGTCTCCAAGCACCTGGAGCGCATCTCGGATCAGCTCAAGATCGCCAACGACATCATCACCCAGCTCCTGGACATGATCCGCGAGCGCCCGCTGTTGCGGCAGCCGGTTGCGCTGGTGGAGGTGGTCGGCGAGGCGGTGCACGCGGTGAAGCTCCCCGAGCGGGTGAAGGTGTCGGTGGAGGGGCTCTCGGCGCTGCCGGCGATCGAGGCCGACTCCGCGCAGCTCCGGCAGGTGTTCCTGAACCTGGTGGAGAACGCGGTGCAGGCGGTCTCGCCGGACGGCGAGGTGTGGGTCCAAGGCCGCGAGCAACCCCGCGGGGTGGAGGTGTCCGTGGAGGACAGCGGGCCCGGCGTCGATCCCTCCATCCGCGCCCGGCTGTTCGAGCCTTTGGTCACCACCAAGCCGAAGGGGATCGGCCTGGGGCTGGCGCTGGTGAAGCGGATCGTGGAGCGCCACGGGGGGAGCATCACCTACGAGACCGGGAGGACGGGCGGCGCGCGGTTCGTGGTGCGACTGCCGCTGCGCGGCTGATGCGCGATGGCGAGCCTTCTCCTGGTCGATGACAACCTCGAGCTGGCGGAGAACGTCTCGGAGATCCTCCGCGACCGGGGCGACGAGGTGGACGTCGCCACCGAGGGCCTGGAGGCCTTGCGGTTGCTCAAGGGCCGTCGCTACGACGTGCTCATCACCGACATGAAGATGCCAGGGATGACCGGCGCCCAGCTGGTCCACGAGGCCCGGTCGGTGGACCCCGGTCTCCCGGTGATCGCGCTCACCGCCTACACCAGCCGGACCGACCTCCGCACCGCGCGCAACGACGGGCTTTTGGCGGTGCTGGGAAAGCCGCCTCCCTTGCCGCTGATGTTCGAGCTGTTGTCCGCGGCGCGGAGGGATGGGATCGTCGCCTTGGTGGAGGACGACGAGGCGCTCTCGGACAACCTGTGCGAGGCGATGCGGGCGAGGGGCTTCACCGCGGTCACCGCGAACACCCTCATCGAGGCCACCCGGCTCGGGAACATCCGCCCGTTCGCCGCGGTGGTGGACCTGGTATTGCCCGGAGGGCCCTACGGAGAGGTGATGAACCACCTGGACAAGCGCTTCCCCGGCTTGCCGCAGGTCGTCATCACCGCGCACAGAGAAGTGTCGCTCCCGAAGCCGCCTCACCGTATCTTCTACAAGCCCTTCGACACGGGCCAGCTCCTGTCGGAGCTAGAGAAGCTCTACGCGCAAAAAACCAAGCGATGACCGCAGCCGCGCAGCCTGCCCGAGTCCTGGTGGTCGACGACAACCGGTCCCTGGCGGAGAACCTGGAGGACATACTCAACGAGGCGGGCTACGAGGTGCGCCGCGCCGAGACCTGCCAGGCCGCCGAGGAGCGGGCGAGGGAAGGGCTGGAGGTCGCGCTGGTTGACCTCAAGCTGCCCGACGGCGACGGCACCGCGCTGGCCGGCAGGCTGAAGGCGATCCGTCCGGAGTGCGAGGTGATCCTCCTCACCGGGTTCGCCACGGTGGAGTCGGCGGCGGCGGCGGTGCGCTCCGGGGCCTGGGCGTACCTGGTCAAGCCGGCGGCCACCTCCGAGGTGCTGCTCACGGTGGAGCAGGCGCTCAGGCAAGTGCGGCTCCAGTACGAGAAGCGCGAGCTGGCGCGTCGGGCGCAGGTGGCGGAGAAGCTGGCGGCGGTGGGCACCCTCACCGCCGGGCTGTCGCACGAGATTCGAAACCCCCTGAACGCGGCGGCGCTGCAACTTCAAGTACTGGAGCGGAGGTTGCAGAAGCTATCGCCGGAGCTTCGGCCGTCGCTGATCGAGCCCTTGCACCTGGTGCGGGACGAGATCCAGAGGCTGGACCACGTGCTCCAGGACTTCTTGCAGTTCGCGCGGCCGGCGCAGTTCCAGCCGGTGGCGGTGGACTTGAAGGACGTCCTGGAGAAGGTGGTGGCGCTGTTGGGAGGAGACGCGGAGCGGCGAGGCATCAAGATGGAGCTGCAATGTGCGCCCTTGCCGCCGGTGGCGGGCGATGAGGGGAGGCTCCGGCAGGTGTTCATGAACCTCTGCTTGAACGCGCTGGAGTCCACTCCTTCCGGCGGCGCGGTGCGGATCTTCTCGCGACCGGACAGCCACGAGGTGGTCTCCCACGTCGATGACAGCGGGCCGGGGATCTCGCCGGAGATCGCCGATCGGATCTTCGAGCCGTTCTTCACCACCAAGGAGAGCGGCTCCGGCCTGGGGCTGCCGATCGTGCATGCGATCGTCACCCAGCACTGCGGGGCGGTGGAGGTACAGAGGGCGCCCACCGGGGGGGCGCGCTTCACGGTGCGCCTGCCTCGGGCTCGATAGGACTACGGCCTCGGGGCCCGCGTCGCCGACGGCTCCTCCTCGGCCTCCGGCGCGCCCTCGCGCGGCGCCTGGCCGCCGTACTCCTTGAGCCGGTACTGGATCTTCCGCACGCTGATCCCGAGGATCTCCGCCGCCCGGGTGGTCGAGCCGTTCACCATCTCCAAGGTGCGCAGGATGGCCTCCCGCTCGATCTCGTACATCGTGGCGCCGGGGATCAGCCCGCCCGAGGATTTCTCCCGCGGCCTCGGGCCACGCAAAGTCGCCGGCAGGTCGTCCGCGGTCAGCTCGGAGGCGGTGGCCAAGACCACCGCCCGCTCCACCACGTTCTCCAGCTCCCGCACGTTCCCCGGCCAGTCGTGCGCCAGCAGCGCGTTCAAGGTGCCCGGAGCCAGGCCCTTCACCTGCTTGCCGTAGCTGCTCGCGTACTTGTCCACGAAATGCGCCACCAGCGCCGGGATGTCCCCCTTGCGCTTCCTCAGCGGCGGCAACGTCACCGCCACCACGTTCAGCCGGTAGAAGAGGTCCTCCCGGAAGTGGCCCGCCTTCACCTCTCCGGCCAGGTCCTTGTTGGTGGCCGCCACCAGCCTCACGTCCACCTTCAAGGTCTGCGTGCCGCCCACCCGCTCGAACTCCTTCTGCTGCAACACCCGGAGGAGCTTGATCTGCAACGCCGGGCTGATCTCCCCGATCTCGTCGAGGAAGAGCGTCCCGCCGTCGGCCAGCTCGAACCTCCCTTCCCTCCTCCCCACCGCGCCGGTGAACGAACCCTTCTCGTGCCCGAACAGCTCGCTCTCCAACAGCGTCTCCGAGAGCGCCGCGCAGTTCACCTTGATGAAGGGCCGGTCCTTCCGCGGCGACTCCTCGTGCAGCGCCTGGGCGATCAGCTCCTTGCCGGTGCCGGACTCGCCCAGGATCAGCACCGTGGCCTTGGTCGGCGCGGCCCGCTTCACCACTTCGAACACCGCCTGCAGCTCCGGGCTCTCCCCGACGATGTTCTGGAACTTGTGCCGCTCGCGCAGCCGCTCGCGCAGCGCCGCGGCGTCCCGCACTAGCCGCCGCTTCTCCAGCGCCTTCTCCACCACCACCCGCACCGCCGCCATGTCCAGCGGCTTCACCAGGTAGTGCTCCGCCCCCGAGCGCATCGCCTCCACCGCCGCCTCGATGCTCCCGTAGGCGGTCATCATCACGAAGGCCGCGTCGTGCCCGTCCTCCTTCGCCTTCCGAAGCAGGGTGAGCCCGTCCATCTTCGGCATCCGGACGTCCGCCAGCACTGCCTCCGGGCCGAAGTCCGACATCACCGAGAGCGCCTCCTCCCCATCGGAGGCCTCCGCCACGTCGAACCCCTCCTCCCGCAAGAGCACCTTCAACGCCTCGCGAGCGTTCTGCTCGTCGTCCACCACCAGGATTCGAGGGTTGGCCACGGTCCGGTCCTCAGATCGATCAGCGCTCCTGTAGCAATCACCTTGCCCGCCCCCAGGGGGCTCTCTCGCGCAAATTATGCGCGATTTTCGGAGGGCTGTCGCGAGGCGCGAAAGTTTTGCGCCGACGGCGAGCGGGGCCGGCATTTCGGCCTTCTAACGCCTGGCGAGGGCGGTGGAACTCCGGAAACCAGTGCTGGCCTGGGGCTGCCCGTTGAGCGAGAAAGCGGGCATGGGAGGGACGGGGTTCTTCGGGCATCCGCGCGGGCTGGCCACGCTCTTCTTCACCGAGGTGTGGGAGCGGTTCAGCTACTACGGGATGCGGGCGCTGCTGATCCTCTTCATGACGGCGCCCGCGGCGCAGGGTGGGCTGGAGCTCGACACCGGGAAGGCGGGCGCGGTGTACGGGCTGTACACCGCCTCCGTGTACCTGAGCGCCCTGCCCGGCGGGTGGCTGGCCGATCGGCTGCTCGGGCAGCGGAGGGCGGTGCTGTTCGGCGGCGTGGTGATCGCCCTGGGCCACTTCTCGATGGCGCTGCCGGCGAGCGCGGGGTTCTACGCCGGGCTGTTTTTGATCGTGGTCGGCACCGGGCTGTTGAAGCCGAACATCAGCACCATGGTGGGCGAGCTGTATCCGGAGGGCGGGGCGCGCAGGGATGCCGGCTTCTCCATCTTCTACATGGGCATCAACCTGGGGGCATTCGTCGCGCCGTACGTGACCGGGTACCTCGGCGAGCGGGTGGACTGGCACCTTGGCTTCGCCGCCGCGGGCGTGGGGATGGTGCTCGGTCTGGTGCAGTACGTGCTCGGGGGCCGGCATCTCGGACAGGCTGGCCTCGTGCCCAAGGGCGCGCCCAAGGAGGCCGGCCGGCGAGGTGGGATGGGTTGGCTCGCGGGGGTGTGCGGCCTTGCGGCGCTCTTGGGTGGGTTGCATCTTGTCGGCTGGGTGGACCTCCGCACCGCCCAGGGTTGGCTGACTGCCGCGGGCATCGTCATCCTCGGCTCGGCCCTGGCGTACTTCGGCGCGATGCTGGGTTCGGCCCGGCTCTCAAGCGAAGAGCGGAAGCGCCTCGCCGCGATCGCCCTTTTGTTCGTCTTCTCCGCCGTCTTCTGGTCCGGCTTCGAGCAGGCGGGCTCCTCGCTCAACCTCTTCGCCGATCGGCTCACCGACCGGCTGGTGCTCGGCTGGGAGGTGCCGGCGAGCTTCTTCCAGTCGGTCAACGCGTTGCTCATCATCGCGCTGGCGCCTGCCTTTGCCTGGCTGTGGATCTTCCTCAACAAGCGACGGCGGGAGCCTTCCAGCCCGGCGAAGTTCGCCTTCGGCCTGTTCTTCATGGGGCTCGGCTTCGTGGTGATGGCGCTGGCGGCTCTGTTGGCCGCCAAGGGCGAGAAGGTGAGCCCGATGTGGCTGGTGGTCACCTACCTGTTGCACACCTTCGGGGAGCTGAGCCTTTCCCCGGTGGGCCTGTCCACCGTCACCAAGCTCGCCCCGGAGCGGATGGTGGGCCAGATGATGGGCGTGTGGTTCATGTCCATCTCTCTGGGCAACCTCGCCGCCGGCCAGGTGGCCGGGCTGTTCGGAAAGCTTCCCCTGCCTCAGCTCTTCGGAGCGGTGGCCGCGGTGGGCGCCTTGGCCGCGCTGCTGCTGGGGCTCCTGGTCCGGCCAATGCGCGCCCTCGCGGGTCCGGTGCGCTAGGCTCGCCTCCCAATGTCGCGGTGGCTCGCCATCGGGCTCGCTCTCTGCCTGGGCGCGTGCGGCCCCAAGGGGCTCAGGGCGCGGCTGGCCAACGCCGAGAAGCGCGCGGTCCAGGCGGAAGCCGCTCTGGACGAGGCCGAGCGGAGGCTGGACGAGATGGACGCCGGCGGCGCGGAGGGGAAGCTCCGCGACGCCCGCTCAGCACTCGAGGACCCAGACGTAGGCTACTACCCCGAGCGCGAGATGATCGCCGACAGGCTGGACGCCGCCGAGCGCAGGCTGGAAGGGGTGAAGAAAGAGAAGGACCGCCGCGAGCTGGAGAAGAAGGTGGCCGAGCGAAAGAAGGAGATCGAGTTCCGCATGGAGGAAGTGAAGCGGGCGATCGAGGAAGCCCGGGCGCCGGAGGCGACCCGCTCCCGGGCGGACGGGCTCAAGGACGCGATGGAGGACCTCTCCGGCGTCCTCGAGGACGGCAAGGAACTGGAGGGCCGGCACGGCGCCTACGCCCGATTCGCCCTTGACGCGCGCCGCTCGCTGGAGCAGGGCCGCAAGGAGCTTTCGGTCGTCCAGGCGCGGGTGAGCTTCGCCGGCGGTCCGGGCGCGGCCTACCTCGAAGGCCGGTCGCTCGCGCAAGAGGCCCGTGGAGAGAAGAGCAAGGAGCGCCGCGGGAAGCTGTTCGGCGAGGCGAGGGCGCGCCTCAAGTCGTGCGCGCTGGATGGAAAGGAGATGCTCGCTGCCGAGGCGAAGCTGGCCCGCTCGCCGATCGCGCTGGACGGCGAGGTGCTCTCCGCGGGGGTAATCACCTCCCGCTGCGAGTCGGAGGCGGACTCGGTCGGGAAGCCGGCGGCGAAGAAGGCTCGGCCGGCGGCGAAGTCCTCCGGCAAGAAGAAGCTTCGCTAAGGCGCTCACTTGCCGATGAGCCCAATGCCGAGCTTTCTTGCCGCTGACCGCAGCTCGTCATCCAGTGTCGCCAGCGGCAGCCCCCGTCGAAGCGCCAGCTCGAGATAGGCAGCATCGTACGAGGTGAGCCCGTGACTTCGGCACAGTGTGAGCAGATGGCCAAACGCGCGCCCGGCCGTCTCGCCATCGATCTCGATATCGACGGCCTTGAGCAACCCGAGGAACGCCGCGCTCTTGGCGGGCGTGATGCGCTTGCGCTTCTCCGCCATCGCGAGAACGTTTACGACCTCTAGACACCAGTGCGTCGGCACGAGCGCAGCCTCGCTCTCCAGCCGGTCTTGCACTTTCGAGGCCGCCGGTGTGGCCTCGTCGGCGAAGCACCACGACATCGTGATCGAGCAGTCGATGATGAACGCCACGTTCAACGGCGACCTTCGGCGACCAGCTCCCTTATCCGCAAGCCCCGAAGGCTCAGCCCGCTGGCCAGCTTTCGCATTGCCGCGATCGCGGCCCGCCTTTGCGCCGGCGTCCGATGCTCTCTCGCGGGAACGAGCCGCGCCACGGGCGAGCCGTGACGGGTGATCGTGATTTCCTCGCCGCCGGCGACCCTTTCCAGGAGCTCGGAGAAGTGCGTCTTTGCCTCGTACGCCCCGATCGTGCCATCGCCCTCTGTCATCGCTCACCGTTCAACTAGTCTGAGACTAGTCTAGTTGTTGACGCGCATCCCGGCAACCATCCACTGGCCTTGTCCCAGCCCGTCCGGGAAGCCGGCGGCGGGTCGCGGCACGCCCGGGGCGAGCGTGGCCGACGCCGGGGAGCTGTCCGCCCTGCCCTGAGCCAGACGCACGCGTCAGGGCGAGTTGAGGTTGTCGAACGCCACCGTGTTCACCGCAGTGTCGGGCGCCGCGATGCGGCCGGAGAGCACCACCCGCACCTCGCGCATCAGGATGGGGTTCGCCTCCTGGTGGAGGACGGCGAAGCTCAGCCGGTCCTGCGAATACTCCCAGTAGGTGGTGCCGCCCTGCTCGCGGATGCGGAGGTACCTCATCAGCGCGAGGCTGTAGGAGAGGTTGGCCATCTCGCTCCACGCCCCGCCGAGCTGCTTCTGAGCGCGGATCCTCCCGCCGCTCACGGAGATCGCCACCGAGTTGAGCGCGTCCCGCTCTACCCTCAGCGCCGCGGAGAGCCCGGCCACCACTTGCGGGCCGGCGTCCAGAAGCTCCACTACCACCGAGGAGCCCTCGCCGCCGGCCAGCCGGCTCGTCACGCCCGCCAATCCCGCGTCGGAGGCGCCGAGCTCGACCTCCAGGCGGGTGTTGCGCTCGAAGACTCGGCCCACGCCGCTCTCGAACGTGCTCCACAGTGCCGGGTCCAGGAGGTTGTCTCCGAAGTCGTCCTTGAGCGAAGAGAGCTTGTCGATACAGGAGGAGGAGCTGCTGCACGAGAAGCCGGCCGCGCAGCCGGCGTCGCCCGAGCAACTGGTGGCGCAGGTCAGCGAGCCCCCGCACAGGTAGGGCGAGCAGCTTGGCTCCCCGTCGCTCCCGGCGTCACGGATCGAGCAGATTCCCTGCCGCCCGGCCAGGTCGCAGGCGTCGCAAGGCCACAGACAGCCCGAGTTGCAGCAGTAGCCGTCCACGCAGTTGCCCGACTGGCACTCGCGCGCCCCGCTCGAGCAGGGGCTGCCGTTGGCTTGCTTGAGGGCGCACTGGCCGCCGTCGGTGCAGTACGCCGTGCCCGCGCAGAAGGTGTCGTTGACGCACGCGGCGGTGCAGCTTCCGGAGGTGCCGCTGCACCGGTACGGCTCGCAGCTCGGCGAGCCGAGGAAAAACGCGGGCATCACCGTGCAGGTGCCGAACCGGCCAGCCACGTTGCACACGTCGCAGGGCTGGTCGCAGTCGGTGTCGCAGCAGAACCCGTCCACGCAGTCGCCGGAGAGGCACTCGGCGTTCTCCTTGCACCCCTTGCCGATGGCCTCCTGAGGGCCGCACTGCCGGTTCGGCTTGCAGTAGTAGCCCTGGGCGCAGTGGGAGTGGTCCAGGCACTGGTTCGGGCAGGTGGAGGAGAGTCCGTTGCAGGCGTAGATCCCGCAAGAGGCGTTCTGGGTGCCGGCCGGAGAGGGAGCGCAGATGCCGGCCGAGCCTGGGAGGTTGCAGGAGTCGCAGGGCGCCGGGCACAGCCCGCTGCAGCACACCCCGTCGATGCACAGGCCGGAGCCGCATCCGGCATCGGCGGAGCAGGGGCTGCCGAGGCCTCCGTCGACGATGCCTGCGTCGCCGCCATCTGGGCGGCCGCCGTCCACTCCCGCATCGCCCCCGTCGTCGCCGGCGTCGGTGCCTGCATCTGCCGGCCCGGCATCGAGCCCTGCGTCGAGCCCGCCGTCGTCCACCGCTGGGTCGGGTAGCCACAGCCTCATCTCTCCGCCGGTGGCGGTGAGGAGTTTCCCCTGGGCCTCGGCTTGGGAAACCACCCGGGCCTTGAGGTAGGCTCGTGCCCTCAGGCGCAGCTCGGTGCCCGGCGGGGTCGACGGGCCCGAGAGCAGGTTGAAGCTCACCGGGAGTGGCCGCAGCGATTCTGCCTCGAGCGACTCCTCGACGATCGATTCGCCGTCCAGACGCGAGACCTCGAGGGTAAGGCGGTCGAAGTCCGAACCGGGCTGGAGCCGGCCGTCGATCACCACATGGAGGCCCCCATCCGGCCGGCGGCAGCCCACCGCCGCGGCAAGCGCCACCATGCAGCCGGCCCGGAGCATGCTCACTTCTTGACCGGGCCGACGCCGGGCAAGGTCGCGTCGGCACCTGGGTCGGTCGAGGGGATTTCCTCGACCTCGGGGGTGGAGGAGAGGTCGGCGGGGCGGCTCAGGGTGGTGATGGTGACCTCCTCGGCCCAGGCCTCGGGCAGCGAAGGCAAGGGCTCCACCGGCTCGGCCGCCCGCATCGCCGCCAGCGCGTAGGGCACGGTGGGCACGCGGGCGAAGTCCTCGTCGGGAGTGCCGCCAGTGCCGAAGATACGCGCGGACGGCACGGTGGGCTCGAAGGGGGACGGCTCGGCAGCCGCCTGCTGGCGCCGCTGCAGGTTGAGCTGCTTTTGCAGGGAGGCGACCTGCGCCTTGAAGATGTCACGCTCTGCCGCGGCCGCCTCCAGCGACTGGCGGGCGCGCACCGCGCCGGCCAGGGAGCTCTCCGCCTCCTCCCGCCGGCGCCGCTCTTCTTCGGCCGCTTCGGCGTGGGCGGCCCCCGTCTCCCGCCCCGCCTGCAGCTCCCTCAAAAGCCCGTCCACGCGCGCCTTCTGATGCTCCGACTGTGCCCGGGCCGCCGCCGAAGCCTCACGCTCGGCGTCGAGAGCCGCGGCGACCTCCGAGGCACGCTGCATCTCGGCGTCCCTCTCCGCGCGCAGCGACTCAAATTCCTGGCGGGACCTGTCCCGCTCGGCTTCCAACCTCTGGCGCGCGCTCTCCACTTCTGCGGAGAGCGCCTGGGAGCGCTCCCGCTCGGCTTCCAGCTCCTGGCGGGCGGTGTCCGCCTCGATCGAGAGCGCCTGGGAGCGCTCTGGCTCTGCCTCCAGCTCCTGGCGGGCGCTCTCCACTTCGCCGAAGAGCGCCTGGGAGCGCTCTCGCTCTGCCTCCAGCTCCTGGCGGGCGCTCTCCACTTCGCCGAAGAGCGCCTGGGAGCGCTCTCGCTCTGCCTCCAGCTCCTGGCGGGCATTCTCCGCTCCGCCGGAGAGCGCCTGGAAACGTTCGCCGAGCGCGGCTGATCGCTCCCGCTCGGCCTGCAGCGCCTGGCGAGTCCTCTCCGCCTCGCGCGACAGCGACGCCACCCGGCCGCGCTCCGCCTCCTGCTCGCGCCGGGACTTCTCCAAATCGTCGGAGAGGACGGCGGACCGCTCTATCTGCTCGTCCAGCTCGGCGCGCAGGGACTCGGCCTTGCCCAGCTCCTCCCCCCTCAGCTCCAGCTCGTGCCGGATGCGGTCCAGCTCCTCTCCAAGTGCGGCGGACCTCCGCCGCTCCGATTCGAGCTGCCGGGTCAAAAGCTCCGCCCGGGCCTCCTGGGCGCGCCCGGCCTGTAGCTCTTCCGCCGTCTGGCCGAGCTGGACGGAGAGCCCTTGGATCTCCTCGCGGGCAGCGGCGAGAGATTGCCGGGCCTCCGACAGCTGCTGGAGGGCGGCGGCGCGTTCGGCGGCGCCAGGGATCGCCCGATCGAGCGCGGACAGCTCCGCTGCGGCGAGCCGATGCTCCAGCTCGGACGAGCGGCACCGCTCCAAGGCGAGCTGGGCCTCGAGGGAGGCCAACCCGGAGGTGGCCAGCGCCGGGCTACCGTCCGCCCGAGCGATGGTGACGGCCTCGGGGGTCCCGTCGGGCGAAAGTGCGAGGGCCACGGACAGCTTCCCCACGCCTGGAGCATCGAGGAAGACGCCCACCGCCTGGCCTGACGCCTTCTCATCGACCGAGACGCCGACCTCCACCGAGCCGACTTCGGCGACGGCGTGGAGGCCCACCTCGTAGCCTCTGTCGGTGCGCAGGGTCTTGACTCCAGCCGGCCGGTCGCCCTCGTCGGGTGGTTGCTGTTCCGAGGTCACGGGACATGTCGTACCACGAACAGGGCGCGCGCTCCCGCGCTTGCCCGGACGGGCAGCGCCCCGACGGCCCGCTTGCGCTCCGGCCGGCACGCGTTAGCTATGAAGCGTGACCGAAGAAGCCGCCAAGGCCCGAGAACAGTCCGCCGAGCTTGTCATCCCGGGCGGTTGCCTGCTTTGCGGGCGCGACTTGCCCATCCGAGTCACCTCGTCCGGGGCGTACGCCTGTTGCTCTGCCTGCCGGTGGATTTCCAGGCCTCACCTCAAGTTCTCGCGCGAGGGCCTCACCGTGGCGTACACCCTGACTGGGCAGGCCTGAGAGGCTGTGAAGCGGGCTCGGTCCGGGGATATCCTCACAGCCTCTGAGCGGGCTTGCGCGGCCGCGAGGCCGGGTCGACACTTCCGCCCATGGGTGCAAGGGTAGCGGTCCTTTACTTCGCCGCCGCGCGTGAGCGGGCCGGAAGCTCGCGAGAGGAGATGGAGCTTCCCGAGGGTGCCACGGTTCGCTCGGCGCTCGAGAGGATCGCGGCGCTTCACCCTTCACTCGCTCCCCTGATGCCTCACCTCCGGGTGGCGGTGAACCAGGAGTTCGCGGGGGTAGATGATCTCGTGCCAAATGGCGCCGAGCTGGCGCTCATCCCCCCGGTCGCTGGCGGGGCAGGGGTCTTCCGCGTCACCCGCTCACCGCTCTCGCTCGAGGAGGTGGTGCGAGCGGTAGGCGGCGAAGACGTGGGCGGGCTGGTGACTTTCAGCGGCGTGGTGCGCGGGCAAACGCGTGGAAGAGGGGTGCAGCGCCTGGAGTACGAAGCCTACGCGCCGATGGCCGAGAAAAAGCTCGCCGAGATCGGCCGGGAAGTCGCCGAGAGGTGGCCGGGCACGCGCCTCTCCATCGCGCACCGAGTGGGCGTGTTGGAGCCGGGCGAGCTGGCGGTGGTGATCGCCGCCGCGGCGCCGCACCGCAAGGAGGCGTTCCGCGCCTGCGAGCACGCCATCGACCGGCTAAAGCAGGACGCGCCGATCTGGAAGAAGGAGGTCTACCAGGACGGCGAGGTCTGGGTGGGGCTCGGGCCCTAGCGGGGCTGTGCCAGATCCATGGGAGCGCCCAGCACCTTGGCGATTTGCTCCCGATGGACCGGGC
This sequence comes from Myxococcales bacterium, assembly GCA_016191815.1. Classification (GTDB taxonomy): domain Bacteria; phylum Myxococcota; class Myxococcia; order Myxococcales; family Myxococcaceae; genus JACPVI01. The sequence goes on from JACPVI010000057.1 coordinate 16,037, forward strand.
TTATCTCCCCGCGCTCGGTGACGATCGAGCGCACCAGCCTCGCCGGGGTGACGTCGAAGGAGGGGTTGTACACCCGAGCGCCGGAAGGGCAGGTGCGCTCACCGGCCCAGTCGGTCACCTCGGAGGGGTTGCGCTCCTCGATGGCGATCGACGCGCCGTCCGGGCAGGAGAGGTCGAAGGTGGAGGCGGGTGCCGCCACGTGGAACGGCACCTGGTGGTGCGCGGCGTTCACCGCCACCGAGTAGGTGCCGATCTTGTTGGCCACGTCCCCGCTGGCGGCGATCCGGTCGGCGCCGGTGATGGCGAGCTGGATCTTCCCCTTGGCCATCAGCGAGGCCGCCATCCCGTCGCAGATGAGGGTGAAGGGCACGCCGACCTTGGACAGCTCCCAGGCGGTGAGCCTGGCGCCCTGCAGCCGGGGCCGGGTCTCGTCGACGTAGACGTGCAGCCGCCGCCCCGACTCGTGCGCGACGTAGATGGGGGCGAGCGCGGTGCCATAGCCTCCGGTGGCGAGGGCGCCGGCGTTGCAGTGGGTGAGCAGGCTCATGCCGTCCTCGATCCGGGAGGCGAACGTCTCGCCGATGCGGCGGTTGCCCTGGGCGTCGTCTTCGTGCATGGCCCTCGCCAGCTCGAGGAATTGCGAGGCTTCGTCGGCGCCTTGGGCGGCAAGGGTGCGGCAGCGCTCCAGCGCCCAGAAGAGATTCACCGCCGTGGGGCGGGTGGCGCCGAGCTTGTTCACGGTGTCCTCGACGGCCTCGCGCACGGCGATCGAGGGGTAGCCCCGGCGGTTGGCCTCCTGGACGGCGATGGCGACTCCGTAGGCGGCGGCGATCCCGATCGCGGGAGCTCCTCGAACGGCCATGTCTCGGATCGCGAGGGCGACCGCCCCGGCGGAGCGGCACTCGAACCAGCGCTCGATCGCAGGGAGGAGCCGCTGGTCGAGCACGCGCAACGACCCGGTGGCCGCGTCTCCTTCGAAGGCGAGGCACCTAAGGTCGCGAGCGTTCATACATCTCCTCCAACGCGCGGGCCTCGTGGTCGGGCAAGAGCGGCGGCCGGCCGAGGAGGTGGGCGCGGTGCAAGACCTGGGCGGCATGCTCGAGGCGCTCCACCAGGGCGTAGGCGTCGTGCACGGAGCGGCCCAGGGTGAGGGTGCCGTGGCGCTCGAGGATGAGGGCGTCGCCTTTCTCCACGAAGCCGACCAAGGACTCCCCGAGCGCTTGCGAGATGGGGCGGGCGTAGGGCACCACGGTGATCCGTCCCACCGAGAGGATGACCTCCGGCAGGACCCCGTTGAGGCGGAGGTTCTTGAACAGGGAGAGGGCGATGCAGGTGGGCGGGTGGGCGTGCATCACCACCGGCCGGTCGGGGCGGAGGCGGAGGGCGGTGAGGTGCATGGCGACCTCTCCGCTGGGGGCGCCGCGGCCTTCGACCACCCGGCCGCCGTCATCGATGACGATCAGCTCCTCCGGGCGGAGGAAACCCTTGTGGACGCCGGTGGGGGTGATGAGGATGCGGCCGGGCCCTAGCCGCACCGACACGTTGCCGTCGGTGGCGGCGAGGTAGCCCTTCTGGTGGAGGAGCTGGCAGTAGGCGACCACCTGCTCCTTGACGTCCAGCTCGCGCATCCGGGGGCTCGGTGGCTGTCTACCAGAACGCGGGCCGGTGCGCGCGTCAGCTCGTGGGCACCCGCCCGCGAAACTTCTCTACAGGCACACACCTACGTCCAGGTGCCCCGAAAGCTTGGTACAGGTGCCGCTCGAGCAAGCGGGGCTCCCGGAGGGGTAACGGCAGAGCTGGCGGCAGGCGCTCGGCTGGCCCAGCACGCAGGTGCTGGCCTTCTTGCAGTCGTTCGCGAAAGTGCAGGCATCGGTGTCGCTCCGCGCGCCCGCCACGTAGCAGGCGGCTCCGGTCGGTCCCGGATAGCAGCCGTCCGTCGCCCGGGCGCAGTCCTGGGCCAGCGGGTTGCACGAGGGAGGAGGATCTCCACACACCAGCGGCCGCTCGTCGCTCCCGGCGATCGACACCAGCACGTAGCACTGCTGGGGGGAGGCGCAGTCCGCAGTGGAGTGGCAGAAGCGCACGCACACCGAAGCACTCCCGCCGTCCGCCTGCGCCCTCAGCGCGCAGATGAGCCCCTTCTTGCAGGTGTTCGAGCTCGGCGTCCCGGTGCAGGGCTGGCCCAGATCGGCGGATCCCTCGGGCGTGCAGCCGCGCGCGAAGGCCCCCCCGTCACCCACGTAGCTGCACTTCTCTCCCGCCGGGCAGTCTTGCCTCACCAGGTCGCAAGCGCCGACCAGGCACCGCGTGCCTTGCCCGCCGTCGACGAGCCCCGCGTGCATGCAGCTCCCCGCGTCGCAGTCCTGCGCGGCCACGCTGCACTGTTCGTCGGGGCGTCCCGCGTCCGGACCGGCGTCTGCTCCCGCGTCCGAAGGCCCTGCGTCGGCTCCGGCGTCCTCGCCCGCGTCCGGAGGGATCGGAGGGTTGGTCGGGCAGCCAAGGAGGGCCGCCGAACCGAGGAGGAGTAGGGCCACCCTCACCCTGTCCCTCTCCCGCAGGCGGGAGCGGCGTCGGCTTGATGCATCTGGCAGTCCCACGGGTCTTCTCCTCGGCGCCGGTTGTAGCGCACCGGCTCGCTGCCCAGCTCGACAGCCCCCGCCAAGTGGCGAGTTCTACTCACACCACCCGCGACCTCGCCCAGAGCAGCTCGAACTGCGAGCGGAACGCCGCCGACATCTCCGCGCTGTTCTTCACCACGAAGCGGTCCTCGCTGTGCTTGGTCGAGGAGGACTCGGAGAAGTTCGCGCTCCCGAAGAAGACGTCGTCGCCCACCACGCCGAACTTCTCGTGCATCGTCTTGGCCGACTGCACCCGGACGTCGATCGGCACTCCTTGGGCCTTGAGCGCCTTCATCGCATTCACCGCCGTCTCGGTGTAGTCGTCGTTCACCACCACCCGCACCGAAACCCCCCGCCTGGCGGCGGCCACCAGCGAACGGAACTCCGGCGAGGTCGGGCTGATGCCGTACATCGCCAGCCCGATGCTTTCCCCCGGCTTGGCCCGCGCGAACAGATCCGCCGCCCCGGCGGTCACGCTCGCTGGCGCTGGCGAAACGACGCCTCCCCCCGCCATCACCGCAGTCGTCCGGCTCCCCCCCGAGCCATACCCCGTCCCCGCCGCCGTCGCGCCGTAGGGCCGGCTGTTGAAGAACGCCTCCACGTCCACCGCGGTGAGGTACTTCTTCGCGAAGGCCATCCGATTCGCGGTCATCAGAGGCACCTTCAACAGCTCCTCCAAGGATTCGAAGTCTCCATTCCGCTCCCGGTAGTCGACGATCGCCTTCGCCATCTCCTTGCTGAACCCGGCGTTGTCCAGCTCCTCCAGCGTTGCGTCGTTGATGCTCACCGCGTGCGAGCCGAAGCTGGCCGCCGCCTCCAGCGCCGCCCGCTTGTCGGGGGAAAGCGCGGCCACGCCCGGCACCCGCTCCGAAAGCTCGGACAGGCTGGCGAACCTCCCGTGCCGGGCCCGCTCGGAGTAGATGCTCGAGGCGAGCGTGCGCCCCATCTGGACCTCCAGCCGGCTCCGGTCCTCGCTCCTAAAGCCGTTGAGGTCGAAGCCCTTGGTGTCCACCGGCACCGAGTAGGCCGGGGTGGGATCGGGCGGCTTGGCGGTGAAGGCCGAGGGCCGGCCGCCGTTCGCCGCCACCATCTCGTTCCACTTGGTCCGCTTGAAGTTGTAGAAGGCGTTCGGCGAGAGGCTCGCCTCTTCGTTGTTGAAGAAGCCCGCGAACTCGTCGGCGTACTGCAAGACCGCCCGGCGGGTCGCCGCGTCCGAGCTGCGCATCACCACCAGGTCCTCGTAGTTCTTCTCGTCGGCGGTGTCCGACCAGTTGAACGAGCCGGTCGCCAGCCGGTCCGGCATCCCGTCGATGAAGGTGGCGAAGCCCTTGTGGTGGTTCAGCCCCGCCGTCGCCCCGTGGTTGTACACCGGCATCCCCTTCGCGGCGCTCCATACGTAGGGGAAGTCCTTCTTGAATTTCACCTGCACGTTCGGGAGCCGCTTGGAGAGGATCGACGGCAGCGCGTTCCCTCCCGAGCTGGAGGCCTGGCCGCTGTCCGCGACGATCCGGAAGGTGACGTTCGGGTTGTGCTGCGCCAAGTCCACGATCGCCCGCTCCACCTCGTCGGACTGGAACTCGAAGATCATCATGTTCACCTCCATCGGCCTGCCCGCCGCCCGCCCCACCGCGTCTTGCAGCTCGAAGATGAGCTTCGCCTCCAGGCTCTCCTGGGTGGTGAAGTGCGCCGAGACGCCGTCCACGTTGGAGAGCGTCTCCATCGACTTCACCACCACCGCGGCGTGATCCAGCGCCGCCCCCAGCACGGCCCCGGTCAACGCCCCCGCGGCGCCGCCCGACGCCTGCTCGAAGGCGTCCGCCACCGCCCTCGCCTCCGCCGCGGTGAGGTAGCCGTCCCCGTTCTGCTTCGCCGCCGCCGCCAGAAGCTCCTTCACCTTCGCCAGATCCGCCCCCGAGGCGCGCGAGAGCGCTCGGTTCACGTGCTCCTGCGCGCCGGGCGCGAGCTTCAGCTTGTCGAAGTTGACTGGAGGCATGGCGGCTCCGCGTTCGGTGTAGGTGTTATCGACTGGCTTCGAAGTGCGATAGAGTCCTGGCCGTACTAGGCCGGCCTCGATTCCGAGGTTCGATTGTACCGAAACGCCTGCGTCGCGAGCGCCTTCTCCGCGGCGATGCTCGTGGCCTGCTCCGGCGGAGTGCCAGATTCGGGCTGTCCTGCGCCCTGTCCTTTTGGGGAAAGGTGCGACGCGATCGCCCGCCGGTGTGCGCCTTCCGCTCCGGACGCCGGAGCGCCCTCCTGCACGACTGACCGCGATTGCACCTCCTCGGCGCCCAGGTGCCGGATCGAGACCGGCCTGTGCGTGGGGTGCCTGAGCGAAGGGGACTGTCTCTCCGGCCGCTGCACCGATTTCCGCTGCGTGCCCCTGCCCGACACCTGCCAGACCGCGGAGGCGCTGGATCTCTCGCCGGGGAGCGCCACGGTGACCGGGGACACTTCGCGCGCCACCAACGACACCCGCGCCTACTGCTCGGCGTCGGCCGCCACCGGGCCGGATCTGGTCTTCTCCTTCACCCTGACGGAGAAGCGCCGGCTGGTCGCGGTCGCCCGGCCGGAGCCTGGGAGCAGCCTGAGGCCGGTGCTGATGCTCAAGAGCGCGTGCGACCCGCTCGACTCTTCGACCAACCTCGGTTGCAGCTACCGGCCCACCGGCGCGGCCGAGACCTGGCTCACGGTGGACGGGCTGTCGCCCGGCACCTACTGGCTGTGGCTCGACAGCGATGGCGACTCCGCGGGCGCCTTCACGCTCACGCTGTCCGCCGAGTCCCCCCAGCCCGCCGAGAGCTGTGCCAGCCCGAAGGTGATCGCGCCCTTCAAAGGAGAGCTGCTCCTCTCCGGCGACACCTCGCAGGCCAAGGACGACGCAGCGGGCAGCTGCGGAGGCCTGGGCGCGCCGGACCAAGTGTACGCCCTGGAGCTGGCAGTGGCGCAGCGCCTCAAGCTCGAGCTCACCTCGCTGGCGCCGAGCTACTACCCGGCGCTCTACCTCCGCCGGCAGCCGTGCGAGAGCGCGGATCCGGCGACGCAGCTCACCTGCGTGAAGGCTGTCCCCTACGGCCAGCCGATGCCGATCTCGGTGGAGCTCTCCCGCCTGGAAGCCGGAACCTACTACCTCTTCGTGGACGGCATCCCCGCCGGGGGCTCCGGCTCCGGTGGCGGGCCCTTCAACCTCAAGCTGTTCGTCTCGGACCCGCTGCTGCTCCCGACCAACGATGGTTGCGCCGGGGCGCTCGCGCTCCCCGTCCCCTCCAGCGGCTTCGGCACCGTGTCGGCGCAGGGAGACACCACGCTCGCGGTGGGCGACACCATGGGGACCTGCGGAGGCAGCGGCCCCGACGTGGTCTACAAGCTGAGCCTGAGCCGGCCCACCCAGCTCACCGCCAGCGTCGGCGCCGCCACCGGCTCCGCCTTGCGGCCGGTGGTCTACGTCCGCGCCATGGGAAAGTGCGGCAGCGAGCTGTTCCAGGACCAGCTCGCCTGCAGCGTGGCGCCCCCCGGCGGGAGCACCGCCACCGTCACCACCCCCGGCCTCTCCCCGGGCGAGTACTACATCTGGATCGACGGCTACTTCGGGAGCAAGGGCGCCTTCGCGCTCACCGTGGACCTGGCGGCCCCCTTGTCGGTCCCCTCCAACGACACCTGCGCCAGCCCGCAGCAGGTGCCGATCTCCGCGGGGTACGCGCTCCTCACCGGCACCACCTCGGGCGCCAAAGACGACACCACCAGCTGCGAGTTCCCCTCCGGCTCCACCGCGCCGGACGTGGTGTACGCCATCGACATCCCCGCCAAGCAAGCGCTCTCGGTGGACCTGAAGGCGATGCAAGGCTCGGCGCTCGAGCCGGTGATCACCCTGAGGCCCGCGGGCAAGTGCTCGAGCCTCTCGCTCGCCGACGAGGTGTTCTGCGCCTGGGGCGACCCGCAATTCCCGGACCGAGCGGTCTACAACGTGGGCTCGATCGATCCCGGCACCTACTTCCTCTGGGTGGACGGCGACTACGCCACCCACGGGCAGTTCAGCCTGCGGGTCGGGCTCGGCCCGGCCGTGCCTCTGCCCCCGAACGACGATTGCCTGGCGCTGCCGCTGCCAGCCCTCCAGACCGGCGTGGCGGTGGTCGGGGACACCCGCTCCGCGGCGGACGACGGCAAGGGGAGCTGCGGGGGCCTGGCCGGAGCCTCGGGCGACTACGCTCCCGATCTGGTGTACCAGTTCTCGCTGGGCGCGACGAAGTCGGTGACGGTCACCGTCACCCCGGACCTGGCCGACGGGCAGCTGCTTCGCCCGGTGGTGTACGTGCGCGGGCCCGGCTCGGCGGCCTGCCCGTCGATCTACGCCTCCGACCAGAAGGGCTGCCACGTGGCGGCGGCCTACGGCGGCCAGGCGGTGCTCTCCTTGGCCAACCTGGCCCCCGGCTCCTATTACGTGTGGGTCGACGGCGCCGGCCACAGCAGTGGGAAGTTCTCGGTCAAGCTGCAGTGAGGGAGTGATCGGGAGCGCGTTTCGACACTCCCCAAGGGCGCGCTCGGGCTAGACTGGCCGGCGCATGGCTCCCGACCACCCTCCGCCGCCCGAGCGACGACGCGAGGAGCGGGTTGCCGCTCGCATCGAGGTCCACTTCGGCGAGCGGATGGCAGCCGCCAAGGCGCTCAGGGCCTACTCCTTGAACTTCTCCGCCGGCGGGCTCTGCCTCAAGACCCAGCGCGCCTACGCGATCGGAACGCCGCTGGAGCTGAGCCTCCTGGTGCAGGGCGAGCCTTTGAGCCTCAAGGGGATCGTCGCCTGGACGCGGCAGGGAGCGATCGGCGTCCGCTTCGAGGAAGTCTCCCCCGACGCCCGCGCCCTCTTGGATCAGCTCCTGGCTTCGCTCAAGCAGGCGAAGGCCGGCTAGCGCCTGTCCATGCCGGGAGCGTCGAAGGCCTGGGAGCTCCGCCGCACAAGTCCGCACGCCTCGAGGAAGGCGGCGGCCTCTTCCCCGGACCGGGCGTAGATCTCGAAGCCCTTGGCCGAGAGGACCTTGGCTCGATCCAGCGCCCGCCGCATCAGCTCGCGCCCCACCCCCCGCCGGCGCCACACCTCGGTCACCACCAGCTCATCGACGGTGACGATGCGGGCCCTCAGCCGGAGCTGAGGCCGGTGCGAGAGCGCCAAAACCCCGATCGGCCGGTCGTGGGAGTCCGCGCCCACCAGGATCTCCATCTCCGGGTGGCTGATGATCCAGTGAACCGTCTGGGCATCGGTCCCTTCGGGGTAGCCGGCCTCGGCCAACAGCAGTCGAATGGCCTCCGCGTCGCCTCGCCGGGCCGGGCGGATCCTGAAAGGCGGGCCGGCCGATTCCTGCACGTCGGCGGTCTTGGGCGTGGGTCCGTACAAGCTGTGCAGAGTCTAACGGACATGGGCGCAGCTGCCAAAAGACGGGCTCATGGCCTACTTCGCCAGGAAGACCCCGCGCAGGTCCTCGGTGAGGCTAATCAGGTTCTGGAGGTTGCCCCGGGCGGACGCCTTCCACTGGTAGACGCGGCCCTGGCCGAGCGGGGGTCCGGCGTAGGCGACCGCGACGTTCCCGCTGGAATCCTTCACGTCGGGCACATCGGTGCGCTCCCAAAGCTTGTTCCCGAACGAATCGAACACCGCGATCTCGTACCCCTGGGCGCTGGAGTAGGGCTTCCAGGTGAAGGTCGGCGTCCCGCTCACCCCCTCGACGGACTCGCCGGCGCCCGGGGACACCATGGAGATGGCGCCGGTCACCTTGAACTGGGGCTGAGCGGAGGCGGCCCCTCCTTGGACCTGGAGGTGCTGGATCTGCGTGCCGGCGATCTTCGGGTCCGGGTCGCGGACATTGCCGTCGTTCTCGAACGCGGCGAGCACCACGTAGCGGCCGTCGGGGACGCCGTCGATGCTGAAGGCGCCGGTGATGTTGGGGGCCACGCCCGGCTCGGGCGCGCGGAGCCCGGGCGGCATCTCGCCTCGCACCAGGTTGGCGTTGAAGGTGCTCTCCACCACCATCACCACGCTGGTGCCTGCACCGTTGGCGCCGGCCACGAGCTGGATCGTCCCGGTGAGCGTGGCGGTGGGAGCGGTCGACTTCTTGATCTCCACCCCGGTCGAGTCCTTGCCCGCGACCACCGTCACGTCCGCGCCGGTGTAGTTCGAGCCGCGGCTGTAGGCCTGCACCTTGTAGGCGCCTGGCGCCACGTTGAAGATGCGGAAGGCGCCCTTGCCGTCGGCCACCGCGCTCACGCCAGGCGCGCCGGCGGCTTCAGCGACCACCAGCACTCCGCGCTGGGTGGGGGAGATCTCCACCGTCCCGGAGATCGACGGCCGGCCCGTCTCGACGTCGGGCAGCGAGATCAGCCCGATTTCGCTCAGGGGACCGGAGAGGACGTGGGGTTTTCCTTCGCCGCTCTTCGCGGCCGCCCCGGTGTCCAAAGGAAGCGCCACCCGCACTCCCGAGGGGAAGGGCGCGTAGCCGCTCGCCGCGGCACGCAAGGTCACCTTCTTCCCGGCGAAGCCGCCCTTCTCGTCGGTGCGGAGGGAGGGCACCCGGATGGAATAGGCCCCCGAAGGCCCGGAGATTGACACTGTGCCGACCGGAGAGCCGTTCGCGTCCAGCGCGGTCACCTCGGCCTTCTCGATGCCGGCCGAGGTGGCGAGGTCGAACACCTTTCCGTCGATCTGCACCGGCGCGAAGCACATCGGCTTCTCCCGGCCCTGCACCTGCTCGCAGATCTGCTCCGCAGGGCAGCTGGCTGGATCCTCCAGCCGGCACTCGTTGGAGCTGCATCCGGCGGCGAGGGCGAGCGCGGCCGACCAACAGACGAGACGCTTCTTCATGGCGTCCTCCTCGGAAAAGGTCCCGCCGCCATGACTGCCGGGCGGGACGCGTGCGGTACGGCGAGATGAAGCCGTCTACTCGACGTTGACCTCGATCCGGTGCTTGCTGGTGCCGCGGAAGATCGAGCCCGGGGTGCCTCCGGCCAGCTCGATCTCGTTGACGCGCTCGAGGGTGATGCGCTCGTTGTTCTCCGACACCAGGCGGTTGGCCTCGATCTCGTGGGAGAGCGGGTCCTCCGGCAGGGTGCGCTGGTACTTGGCCTTGTCCACGTCGACGGTGACCGTCTTGGCGCGCCGATCGAAGGAATCCTTCCATTTGACCGCCAGCGGCTTTCCCTCGGTGCGGCGGAACGTGGTCTGGGCGATGGGCTCCACGATGGTGGTGTACCCGGGCGTCTGCAGATAGGCGTCGAGCCGGTCGTTTCCGCGGCGGACCTCGATCGCCCAGCCCGGCTCCCAGGCGATGCCGGACTTGAAGTAGGAGCCCAACGCGAAGTCGCCCCACTTGAGTCCCTGCCAGGGCAGCGAGCTTTCGCCGGACTTGTCGCCGCGGAGGATCACCACCGCGTCGGTGATCAGCGTGCCTCCGCTCGAGCCCTCGCGGACCTCGAGGCCGAGCCGGGTGCCGTCGGTGGTCCCGTCGGTCTCCGCCTGGGCCTTGACGTAGAGGGTGCGGGTGCCGCCGCCCGGGTTGCTGCCTCCGCAGGCGGCGAGGGCGATGGCGGCAGCCACGAGGATTGGAGCGCGCATGAAACCTCCAGTGGGGGCAGGCCCCTCGGGACGGCAGAGGCTGCCACGGCGGCTGGCGGAAGCAAGCCTGGTGCGCACCAATGGGTTCGCGGGATTACGCGGCTGGAGCATGGCTGTCCCGGCCCGTCCGCGACCGGGGCGCCATGTAAGCCCAGCTGCCTAGCGATTGATCAACTCGCGCCAGTTATCCGGCAGCAGGTGCGCCACCGCCTCGGGGTTCTCGAGGCTGTTGACGTACAGCTTGAGCACCACGTCGTTGGGGACGTGGGGGTTGAAGGTGCCCTTGGCGTTCCAGTCGGGCTTGCCTTCGACCCCCCAGAGGAAGTCCCACTGCCCGCTGATCACCCCGGAGTTGATCGGCTTTCGGTTCTCGTCCAGCTCCATCCAGAACTGGAGCCCGCCGTAGGTGGAGCCCTTGTTGCCCAGGTTGAAGTAGTAGAGGTTGTCGGGATCCTTCACCTTGCCGCGGTAGCCGGTGAGGGTGGATGGATCCGCCGGCGCCCAGCTCGGCTTGTCGGCGGCGTTGGCCGGCCACCGCTTGATCTCCTCGATGGTGCGGGTGCCGTTGGCGACCGAGGAGCCGGTCCAGGAGTCGGCGGCGAAGATGCCCTTGTTCCTGACGATGTAGGCCAGGGCCTCCTCGGCGAGCACCTCGTTCAGGTCCTCCCTCACCAGGTAGCTCACCTCGGAGAGGGGCACGCGCTTGGCCTCGCCGCGCACGGTGGTCATCGCGACCTCGCCCAGGATGGGGCGTTCGGCGCTGTTCTTGAGGACCAGGGTGCCGTCGGACTGCCGCTCCGCCTCGCGGAAGCTGAGCTTGGTCTTCAACGCGCCGGTCAGCTCGGTGCCGTCCTTGAGGACGATCTTGTCGTCGGGTTGCTGGCCGGTCACTGCGTCGGGCCGGGCGTTGGCGGCGCGGCGGATCTCCTGAATGTCCTCGGCCTTGATGTCCCGGTCCGAGCGGGCGCCGTCCGCTCCGAGCACGCTCACCAAGACGTTGCCCTTGGGAACCTCCGGGCTGTCCGGGGTGAGGACCATGGTGTCGCCGGTCCGGTAGGTGTCGGGCTTGTAGAAGTTCAGCTCGCCGCCGATCTTCCCCGCGAGCACGGTTCCGTCCTTGAGGTGGATCTGGTCCGGCTCGTCGTCGTAGCGGTTGCCGGCCTGGGTGGTCTCGGGGAACAGCTCGGTGAGCCGCCTGCCGACGATGAGGCGCACGTCGGCCGCGGTGAACTTGAACTCCTTCTCGCCCACTTTCAGGGTGGCGTCCTTCTGCGGCTGGGGGAAGCCGTACTTCATCGTCACCAGGCCCTGCATGGCGTTGCGGTCGCAGAAGCCCCACCAGCTCGCCGAGTAGCTCCCTTGAGCCTGGCCGTCGCCCTTCACGTTGCCCCTGGCGTCCTGGATGACGCAGGTCACCTTCGAGGGATCCACCACCGCTCCCGCCTCGTCCTTGAACACCGGCTTCCAGTGGTTCTCGCCGACGTTCTCCAGCTCGACCTTGAGGGCCTTCTTGGTCTCGTCGTGGATGGGTACCAGCTTCTCCCCCCGCGCCTTGTTGAGGGAGACGAAGTTGCCCCAGGCGTAGAAGTCGACCTTGAGGTCCACCGACGGATCCAGCGTGCGCTTGCCGACCGCGCGCTCGTCGGAGAGGAGCTTCTTGGCGAAGTCCACACCGGTGGAGCGGATGGCCGACGCCTCGGCGAAGGTGGAGGACGGCTTGGTGTTGCCGGTCTCCTCGCCGACGATCCAGTTGAGCGGGCTCTTCTTCTCGAAGGCCTCGGCGTTGGCCGGCTTGCCGAGCGCGGCCAGGTACTCGTCGACCTTCTTGGCGGTGCCGACGAACTCGCCGTTCATGCTCATGTAGGCCGACCAGGACTTGTTCCTGTCGATCTCGAAGCTTCCCTCGGGCCGCTCGGGGTCGGTGCCCCAGGCGATCTCCCAGGCAGTGCCGAGCAGGTCGTCGTCCGGATCGGCGGCGCCGTAGGTCTTCGCCGCGGGCTTCTCGAAGAAGGCCTCCAGGAGGGCCTGCCGCGCCTGGACCACCTCCGGCCCGGAGCCGGCGGCGTTGATCACCTTCGCGTAGTCCTCGAGCAGGTGGAGCAGCTTCTTGGCGCGCTCGTCCTCGGAGAGCCGCGGGTTCTCGAAGAGCTCCGCCTTGCGCTGGTTGTACTCGTGGTTGAACACCGCCGCGGTGTGCTCGAGCTTGATGTTTGGCGTGCGGCCGATGTGGCGCGAGAGGTTGCCCTCGATGGTCCCGTGGGGAACCTCGCCGATCGCCTCGCGCCCCTGGCCGCCGCCGGCGTGCACGGTGCGGATGTCGAGCACCTGCTCCAGCCTGCGGACGCCGTCGTCGGTGAGGAGGTTTCGCCAGTCGCTCTCCAGAAGGTGCTTGAGGGCGGAGGTCTCGAAGGTGTCCACCTCGCGCGGCTGGCCGGCGGGGACGGGCGAGGCCTCGGCTTCGGTGATTCGGTTTTCCTTGGCGTACTTGACCAGCTCGTCCACCCGGTTGGCGTCGACCAGGTCGAGGCCGCCGCGGGTGAGGTTGTCCCAGAAGAAGCGCTGGATGGGATTTCGGATATCGGGCATGGCGAATCTCCTCGCGATCGGCGGCTAGTAGCTGATCTTCCGGCTGGAGGGGCGGAACTGTCCCCCGGTCATGAAGCCTCGGACGTAGGGCGGGAACGGCGGGCGGGCGGTGCTGTCGCGGTGGAAGGAGCCGTCGGCCAGCTCCATCCAGCCGGGCTGTCCCGCGCCGCCCAGCTCGCCGCCTCCTTCGATCTCGCCCTCGGGCACGAAGCGCCCCTCATGGATTCGCCCGCGCACGAAGAGGAACTCCTTCGGCGGCTCCTGCTGAACGACCTTGCCCGTGGAAAGCTCGAGGTAGCCCATGCTCATCTGTCCTCCGGCGGTGAAGTGGGGGCCCCGCCCCCGGGGGCCGGCACCCTACCACAGGCAGGCGGGCGAGCGCCCGAAAGCTCAGGCCGCGAAGGCGAGCTCTTCCGGGAGGCGAGTGGCGCCGAGGTCGAACCGCCGGACGCGCTGGACAAGGCGCCGGCCTCCTGGGCCCGCCAACAGCCGCGGCACCAAGCAGCCAGGTCGTGCCACGCGGAGGATGCTCGACGGCCTGCCGGCCCGGGGATCGATCGTCCTTGCAAGGCTGGTCGCAGTCGAACTAACAATGAACTGATAATTCAAAAAGTTTTGTTAGTTGTCCGGTCCATGAGGATTCCCGAATCTCCGCCTGACCCTGCCCAATTCTTCCAATCGATCTTCGCGTCTCCCGACCGCCTCCGCGCCTTCTTCGCCCGACGGCACGGGGCCGAGGTCGATGGGGAGTACTTGCACTGGGATGAGCTGCGCCACCGTGAACCGCCCGACGGCATGACTCGCCAGGAGTGGTGGCTCGAGCTGTTCCAGGCGCGGAATCACCTCTGGGGGGAGCTTCCCCTCAAGGACAAGCACGGAAGGGCATTCGGGTTCTCCCGTTCGGACGGCGTTCTTCGCGGGTTGCACGAGCTCGATCGGGAATTTGGAGCTCGCCGCGTGGAGATGGCAGACCCCCACCTCGCGAGCCGCGAAACCCGCGACCGATACCTCATTCGATCGCTCATCGAGGAGGCAATCACCTCGAGTCAACTGGAAGGCGCCTCGACCACGCGAAAGGTCGCGAAGGAGATGCTCCTCTCCGGGAGGCGCCCGCGCAACCGCGACGAGCGCATGATCGTCAACAACCTTCGCGCCATGGAGTTCCTCCGCGGGAAGACGAAAGAGCCGTTGTCGCGCGCGCTCCTTCTAGAGCTGCACGAGATGCTCGCGGAGGGCACTCTCGGCCCCAACGAGGCAGGGAGATTCAGGCGTTCGGACGAGCACGTCTCGGTGCGGGATCTCGGCGATGGCCAGGTTCTGCACGTTCCGCCTGATGCCAGCGAGCTGCCCGCCCGCGTGGACGCGTTGTGCAAGTTCGCGAACGAAGAGTCGGAGGGCGCATTCCTCCACCCCGTTGTACGCGCCATCGTGCTTCACTTCGCGCTTGCGTACGATCATCCCTTCACCGACGGCAACGGCCGCACAGCTCGCGGACTCTTCTACTGGAGCATGCTCCGCCAGGACTACTGGTTGGCGGAATTCCTCTCGATCTCGCGAGTGATTCAGAGAGCCCCCGGCCAGTACAGCCGCGCGTTCCTGCACTGCGAGAACGGCCCCAGCGACGTGACCTACTTCATCTTGCACCAGCTCGGGGTGATTCGCCGCGCCAACGAGGATTTGCGCCTTTACCTCGAGAGCAAGGCGAGGGAGCTGCGCGAGACAGAGCAGCTGATGAAGGACGCCGAGGCCTTCAACCACCGGCAGCGAGCGTTGCTGGCTCACGCGCTGCGACATTCCCGGGCCCGTTACAGCATCGAGGGCTTCCGCAGAGAGCATGGCGTCGTGTACATGACCGCCCGGCGGGATCTGCTCGACCTTGCCGACGCCGGCTACCTCCGGAAGCGAAAGATCGGCCGGGCCTTCTACTTCGACGTTCCCCCGGACCTCGAACGGCGACTCAGGAGCCGGCGTCGCTGAGGGGCTTCCGTTCGCGGTGAGCCTGTCGAACCGCGTTCTGAGCAACCTGTCAGCGGGTGAACTGGCACCCCCCGCTCCAGCTTCCGTCGGAGCTCTGGGCCGGCGCCGGGCAGATCCCGCCGTTGTAGGGCTTGGGGTAGCTCGTGAAGGCGGTGCGGATGCGGTAGGGCATGTCCGCGTAGGAGCTGCGGTCGACCGCCACCACGTTGATGTAGAAGCGGCCTCCCTTCACGAAGCGGCGCTCGAAGCAGAAGCACCCCCACGCCAGCGCGGTCACCGTGGTGCGGGTGGCGTCCGAGCTGCGGCTGTAGACCGGCTGGAAGGGCGCTCCCGCCACGCCGGCGCTGTGCCAGGCGCCCAAGTCGCCGCCCTTGTAGCCAATCTTCCGCGCCACCACCGAGCAGGAGCTGGTCGAGTTGTTCCCGTCGCAGAACTCCAGCTCCAGCACCACGTCATAGGGCGCGCCGCCGCCGGCGTGGTCGATCTCCCACTGCAGCTCCCAGGTGCGGTCCGTCGGGTCAGGGATGCCCGCAGGGAACACCAGCTCGTACCGATCGCGGTCGGAGACGATGGCGTCATAGTCCCAGCCGCTGCGCACGCCCTGGCCGCGGTCGTAGTCGAAGTTCCGCCAGTACCCGTGCCCGAACGACAGCCTCCCGGTCAGCTCGAAAGCGGGACCGGACGGCGGCACCGGGAAGCCGGAGGCAGCCGCATCCTCCGCGATGGCGCGGCTGACCGTGCCGGGCCGGCTCTCCTCGTCGGGGTCCGTCCGCCACTCCACCCGGAGCTGGAACTCCTTGTCGTCGGCGTAGTCGTTGCTCTCGTCCTCGAAGAGCACGTAGGTGCGGACGGTGGAGGAGTGCGGCGCCACCGGCAGCGCGCCCTCGAAGTTCCGGATGTTCGCGAAGTCCGAGTCCTCCTCGCGCGAGGAGCGCATGCACCTGGGCGGCGTGAGCGAGCAATAGTCGTCGATGAGGCCGTTGGTGAAGTCGCCCGCCTCCTTCCGGGGGCAGACGTTGTCGTTGGTCTTGCAGGCCTGGATCCTGTCCGCCAGCGTCGCCCCCTGGTTCACCACGGTGAATACCCGGAGCTGCCGGTCCACCGCGCCAGGCAGCGCCGGGAAGCGGCCGCCGGTCGAGCTGGGGGTGACCTTGTAATAGAAGACCGTCGGCCTGCTGGTGGCCGCGAGGTCGAAGGCGAACCACTCCGCGTCGGGAGTGCGCTCCAGCCGGCCGGTGAACACCTGCGCCGAGCCACCCGGGGCCCCGAGGGAGACCACCTTCGGGTCATCGAAGGAGTCGTTGGGCTCGTTCGAGTCCAGCTCGTCCAGGAGCTTCACCTCCACCGAGTACTGCAGCCGCAGATCTCCCGGCACTGGCCCGGCGGTGCCGATGCCCGCATAGCCGCGGACGAGCAGGGTGTAGGCCCCTCCGGTGACCAGCCGCGCCGATGCCAGCTCGAGCGGGAGGAACTCGTTGAGCACCCGGCCTTCGGAGACCTGGGTGCCTTGCGGATCCAGCACCACGAACTCCACCCGGAACGGCGGCGGAGGGGTCAGCTTCGGCCCCGAGACGCGGAGGTAGAGGATCTTCCTCGCGTTCGGCGCCTGGAAGGAGAAGCGGTCCACGTCCCCGGCGGTGGCCAGGTAGCCCGCCTGCGTCCCGGCCAGCGCGGCGCCTTGCGGAGAGAGCGGAATCGCCGTCGGCTTCTCGTCGTTCGGCTCGTTCACGTCGGGGTTCTCCACCACCTCCACCTTGAGCGAGTACGGATTGCGGGCGTCGAAGGCGTTCCTCGGCGACCCATCCGCCACGTGGATCAGGAGCTGCGCCCCCGACTCGCCGAACGGCACGATGAGATCGATCGGCCGGGGAGCGGCCTGCCCGTGGGCGTCCACTCCGCGGGTGAGGCTGGTGGTGCCGTCCTTCCTGAGCACGTTCACCGCCAGCTCCACCGCGGTGTTGGGGGCGCTGTACCCGGCGCTCACGTGCAGGAGGCTCCGCGGGGTGAGGTTTGCCGGCAGCTTCACGGTGAACCAGTCCTGGTCCTTGGACAGGCCGATCAGCTCCAGCCGCGCCTTTCCCACTGCCAGCTCGCAAGCAGGATCGGCGAGCGCCTCCTCCTTGGTGTTGCAGACGTCTGGGGGCGGGACCCACTCCGGAGCCAGCTCCTCCTCTTCCTGAGGCGGAGGCGGCTCGCAGGAGGTAGCGACCGCGAACAACCCAGTGAGGATCAACAGCGAGCCGACCAGCGGATGCGGCGTGCAGACGCGCTGAGACATGCCTTGTCGCTCGCTTGGGGAGTGGCCCCCCCTTTCTCGGAGCCATTCGCCCGCAAGAGTCAGGGCAACATCCATGCCCTCGAAGCCGGCTCCCAACCCCGCGGTTCCACGGCGGCAACCGGCGCGCCCGGGCGAGTGTGGAGCCCAGGTGACCGGCCTGGGTGCGCCGCCCCACTCCATGTGGGATGTCGCGAGCCTTGACACCGGCGGCTCCGCCGGACTTCCACGGGCAGCGTCGGTCACTACCTTGTTCCGAAGGAGCGCGAGGGCATGCAGCTTGACCAGGAAGCCCACGGCTCTCCCCCGGGCCGGTTCGAGAGCGCGGTGACGGCCATCGCCGGCGCGCTGGACCAGCTTCCCGCCGCTGCTTGGGCCACCGACCGCCAGCTCCGCATCCGCTTTTGCCTCGGGCGCGCGCTCGAGCGGGTGGGCGTCCGCTCCTCCGATCTCCTCGGGCGCACCGTCGATGAGCTGGTGCAGGACCAGGGGCACGCCTCCGAGTTGCTCGAGGCCCACCGCCGCGCGCTCGAAGGGGAGCTGCGGCGATGCGAGTGCTCCTTCCGGGGGAGGGTTTTCGAGGTCCAGGTCGGGCCCTTTCGCGACGAGGCGGGGGAGCTGGCAGGCTGCCTCGCCGCGCTCTTGGACGTGACCGAGCGAAAGGCTGCCGAGGAAGCAAGTCGCACCGCCGCCCGGCGGATGGCCGAGGCCGAGCGCGTCGCGGGGGTCGGAAGCTGGGAGTGGGACCCGCACGCCAACCGAGTGGTGTGGACGGAAGAGCTGCACCGGCTCCATGGGCTCAGGCCGGGAGAGTTCGCCGGCACCTACGAGGCCTTCCTCGAGCGCGTCCACCCCGACGACCGGGAGTCGGTGGGGCGGGGCGTCGCCCAGGCGCTGGAACGTCCCGGCCCGTTCTCGTTCGAGCACCGTACGGCCTGGCCGGACGGCACGGTGCGGATCCTCTCGGTGCGCGGCGACGTCCTCTGCGACTCGGAGGGCCGGCCGGTCCGGATGATCGGCGCCTGCCACGACATCACCGACAGGAGGAAAGCCGAGCAGGCGAGGGAGCGGGCGCTCTCGCTGCTCCAGGCCACTCTCGAGTCGACCGCGGATGGAATCCTGGTGGTCGACCGGCAGGGAAAGTTCGCGAGCTACAACGAGCAGTTCGCCACCATGTGGCGGATCCCCCGGGAGATCCTCCTCGCGGGAGACGATGCTCGAGCGCTGGACTACGTGCTCTCCCAGCTCGTGGACCCGCAGGGATTCTTGCGGAAGGTCCAGCAGCTCTACGGCGAGCCCGAGGCCGAGAGCTTCGACGTGCTCAGGTTCGGGGACGGGCGCGTCTTCGAGCGGCTCTCCAAGCCCCAGCGTACAGGGAGGGAGATCGCCGGGCGAGTGTGGAGCTTCCGAGACGTCACCGAGCGGCGGCGAGTGGAGGCTGAAAGGGACCGCCTGCTCATCGCCGAGCGCGAGTCTCGCCTGGCCACCGAGCAGGCTGCCGACCGGTCTACGCTCTTGGCGGATGCGAGCCGCCTGCTTGCGTCCTTGGACCTCGAGGGCGCGCTCTCGGGAGCGGCCTGCCTCCTGGTGCCGCGATTCGCCGACTGGTGCGTGGTGGACATCGCCGAGGTCGACGGAGGGAGCCGGCGCCTGACGGTCGGCGTGGAGCCCGGCAAGAAAGACCTCGCCCAACAGCTCGAGCAGCGCCCGGAAGAGCCGATCGGCCCCCGCAGCGAGCTGGTGCGGGAGATCGGCCATCGCTCCAGCCGCGCGGTGCCGCTGGCGGTCGGCGGCCGGAAGGTCGGGACGCTCACCTTGGTGCTCGCGGGCGAAGAACGCGCGCTGGGCCCCGAGGATCTCGCCATGCTGCAGGATCTCGCCGGGCGAACCGCGCTCGCCGCCGAGAACGCCCGGCTCTACCGGCGGCTCCAAGAGGCCCTGCGCGCCCGCGACGAGTTCCTCTCCATCGCCTCGCACGAGCTGCGCACGCCGCTCTCCTCGCTGTACCTGGCGGTGCAGGCCCTGGCCCGGTCCGAAGCGGAGCCCCGCACCTCCGCCGGCGGCGCGCTGTCCTCCCGCAGGCTCCTCGCCACCGTCCAGCGGCAGGCGAGGCGCCTGGAGAAGCTGATCGACGAGATGCTCGACGTCACCAGGCTCCAGGCGGGACGGGTAGATCTCGAGTCCGAGGAGTTGGACCTCGTCGAGCTCGCGCGGGAGGTGGTCGCCCGCTTCGAGCCGGAGGCCGAAGCCGCCCACACCGAGGTGCGGATCCTGGCCCGCGAGGCGGTGGTGGGACAGTGGGACCGCTCGCGCCTCGATCAGGTCATCTCCAACCTGCTTTCCAACGCCATTCGCTACGGCGAGAAGAAACCGGTGGACGTCTCGGTGGAACGCTGGGGTGACCGCGCGGTGCTCCAGGTGGTGGATCGGGGGATCGGAATCTCCCCAGAGCGGCTCCCGTACATCTTCGACCGCTTCGAGCGCGCCGTCTCCCCGCGTCACTACGGCGGCCTGGGGCTCGGCCTGTACATCGCCAGCCGCCTGGCGTCGCGGATGGGAGGCAGCCTGGCCGCCCGTAGCGAGCTGGGAAAGGGGTCCACCTTCACGGTGGAGCTTCCCATCGCGCGTGCGCAGTGAGTGTTCGCGCCTCGACACTCGTACCCGCGCATGCTACGCCGCCGCTTCCCAGTGAGGGGTGGACTGTGCTGGCGCTCGAGCAGGGCCGATTTGAATTGGAGAAGGCCCTGCTCTCTCTGGACCGGCTGTCGGCGAGAGAGCTGATGCGCAATGCGTCCGCCGCCCATGCGCCGGCTGCGCTGGCCGAAGCGCTGATCGCGCCGACGCTCGAGCACCTGGGCGCAGCCTGGCAGCAAGGCACCGTGGCGCTCTCGCAGGTCTACATGGCCGGCCGGATCTGCGAGGAGCTGGTGGACGAGTTCTTCCCCAAGGACGCCGCTGAGCGCCGGGCGGGGCCCAGGATGGCGATCACTGTCCTCGAGGACCACCACGAGCTGGGCAAGCGCATCGTCTACTCTTTGCTCCGGGCGAGCGGGTTCGAGTGCGCCGACTATCGGCGTCAGACGGTGGCGGAGTGCTCGGCCCGCGTCGCCGGCGAGGGGATCGAGCTGTTGCTCGTCTCCACGCTGATGCTCCCCTCGGCGCTCAAGGTGCGGAGCCTGCGCGAACGGCTGGCGGCCGTTGGCTGTGGCGCGAAGATCGCCGTGGGTGGCGCGCCGTTCCGCCTGGACAGCGAGCTGTGGAAGGAGGTGGGGGCCGACGCGACGGGAGCCACCGCCTCGGATGCGCTGGCGCTCGCCGCCCGGTTCTCCGCGGAGGGAGCAAGATGAGCGGCGGCGAAGTCACCTCCCTGGAGCGGGTGAAGAAGGCCCTCTCCGGGGCGCAGCCTGACCGGATCCCGGTGGTGCTGCCGCTCACCATGCACGGCGCGCGGGAGGTGGGCCTGCCCATCCGCGAGTACTTCGCCAAGCCGGAGAACGTGGCGGAGGGCCAGCTCCGGCTCCACCGGCGCTACGGAAGCGACGCCCTCACCAACTTCCACTACGCCGCCCTGGAGCTGGAGGCGTGGGGAGGCGAGGCCCTCTTCCGCGAGGACGGGCCGGCCAACGCCGGGGCGCCGCTCGTCCGCCGGCTGGAAGAAGTGGCGAAGCTGGAACCCCCGAAGGTGGCCGACTGCCCTTGCCTGGGGAGGGTGCTCGAGGCCACCCGGATGCTCCGCCAGCGCGTGGGCGGCGACGTCCCGATCCTGGGGCTGGTGGTGTCGCCGTTTTCCTTGCCCGCGTTGCAGCTCGGCTTCGAGCGGTACCTGCAGCTCCTCTGCGAGAGGGATGACCTCCTCCCCCGGCTGCTCTCGGTCAACGAGGAGTACAGCGTGGAGTGGGCCAACGCCCAAGTCGCCGCCGGCGTCGACGCGATCGGCTACTACGATCCGGTCTGCTCGGCGACCATCATCCCCCCGGAGATGTTCAGGGGGACCGGCCAGGGAGCGGCGGAGCGGACCTTGAGCCGGATCCGCGCTCCGGCGGTGACGCTGGTGGGCGCCGGGCGCTGCCTGCCGATCATCGACGGCCTCGCCCGGACCGGCACTCGAGGGCTTCTGGTCGGACCGGCCGAGGAGCTGCGCGAGGTGAAGGCGGCAACTTCCGGGAAGCTCGCGCTCCTGGGCGACCTCAACAGCGTGGAGATGAGGCGCTGGGACCACGCCCGGGTAGAGGCCGAGGTGAAGCGCGCCATCTCCGCCGCCGGTCCCGGAGGCGGCTTCATCCTCTGCGACGGCAGCGGCGAGGTGCCTTGGCAGGTGCCGGAGGAGGTACTGCTGGCGATCGTCGAGGCCGGCAAGAGGTGGGGCAGATACCCGCTCGACTGGATCGAGCGTGCCTGAGCCCGCCGCCATACTGGTGTGCGAGCACTTCTTCGGCGAGGCCCAGGCCATCGTCCGGGAGAAGAAGCTGGGCCAGGTCGACCTGGTGCCCCTGCCGTGCGCGGACGCCGAGGCGAGGTCGGCCACGCTCCACGCCCTCTCCGGCCGGCGGATCGACGTGCTCGCCGGGTGCCGGCCGATCCCCAGCGGGCCCTGGCCCCCAGCGTGCCGGTTCCACCTCACCCAATCCTGCTTCGACCTGGTGCTCGACGGCCGGCTGATCGAACAGCATGTCCGCGCCGGCGCTCATCTGGTGACTCCGGGCTGGCTGGCCGGTTGGCAGCGCCACGTCCAGCGGTGGGGGTTCGACCGCGAGGGCGCGCGGGAGTGCTTCCGGGAGTTCGCCAAGAAGCTCCTTTTGCTCGACACCGGGGTCGACCCCCGCTCCGCGGAGCGCCTGAGCGAGCTCTCCGAGTTCTTGGCGCTGCCCTCCGAAGTCCAGCAGATTGGCCTCGAGCTGCTCGAGCTGCGCCTGCGCGCAGTCCTCCTCCAGCGGCAGCTGGATTCTTCGATGGAGCGCACCACCGCGGCGGTCGCCGGTGACTTCCGGAAGGTCGCCGAATACGCCATCTCGCTGGACCTGGTCAGCCGGCTCGCCCGCCCGATGGTCGAGAAGGAGGCGGTGGAGGCGGTCTTCGAGGCCTTCTCCATGCTGTTCGGCCCAGGGAAACTGGCCTGGCTCGCGGTGGTCGACGGCGCGCCTGGCCGCATGATCGCCCGACCGGACGAGGGCGCCGATGCGCACGCGCTGATCTCCAACCTGGGCGGGCCGGATTCGTCCACCGCCTCCGCGCTGATCGACGGCGGCTTCGCCCTCCGGGTGGAGCACGCCGGCGAGACGTTGGGCATCTTTGAAGTCTCTCGCCTCGCGGTGCCGGAGCGCGTGCACGACTACCTCAACCTCGCGCTCACCTTGAGCGGAGTGTGCGGCCTGGCGATCTCCAACGCCCGCGGTATGGAGCGCCGCGAGCGGGACAACCACTTCAAGCGCTTCCTCGGCGAGGCCCAGGCCGAGCTGGGCGCCTCTCTATCGATGGAGACCGTGCTCAGGCGCGCGGCCGAGCTCTTCGTGCGGCGAATGGCCGACGCCTGCGCGCTCGACGTGATCGCCGAGGGCTCCGCCCCCAGGCATGTCGTGCAGAGCCTCGGGGTCGGCCCTCTGTGGGCGCTCCCGGCCCGGCCCGATGACGCCACGCACCCGGTGGGAGAGGCGATCCTCACTGGCCGAGCGGTGCTCGTCCGGGAGTTGGCCGGCTGGGAACCGAGCAAGAAGGCCCTGCTCGGCGACGGCCGCTTCGCCTCGCTCATCATCCTGCCGCTCGAAGTCGGCGGCCGGAGGTTCGGGGCGCTCTCCCTCGCGGTGGCGGGCAGGCGCTACGATGCAAGGGACCTCGCGGAGGCCGAGGAGCTGGCCCAGCGATCGGCGCCGGCGATCGAGAACGCCCGGCTGTATGAGCAGGCCGCCAGGGCGGTGCAGGAGCGCAACGACTTTCTCTCCGCCGTCTCTCACGATCTCAAGAACCCTCTCACCGCGATCAGGCTGTGGGCGGACCGAGTGTCCCGCCGCGCCGCGAAGTCCGGCAGCTCGGACGCCGAACGCCTCACCGGCGACTCGGACCTGGTCGGCCGGCAAGTCACCCGGATGTCGCGGATGGTCGATGAGCTGCTCGACTTCGCTCGGCTCCAGGTGGGCAGGCCCTTGGACCTCCTCCGCTCGCGAACGGATCTGGTCGCGCTGGTACGCCAGGTGGCTCGCGACCAGCAGAATTTGACCTCTCGGCACCGCATCGTGCTCGAAGAGAAGGCCCCTGCGCTCGTGGGGGAGTGGGACCCGGCCAGGCTGGAGCGCGCCCTGATCAACCTGGTCTCCAACGCGGTCAAGTACAGCCCGGAGGGAGGACAGATTTCGATCGCCCTGTGGCGGGAAGAGTCGGGCGAGTCTGGGTGCGCGCGGGTGGAGATCTCCGATCAGGGCCTGGGCATCGCCGAGGAGGATCTCCCCCACCTCTTCGAGCCCTTCCGAAGGGGGAAGAACGCGAAGGGGATCTCCGGCTCCGGCATCGGCCTGGCCAGCGCGCGCCATGTGCTCTCGGAGCACAGGGGCCGGCTGGAGCTGTCCAGCGGGGAAGGCAGAGGCACCACCGTTTCGGTGACCCTGCCGCTCTCGAGCGGCCCTCTGCCCAGCGGGGAGAGGGAAGGGTGAGGGTGGAGGCCGTTACTTCTCGATCATGAACTCCACCCGGCGGTTGAGCGCGCGGCCGGGAACGGTCTTGTTGTTCGCGATCGGCTTCGACTCGCCGAACCCCACCGCCGAGAGCCGGGAGATGGAAACGCCGCGCTCCAAAAGCGCGCGCTCAACCGAGCGAGCCCTTCGCTCCGAGAGGTCCTGGTTGTAGGCGTCGTCGCCCTGGCTGTCGGTGTGCCCCTCGATGCGGATCAGCTCGAGCTGCACGTTCTCCAGGATGGTCGCCGCCACCTGGTCGAGCAGCTGGCCCGAGTCGGGGAGGATGACGTCCTTGTTGGTCGCGAAGTGGACCTGTTTCTTGATCTCGATCTTGTCCTTGCGGAGGACGACCAGGGTCTTCTTCGGCACCGCCTTCAGCACGAAGTCGGCCACGACCGTCTCTCCCGGCCGTGCCACCAGCCTTCGCCCCTGCTTGAGGTGCCCGGCAGCGCTCGCCTCGATGGTGATCTCCCCGGAGCTAGTGTCGAGCTGGTATTCGCCTCCGGCGAAGGACTTGGGCGCCAGTCCCGCCGACGGCACGCTGACCTCCGCCGCGGTGAGCGGCTTGTCGGTCTCGCTCACCACCGTGCCCTTGAGGGTGGCCGGAGCGGGCGGGGGAGGCGGCAGCGCTTTGAGGGCCAGCTCCAGGTGGATCTCCTTGCCCGCCGCAACCGTTCCTCCCACCTCGCCGGAGGCGTAATCCTTCCGCTCCGCCTTCACCTTCAAAGGCCCAGGCTCGACCTCGGGGATCTCGAACTTGCCGTCCTCGCCTGCCAGCACCCGGGGCTTCCCGGGCAGGGTGACGATCGCGTCGGAGATAGGCTTGCCGGTGGCCGCGTCGTGGACCACCCCGCGGACGGTGCCCTTGGAGGGAGCGCGCTCCACCAGCTTCTCCTTCTCGATCGTCCGCTCGATGGTGCGCTCCACCAGCTCCCGCTCGGGATCGAAGAAGGCCTGGTACCCGAGCGCGACCATGGCCATGTACGCCGGCACCGCCGGGACCCCCGCCGGGGTGCCGCGGGTCAGCCCCAGCTCGACCGCCGCGTCGAGGATGAAGCCCCGCCACGGCCTCACCCGGACGCCAGGCGTCAGCCGCGAGGGCATGCTCCCAGAGCCCAGCGGCGCGTCCATCGTCCACTCCACGAAGGGGGTGAGCTGGGCGCCGCCGAAGCTCCACCTACCCTCGGCGCCGAGGCCGAGGGAGACCTGGTTGTACTTGGTGATGCCCAGCGCGTACTCGCGGGTGGGATCGGTGTTGGTGCCGGGCGCGGCGAGCGCCTTGGTGTTGTCCGCGGTGAAGCCGGCGTTCAGATGGAACCTGAATGGCTGCATCGAGTATGTGACCAGGCCGCCCACTTGAGGAGAGACGCCCACCACCTGGCCCCAGGTGCCCATCGGCGGCGGGATGCGCAAAGAGCCCTCCAGGGCCAGCGCGAGCGCCCCGCCCGACACCTCCGTCCCGCCCTTCCCGTAGAGGAAGACCTCGTTCAGCCTCACCAGCCGGGAGGGCGTGGAGAAGGACTGGTCATGGGTGGAGGAGCGGCTGGTGATCGCCAGCTCTAGCCAGCTCGTCGGCGCCACCGCGGCGCCCACCAGCATCAGCCGGTGCTGGTCCACTCCCGCGGAGGCGGTGAGGGCGCCTTGCTGGAAGGTGCCCCCGTGGGCGGAGACGGCGATCGACCTCGGCAGGATCGAGGCGGAGCGCACGCGCGAGAGACCGACGCCGCCGTACTGCGAGCGGCCGTCGTCCAGGCGCTGAGCCTTGACCTCCGCGGGCGGAGGTCCCTCGGCTGCGCTCGGGGCGGGCTCCTCGGCCCACGCGGCGAGAGGGCCGCAGAGCGCGACCAAGAGAAGTGAACGGACCCGAGCCATCTGGCACCCCCTTCGAGGTTGGCGCCGGGACACTACTTCAGCTTCGCCCGCCGGGCTCAGGTTTTCGATCGGCCCAGGGTGGGGCGGGCTAGTCGCACTCCAGCATCGAGTCCTTGATGCGGCACTTCATGTCCTCGGCGAGCTTGGCGCTGCCGGCGCCCTTCACCTTGAGCTTGCAGCCGACGCTGGAGAGCCCGAGCGAGGTGGTGGTGTTGCTGCCGATGCTCGAGTGGGTGGTGCTGCCGCCGCACTCCAGCTCGTACTCGTAGCTCTTCGAGTCCTCGTTGCGCAGCTCGGGAGAGAAAGCCAACGCCGCGCCGCCTGCGAGCAAGGCCGCCGCGAACAGGATCCGCTTCATGATGCCCTCCGTTGTGGGTGGTTCGCGGTGCTTCATACCCCCGGGCCAAAACGCGTGCGCAACATTCCTCGGCCGAGCTGCCCGCGTCGGGAGGAGGGTTTCCTGGTAGCCTCCACCGCTCACCATGGGCGCGGATGCGTGGCCTGCCCCGAGCGCGGCCGAGGGGCCTTACCTCTCGCCGACCTTCTACCTCGACTCGGATCACCCCGAGGTCCGCGCCTTCGCCCTGCGCGCCGCCCAGGGGGACGAGGTGGAGCGGGCGGTCCGGCTGTTCTACGCGGTGCGCGACGGCATTCGCTACGACCCCTATTGCATCCGGCTGGTGCCGGAGGACTACCGGGCGAGCGCGGTGCTCGAGCGAGGGCAAGGCTTCTGCGTCCAGAAGGCCATCCTGCTGGCGGCCGCGGCGAGGGCGTCCGGCATCCCCAGCCGGCTCGCCTTCGCCGACGTGCGGAACCACCTCACCACGCCGCGGCTCTTGGAGTTGATGGGCACCGACGTCTTCGTCTTCCACGGCCTCACCCACCTGTACCTGGAAGGCCGCTGGCTGAAGGCGACTCCCACCTTCGACATCGGGCTCTGCCGCCGCTTCTGCGTCAGGCCGCTGGATTTCGATGGCAAGACCGACGCCGTCTTTCAACCCTTCGACCCCAAGGGCCAAAGGCACATGGAGTACCTGCGCGACCGGGGCCACGCCGCCGATTTCGATCTCGCCCAGATGGAGGCCGCCTTCCGGGAGGCCTACCCCCGCCTGTTCCTCACCGGGGCGGCCCCGGGTGGCGATTTCCTCAGCGAGATTCCAGGCCTGACGGATCGATAATCGCCGCCCGGGGGAGACGTTGATCAGGGACCCGCTCGAAGACGAAACCAGGATCATCGAGGCCCGGCCGCCGCGACCGGTGAGGCTGCAGCTCTTGGTCTTCTCCCAGAGCGTCGCCACCTACCCCTTGCCCGCCCAGGGCTCGGTGGTGCTCGGCCGCTCCGGCAGCGCGCGGATCCGGATCGAAGATCCTTCGGTCTCGCGCGAGCACGCCCGGCTGCACATCGGCGAGACGTTGGAGGTCGAGGACCTTGGCAGCGCGAACGGCACCTGGCTTCGCCAGGAGCGGCTGGCCCCGGGGCGCCGCTACGAGCTCGCGCCGGGCGACACCGTCGACCTCGGGGCGGCGATGGTGATGGTGCAGAAGGTGACCTCGGCGGTGGCGCGGCCGCGGCGGCTGTGGAACCACGGCTACTTCGAGGCCAGGGTGGAGGACGAGTGCGCCCGGGCGGAGCGCTCCGGAGGCGCGTTCGCGGTGGTGCGGGTGCACCTCGAGGGCGGCCTCTCCTCTGAGGTGCAGGACTCGGTGATGGGCCAGCTTCGCCCGGCCGACCTGGTGGCCGCCTACGGCCCCGACGAGTACGAGCTCATGCTGGTGGAGGCGCCCAAGGCAGTGGTGGAGAAGATCCTCTCACGCATCGCCGAGCAGCTCTCGCAAAAGAAGCGCCGGGTCCGCTTCGGGGTGGCGATGTACCCGGCCGATGCCCGCTCGCCGGAGGCGCTGATCGCCAAGGCCTGCGACGGAGTGAGGCCGGCGCCGCCGCGGAAGGCCGGGCTGCCGGACGAGCTGGTGATCGAGGATCCGGCGATGCGGCGGCTCTACCAGGTGGCCGAGCGGGTGGCGACCAGCGACATCAACGTGCTGCTGTTGGGCGAGACCGGCTCGGGCAAGGAGGTGCTGGCCGAGTGGGTACACCAGCGCTCGCCAAGGCGGGACAAGCCGCTGCTCAGGCTCAACTGCGCCGCGCTGACCGACTCGTTGGTGGAGAGCGAGCTGTTTGGCCACGAGAAGGGCTCGTTCACCGGCGCGGTGCAGACGAAGATCGGCCTGTTGGAGAGCGCCGAGGGCGGCACGGTGTTCCTCGACGAGATCGGCGAGCTGCCCATGCAGAGCCAGGGGAAGCTGCTCCGGGTGATTGAAGACCGGAAGCTGATGCGCATCGGCGGACTGACGCCGCGGGCGATCGACGTGCACTTCTTGTCGGCGACCAACCGGGACCTGGAAGCGGAGGTGGCCCGGGGCGCCTTCCGGCAGGATCTCTACTTCCGGCTGGCCGGGATCTCGCTCGCCATTCCGCCCTTGCGCGAGCGCGCGGGGGAGGTCGAGCGGCTGAGCGCGGTCTTCGTGGCGCAGGCCTGCCGGCGCGCCGAGCGGACGGAGGCGCCGGTCGTCTCCACCGAGGCGATGCGGTTGCTCACCGGCTACTCGTGGCCGGGGAACATCCGCGAGCTGCGAAACGTGATTGACCGAGCGGTGCTGTTGTGCACGGACGGGGAGATTCGCCCCGAGCACCTGCCGCTCGAGAAGATGGGCACCACGATGATCGTTCCGGGAGCGCCGAAGGCGAGCCCCGCGGGAGCCGCGGCGGCCGTCGCCAGAGCTGCTGCCACCGCCGCGAAGCCCTCGTCGCCGCCCGGAGGGGAAGACGCCGAGCGCCGGCGGGTGGTGGAGGCGCTGGACCACTGTGCCGGGAACCAGACCCGGGCGGCGAAGCTACTCGGCATCTCGAGGCGGACGCTGGTCACCCGGCTCGACCGGCTGGGGTTGCCGCGGCCGCGGAAGCGGTGAGGAGGAACCAGGCGATAGGTGCCCCCCGGCGTCATGCGGTGGGGACTGTTACCCCACCTTATTCACCGTCCGGTCGAGCGATCGGTAGTCCTTGTGGCTCGTGAGCCCGCGATCAGCGCCGCTTCATCCCCGCGGGAGAGAAGGGCGTGAGCGCTACCGCGAGGTGATCTCCGACTGCTCCCGAAGGTCGGAAGAGGTCTGTCCAGTCTTCGGCGTTGTTCGTGCTGCTCAGCGGGCCGGCGAAGTCGGCTACGTCACCTCGGCGACGCGCAAGAGCCGCAGCTTTCTCCACAGCATTTCCCAGAGCCGCGCCGAAGACTTCGCGATGACGAGGATCGCGTGACGTTCGTGGACCAGCACGCGGGCTGCCACTCGCAGCACGCGCTCGCGGAAGCGCTTCATGCTCCAGCCGTCGCCAGTGGCGGTCTCGAGCATCACCCTCGCGGCGTGGACCACCTGGTAGGCGAGGACGTTGAGGAGCAGGAGCACTTCGTTCTGCTCGAAGGAGTCGCCGGATGGGAAGCGCGTTTCGGGCTCCTCGCCGCGGTAATGGCTCTTGGGGCGAGGCGAGGAGGAGAGCGCCGGCTGCAGGACGCTCATCAGCTCCCCCATGTGCCCCTCCGCGGTGCCGCGCTGACGGTACATCTCGAGGAGCGCCGCGCCGGTCATCTGTGAGGGCAGCCAGTTGGTGATGAGCCAGAAGTGGTGGAGGAACAGCTCCTCCTCGCGCTCGAGGACGACCAACACCACCCTGCGCGCATGGCTCCAGTCTTTCGCCTGGTAGTTCATCTCGTAGAGCCAGGTGCGGGGCTCGTTCGGCGGCCTGCCCACGGGCCGGTTCAAGAATGGCAGGGCCATCTTGTCGAGGACCGGGTTGTTCTTTACCCGAGCCACGTAGGGCGTCTGCCGCTGTTCGAGCATCGAAAGCAGCTTCTCCTCGGGGAAGCCCGCGTCGATGCGCACCGCCGCCACCTGGCACAAGTCGCGCTCGACGCGGTCGAGCAGCTGCGGGATGAACTCCAGCGCTCCGTCAGCGGTGTGGACGTTGCCCGGACGAAGCCACGCGTCGATGAGGTCGCCCGTCTCGGCCACGCTCGCGATGAGTGGGTGGTAGATGCGAGCGTGGTAGTGCCCATTGTGCTCGGAGATCGGCGCGTCTTTTCCTTTCCTGCCGCCCCTGCGTCACGTGGGTGGTGAATAAGGTGGGGTAATGCAAGTCGGCCGGTCTTCCTCCTCCCGTCCGCCCCCGAAGGGGGCTCCCCAGGTAACGAGGGGACGAAGTGGGAAACGCCGGCCGCCCGCGGCTCCGCCGGCCGCGCCGGAGGCGCGCCGCGGGCGGCCTGTGACCAGGTGCAGGTAACGAAGTGGGGAGCAGCTCGGCAGCTAAAGAAGGGAGGACCTCGCGCAGATCAGATCGAGCCTCCGCGCGTAGCGGATCGGCACATCAGCAGCGCCTGCGAGGCCCTGGCCGGCTGCACTTCCTCCCTTAGCTGCCCGCGGACGGCAGCCGGGCCAGCGGCCGGTTTGGCTTCTCTCCTGGCCAAAGCGTCAAGTCGGCACTATTGTGCGAGTAGTACAACAGGACTCGAAGCCATGACTGAACTCAGCTCCAGCGAGGCCCGAGACGCCTTCGCCGACATCATCAACCGTGCTGCCTACGGCAAGGAGCGCGTCGTCCTGACCCGCCGCGGCAAGAAGCTGGTCGCCGTCGTCCCCGTCGAGGACCTCGAGCGGCTCGAGGCGCTGGAGGACAAGCTGGACGTCGCCGCCGCCGAACGCGCCGAGAAGCGCGCCAAGGCCAAGGGGGAGAAGCCCATCCCCTGGGACAAGGCGAAGAAGAAGCTCGGGCTGTGACCGGTGGCTGTCTACACCGTCACCATCCTCCCAGAGGCGCTGCGCGCTCTCGAGAAGCTGCCCAAGGAGGTGCAGCGCCGCATCCGGGACAAAATCGACCGTCTCGCCCACAACCCTCGGCCGCCCGGAGTGAAGGCCCTCCAGGGTAGCGAGCGGGGCTACTTGCGCCTGCGCGTCGGCGACTACCGGCTCATCTACCGCGTCGAGGACGAGCAGCTCTTGGTGCTCGTCGTCCGCATCGGCCACCGGCGGGAAATCTACCGATGAGGGCAGTGCGATCCCAAGAAACTCGGCGGGGCAGCGGATTCCAGGGGCTTGGCGTCTCAGCTGTGTCCCTTCGACGGAGGCCGTTCGGCCGGGAACTCGCGATCGCCGCCGACATGGTAGCTTGCCCGTGCCCCGTGTCCCTCCGCCAGACCGCATCCCCACGACGAGCTTGAAAGGCAGGGCCGGATCTCACGGCACGCACGAGAGCGCCTGGGAAGGAAGGAGGAAATGCACGCCCTCCGACTCCAGCGGCCCGAGCGCGGCCGCGAGCTCCGCGGCGGGGTTCGACCAGGCAGAGGCGCTGAGGAAGAGCACCGGCGGCCGCTCCGCCTCCGGGCGCCGGGCGATCTCCCTTATCCGCCCGGCGATCGCCGCCGGAGTGTCGTCGTAGCTCCCCGACGCCACCAGCACCGGCAGCCCGCCCGAGGTACGGAAGGCCGAAGGCCCTCCGATGCCGAAGTATCCCAGCAGCACCCCCGAGGGATGCCCCTCCACCGCGAGGCGGGACATGAGCGACCAGGTGGCCGCGGTGGAGTTGCCGTAGAGATCCGGATCCAGGCTCCAGAAGGTGAAAAGCCCGCCGTCGCGCATCCGCTCGAAGCTCTGGGAGAAGAAGAAGCGCCGGTCCGGGTAGAAGCCGGAGTAGGCGTAGCCGACTCCGAGCATCGCCACCCACTCGTCGCGGTCCGACGCGGTGCTCAGGTAGTAGTGGGCCGCGCCCGGGGCGAGTGCCCGCAGGGCGAGTGACAAGCTCCAGCCCAACGGCAGTGTCCCGCGCGACTCCGAGCGCCAGAAGCTGGTCCAGGCGAACCGGTTCAGCGGAAGCGCCAGATTGTCCCCGTCGCTGATGGCGAGCACGACGTTGAGGTCTCCCTGGCGGCAGGGCGGATCGGCCGCGGGGATGGGCTTCGCGCGCGGCGGCGAGGCGGGCACCACCGAGAGGTGGAAGGAGAGGTTCGGCGTGGTGTCGGTGGGGATGAGGAACTTCCCCGCCTCGGAGAGGGCCTTCACCGCCCCCAGCTCCTCCAGTCCTGTGAGCGCGACGTACCCGTAGACGGGGAGGTTCCCCGGCGTCTGGCGGAGGATCTCGGTCACCGCCGGCCACTCCTCGGTGGTCGGCCGGCCGTAGATGGTGACCACCCCCTGCTGCACCAGGAAGTCCCTCAGGCGGTATTGCTCGGGAGAGAGGATGCCCAGCCCGCGGTGCGGCATCTTGGGGTACCACTGGGACATCAGCTCCCGGTAGCAGGACGAGGCGTCCTTCCAGCGGCCCACCATCGAGTCGAGCTGGGGCACGCCGGCGGATTCCAGCAGCGCGCGCTCGGACTCGAAGGCCACCACCGCGCCCTCCACGGAGGCGACGGTGGTGGCCGCGTTGATCGTCCAGGGCTCCGACCGAGAGGCCAGGACGTAGCCCTTCACCTCGCCGGAGAAGCGCCGGACCAGCTCCTCCACGCCCCCCTCCCACTCGCGCCGAAGCCCTGCCTCCTGCTCGTACCAGGAGAGCCAGAACTCGTTCGCCTCGCGCTCGGAGGTCGTCTCCCAGGAGCGGTCGCCGGTCGGCTCACCGTCGAGCACGAAGATCCGGGCCTCGGTGCCGTTGACCACTCCCTGGAGGGTGGAGGCGAGCACCTTCCGCTCGAAGGTTTCCCCCGCGAGATCCACCACCGACGCCCCTCCGAGCGGAGGGCGGCGCGAGAGGTACAGGCCGTCCATCGAGGGAGGTGGAGCCGGCGGCCTCGGGCAGGCGATCAGGCATGCGGCGAGGCTGCCCCACAGCAGTCGAAGGCCGGGGTGGGTCATCCTTTCTCGATCCTAATCCGAAGGAGGTCCAGCCGTTTTCCCCAGTGGGGGAGCTCCGAGGCTGCCTCCAACGCTTCCCCCAGGAACGATGCGGCAGCGGCCCTTCGGCCCCAGAGGGGGGCCGCGTCGGCGGCGTGACAGAGCACCTCCACCAGAGCGTCGGAGGAAAAACCGCTCTCGCGCGCGGAGCGCACCAAGTCCTTCCACGCGGCGTCCTCGGCCGGGTTGGCCAAGCAAAGCTCGAGCATGCGCGCCCAGAGGTGGTTCGACGGGGAGAGGGTGCAGTGGGCGGCCACGAAGTCGAGCAGCGGCCGGATTTCGCTCCGCTCCCCCTCGGCCGCCAGGATTCGCCCTACCAGCAGAGCGTCGTCCGGGGGGTGCCGCCCGTAGAACCGCAGCTCCAGCTCCCGGGCCCTCCGGGCGGCGATCAGCGCCTGAGCCAGCTCGTCGCTCCACAGCAACAGCTCTGCGAGGTTGAGCTGGGCGGTTCGCTCGAGCTGCGCATGCCCCAGCTCGCGGGCCAGCTCCACCGCGCGGCGCAGGTCCTCGAGGCCGCGGTGCCGGTCCTTCCGCTGCCACAGGAGCACTCGATTGCCGTAGGCGGTGCAGAGGTGGAAGCGGTCCCCGGTGCGCTCGCAGAGATCAATCACCTCCTCGAAGGTGCGCTCGGACTGGTCGATGCGCTCCAAGACTGCGAGCGACGGCGAAAGCAGCAGGAGCGAAATCACCCGCGCCTCGTGATCGCCCAGCGCCGCCGCCTGGTCAGCGGCGGCGCGCAGGGGTCCGACGCACTCGGAAAAGCGCTCCGAGCGGACCAGCGCACGGCCGCGGGCCAGCAGGCACCGTGCCGCGAGGCGCGGATCTCCCAAGGGTTGCGCGACCGCTTCGGCCTGGGCGGCGGCGCGCTGCGAGCCTGCCCAGTCGAAGGACCAGTCGAGCAGGGTTGCCTCCTCGAGCAGGAGGTCGGCGGTGAGCGCGGCGTCCGCCTGTGACTCGGCAATCCTTCGGGCGGCGCGAACGTCTTCAAGCGCTTCCTCCATCCGCCACAAGCGGTAGCGCACCCCTCCGCGTCCGGACCAGGCCTGGCACCGGAGCGTCTGTTCACCGGGTGGCAGGTGGGCGAGCGCGCTCGTGTAGTGCGCCTCGGCCTCGACGTAGCGGTGGCGCCTTCGGGCATCGTCGCCTAGCTGGAGGTAGCCCATGGCGGCCGCGCGTTGCTCACCGCACTCGGACGCGTGGCGCGATAGGCGGGCGAGCTCCGAGCCGGTGAGCGGGCGCCTCCCGGCCAACCCGTGGAAGGCGGCCACGTGCAGGCGCCGCCGGAGGTCTGCGGGCGTCCGGCGCTCGATGGCCAGCCGAAGCATCGGGTTGGGGAGCTCGAAGTGCCCGTTCCCCGTTCTCCGCAACACCCGCCGCTGCGCCAGCCTGGAGAGGCCGACCTCGACATCGAGTCGCTCGCCTCCATCTTTCGCGCGGAGGAACCGCTGCACCCGCTCTACCTCGTCGAGGTGCAATGGATCGGCCAGCACCGCGCACAGCTGCGCCAGTTCCACCAGGAGGGGGGTCAGCCCCCCCAGAGTGATGTCCGCGAGGCGGTCGGCGGGCGAGGCGATCGCCGAAAGATTGTTCAGCTCCTCGACGGGGAGGTGCCAGGCTTCCGCGCCCGCGAGGCGGCGGATCGCGCCAGCCGCCTTCAGCGCCTCCACCAGGTCCACCAGTAGGCCCGGCACCCGCTGGGTCGATTCGAGCAGACGTTTCACCACCGGTTCGGCCAAGAACTCCACTGGCTGGATCAGCTCGAGCAGCAGGGTGCGGGCGTCGGCCTCCTCGAGCGGAGCCATCTGGTGGGAGTGTGCCACTCGTGCCCGCTCTCCCCACGATGGCCTGAGAGCTCGGAGCTCCGCCCGCGCGCAGACGCAGATCCAGAGGGGACGGCGTGGGCCGCCCATGGTTGCCAGCTCGACCGCGTCGAGCAAAGCAGCGTCGGAGGATTCGGCATCGTCCAGGAGGAGGCCGACCGGCTCCCGCTCCGCAAGCCGCCGGAGTCCCGCTGCGATCGCGCGCGCCAGCGAGTGCCTGAGCGCTCCAGGCGCATCCACTGGACGCGCCTGGCCGAGCGTCCCCTCATCGGACAGGCCCATCGCCAGCGCCACCGCTGGCCAGGCCGCGTCCAGCTCGGGGCCGAGAGCACTGGCACAGGTGCGACGCACCTCATCGATGCCGGCAGTCGGCCGCAGCCCCAGCGCCAGCGACACGGCTTCTCGCAGCATGTCCTCACGGCCGGCGCGCGGCGCCGCCAAGCCAGGAGCGAGGAGCACACATTGGTCCTTGAGGGAACCGCGCAGCTCGGCGAGCAATCGGGTCTTGCCGAGCCTCGAATCCCCCACGACGGTCGATAGCGCCGGCGAGCCGTGCGTCCAGGCGGCCACGGCCTCATCCTTCAGCCGGCTCAACAGCGCGTCCCGGCCTTGCAGCGATGCCGTCCGAGTGGAGCCCGAGTCACCGTGCGTCGAGAGGGGGGCGTGGAAGCGCGCTTCTTGATCGAGAGCGGTGGTCTGTTCCCGGCAGTGCGCTGCGGCTTCGGACGTCAGGCAGATGGGCGCGATGGGCGGCTCGCTCGGACACCAGTCCCGGAAGCCGTCGATCGCTGTCCCCAGCACCTGAGTACCCCGGTTGCCGGTCCTGACGCGGACCTCGGCGGTGTGGATGGTCGCCGCCGTAGCGAGCGGACCCAGCCGCCGGGCGGCCCTGAGGGCCGAGCGCACTCCCGCCTCCGGCGTCGCGACCTTCGTGAAGGCCACCACCGCCCGCTCCCCCTCGGCGCGCGCGACGACGCCGCCCTCGAGCGCAAGCATCTCCACCATGGTCTCCAAAGGTCCGTGCGCGGTGAAGGCCAACAGGCCGGCCCAGCCTTGTGACTTCGTCGCCCGCGCAGTCGGTCGAGAGCTCGAAGAGTGGCCGGAGGCCCGAACCTCGAACGCGGCGTCCAGCCGGTCCGCGATCTCGATCGCGCTGACAGGTCTCCGGACTGGGTCCTTGGCGAGGCAGGCGAGCACGACTTCATCGAGAGAGGGCGAGGGCGCCAGTCCCATCGCTGCGGCCACCTCCGAGGGGGCTGGCGGTTCGAGGAGCAGGTGGGCGTGCTCGACGCGCGCGTCTTCGCCCACGAATGGCGGACGGCCGGCGAGCAGCTCGAACAGCATGACGCCGAGCGCGTAGAAGTCTGCGGTGGTGCCAATCCGATCCTGGGCGCGCCACTGCTCGGGGGCCATGTACGCTGGCGTGCCCGGCCGCTCACCGATGCGACTCGCCCTGCGGCTGTTGGCCGGAAGAGGTAGGTCTTCGAGCAATCGGCAAACCCCGAAGTCCAGCAGCGCGACTCGCATCGGGAGCCTTGGCCCCCCGGCCACCGTCTCCTCCGATTGACCCCCGCCGCTGGGGCGCAAGGTCAGAGTTACTCCGGAGCCCACCGGCGCCTCGCACAGGAAGACGTTCTCGGGCTTCAGGTCGCCGTGGGCGATGCCCGCGCGGTGCATGGCCTCGACCGCGCTGCAAAGCGGGCGGAAGATCCGCGCCGTCTCCCGCGGGGCAAGTGCGCCTTCGGGCGACCCGACGAGGCAATCTGCGAGAGTCTGACCCCAGAGCCGCTCCATCACCAGCACCGCCTCGCCGGAGCGAGTTCGCTCCTCGCCGAGCAGATGCGGAGAGTGGGGCGGTCCCAGCCGGCGCATCGCCTGGGCTTCCCGGGCCAGCCGGTCTTGGAATCCCGCCCGGAAAACCTTGAGCGCTACCTCCGAGCCATGCTCCACGCCGCGCGCCGAGTACACCGTCGCGAATCCGCCCTCGCCCAGCAGCTCGAGGGCGGAGTATCCGTGGATCTCCGGCAGCGGCACTCCGACCGCCTCCCGGGAAACCTCCATGGTGGGGTGGCGAGGGCACGCTCGTCCCGGCGCGACGCGTCGATGGCAGCTTGGGCAGCGCATGTCGCGAAGAGTCGACCCAAGCCTACCACCCAGCCGCTTCTGTCCTTTCTCGATACACCCTTTCTCGATTCGTGCAGCCGCACCTTGACCAACTTGCGCAAGCGCCGAGACCAACTGCGCGTGAGCACTGGAGCCATTCATGGGCATGGCCCATGCGTATAATTCGATCGGTCAACTGAAGGGGGAGTCATGCGCCTTTCAACTCTTGGGCAGCGCAAGCGGTGGGTGCCGATGGGGGGCGGGCTGGCGCTAGTGCTGGGGGCAGTCGCGGCATTCGCGGCGCTCGGGGTGCCTGGCCAACACGGGTGTGGGGGAGTGGATGAGAGCGGCCGGCCGGTGACTCCGCTGGAGGTGACGCCCGAGCCGGAGAAGGACCTGACCGCGGGTGCGTTCTCGGCCCGGAAGGTAGAGGATGGGCCGGGCACCACTCGGCAAGAGGTGATCAACAACGGTTGGATCAACAATGGCTGGATCAACAACGGCTGGATCAACAACGGGTGGATCAACAACGGCTTCATCAACAACGGCTGGATCAACAACGGGTGGATCAACAACGGCCTGACCAACACCGGCAGCGGCACCACCAACACCGACATCCGAAACGTGGTCGCCGACGCCAACACCCGAAACTTCATCAAGTACGTCGTGGAATGCGCGCTGCCCAAGGGCCACACGCTCACCCTCCAGGACAAGTACGGCACCAACTGGACGTTCGCGGGCGCCGTCGGGCTCGCGCCGGAGTGGGAAACTGGAGCCTGCTACCAGGAGTGCCAGCGCTGGGTGTCCGGGTGCCTGATCGCCCGCCAGAACAACCGCGGCTCGGCGATCCCGCTGTCGATGCGAAAGCCGCCGAGCCTGCGAAACAACGGCTACGCCGACGCCCTCAACAAGCTGGGATCCTACGAGGCTTCTGACTTCCCCTACCAGGAGGGCGCGTTCTGGGGAAACGTCTTCCAGGTAGACCTCAACAAGGCCCCGAAACCGGTCGCCTATGCATGCTTCGGGAGTGGCAACATCACACTGCGGCAGCAGTACCTGATGGGGCTTTCCGACCGGGTGCTTGCGGACAATGGCCTGCCCGGCGCGGCGCTGATCGGGACGTGCGAGGACCTCGGCTACTACGCCTACTACGCCGACAAGGCGCAAAGGGCGTGCGGTTCGACCGACGGGAACGGTACCTTCTACAACTGCGGCCTGCGAGACCTAGTGGACGGCGTGCCGGCCGGCGACGGGGTGGCCTACAACCAGGTCATTACCATCTACCGAGGCCCGGGCCCGGCCAAGCCCCACTCCGACTACACCACGGGCGCGGCGCTGCCGGCGGCCTCCTCGCCTTGCGCATACAAGGTTGCACGTGAAATAAAGACGTCCTGGGGTGCGACCGGAGACGGGTACTGCGCCTCATCGGGCTGGGACGGCGTGTGCAAGAATGAGGCAGCCGACCTCTGTGGAGCCCACAGCGTCAGGGCGGAGGGTGCACCGCTCAGTCCCGCCGACAGCGACTGCATCAAGCTGGTCTGCACCGGGTACTTGAACAGCACCTACCCGAGCGGGGACTCGTACTGCTGCAGCAATCGCTGGGACTGGCAGTGCACGCAGGAGGCGAAGACGTACTGCGCGCTGTGATTCTCTGATCAGTGCGGGGCCAGCAGTCCGGTGGCGATCAGCGCCGCCACCGCCACCGCCACGACCGCCTCCCCGGCGATACCTCCGGCCGCGGCCGCGGCAGCGCCCTCGAGCTTCCAGCGCCGGCCCATCGCCCAGGTGGCCAGCGCTCCAAGGCAGATGGGGACCGCGTACATCGCCGGCACCAGGAAGCCGATGCCCAAGGCGATCGGCGACGGCAGCGCCCGGGACAATCGCGTGCGCGAGAGCAGGGAAAGGAGCAGCCCCGCGGCGAGCCCGACGCCCCCGGCCCACAGCGCGCCGGGAGGGACCGCCGCCCCCTCCCGGCCGACCAGCTCGGCCAGCACCTTCCACGGCATCGCTCCAGGCGCGGGCAGCGCCGGCGAGCCCAAGCCGTGCGAGGTGGTCAGGAGCCGATAGATCGGGACCACCAGCACGCCCCCGACCAGCGCGCCGATCAACTGCGCGACCACTTGTCTCCGCGGCGAGGCGCCGAGCAGGTGCCCAGCCTTGAAGGACCACAAGAGCATGCCGGTCTGCGCGGCTGCTCCGGACGGCACCGCGCCCGCCAGGGTCGCCGCGTGGGGGGCTCCGGGCGACGCGGCTCCGAAGGAGAGCAAGGTCACCTGGCCGATCTGCCCCACCGGGCTGATGTCCGTCTCTCCCGCGGCCCGGGCGCAGGTCGCCGAGAGGATGACCGTCGCGGCGATCGCCGCCACCAGCGCCAGGGGGTGTAGGTCGAACGCGAAGTGGCCAAGCAGAACGAGCGCCGCTGACGCGCCCAAAAACGCGATGGCGAGCGGCCTGCCGGTCGCTCCGGGGCCCGAGGCGAGATCTCCCAGCGCGCGCCGCGCGGTGAGCAAGAGCCCCGCCAGGCTCACCAGCGCCTCGGCCAGGCCGAGTCCGACCCCGGGGAAGACCAGCCAGCCGATCAGCGCCTCGTAGCTTCCCGCGGCCGCGCCGCGTGCGACCAGCGCCGGACCCACAGCTCCCCAGGCCACCACCGC
Source organism: Myxococcales bacterium (assembly GCA_016191815.1). Taxonomy (GTDB): domain Bacteria; phylum Myxococcota; class Myxococcia; order Myxococcales; family Myxococcaceae; genus JACPVI01. The sequence continues at coordinate 55,128 of JACPVI010000057.1, forward strand.
GCCGAAAAGAAGGCTCAGCCCCACCCGCGGCCCCGCCAGGATGCCCACCGACAAGAGCATCGGGCTCACCGCGAAACCGACGCCCAAAGGCGCCAGCGGCACGCCGGCCGCCTGGCCCGGGAAGGGCAGGGCGGCGGGAATCCAGGAGGGCCGGCCGTCGCGCAGCCAGGCGACCGCAGCGGAGAGGCCTCCTCCAGCGAGGAGGGCGCGGGTGCGAGCTTGCCTCTCCGCCGCGCGCTCGTGCAGCGCGCGGATCAGCGTCGCGGTGGCGATCCCGGAGGGAAAGGGCAGCGCCTCTTTGACCACCAGGCGAGCGCGGAGGGCGTGGGCGATCGCCACTCCGATCACCGCGAGAGTCAGGCCCCATGAGGCGACTGCCCAATCGGGGTAATCGCGGCCCATCAAGGAGAGTGCCGGGAAGGCACCGAGCAGCCCGGCGACCGCGGCGGATACTCCCGCGGAGGTGGCGGCGGTCTGACAGACGTTGGTCTCCAGCGCGGTGGAGCACCCGCCGGAGGCGAGGCGCAGGACCATCGCCCCGGCGAGCGCAGCGGTCACCGAACCGGTGTCGAAGAATCCGGTCTTGAGGCCGATGTAGACGTTGGCGGCTGCCAGCACCGCACCGATCCCCAGCCCGGCGGCCAGGCCGCGCATGGTCAGCTCGGCCGTCGCGGCGCTCGCCGGCGCGACCGTTGCGGTCATTCCTTCTCCGCGTCCGCGGGGAGCCTGAAGAGCCGGGTCGATTCGACCGGCTCCGGGGTGAACGGCAAGCCGTCCAGCGCCTCGCGGGTGGCGCACACCGCGCCGGAAGGGGAGCCGGTCGCCCAGGAGGTCACCTTCATCAAGTCGCCGCCGAGGATCTTCCCCTGTCCGTCCCCCTCCTTGATCAGCAGCGACCCCGCGTGGGCCGACAGCGCCAGCTGCAGCCGCTTCGACGCCCCGGGCCGGCTGGAGACCGTCCGGGCGAGCCGCACCGCCGCGCGCAGGGCGCTCTCCCGCGCCCGCCGGGCCTCCTCGGGCTGTTCGGGCAGCAGCACCACCCCGAGGAGCGCGTTCGGGGCGTCGATCGCCAGCCGCGCGCCGAGCGCGGAGAGGGCGCCGCGGACCGACTCGGAGAGGCGGTCCAGATCGTCGAGGTCCGCGTCGGTGAGGTCATCGCTCGAGCCTTCCACCCGGAGATCGGCGTAGAGGCCCATCCCGGTCCGCTCGGCCTTGACCGAGGAGGGCGCGGTGAGCTTCTTGAGGTCCGCCACCAGGTCCTCCACCGTGGGGTAGCGACGTTCCTTCGCCTTGTCGAGGCAGCGGGCGAGCACCAGGTCGAGCGCGGGCGGCACCGGGGCCAGAAGGCTCGCCCGCGGCGGAGGGGTGTGCAGGTGCATCTCCTGAACCTCCGCCAGGGTGGTGGCCTCGAAGGGCAGCCGCCCGGTGGCGAGCTGGTAGATGAGCACCCCCACGGCGTAGATGTCGGTGCGCGCATCGCAAGGCGCGCCGAGGATCTGCTCCGGGGCCATCGTCTCTGGAGTGCCGATCACCGTGCCCTTGGCGGTGCGGCCGGCGTTGGGCGAGGAGGTTGGCACCAGGAACTTGCTCAGGCCGAAGTCGACCAGCTTGAGCTTGAACCAGGCGCCGTCGGGGACCGCCATGATGTTGGAGGCCTTGAGGGCGCGGTGGACGATGCCCGCGGCGTGGACCGCCGAGAGCGCCGATCCCAGCTCGCTCACCAGGGCGACGATCTCCGGCGTGGAGAAAGCGCCGCGGGACAGGAGCTCCCGGTCGAGGTTTCGGCCCTCGATCCACTCCATCACCAGATAAGGGCGGCGGTCGGGAAGCTCATCGATGTCGTAGATCTCCACGATGCCGGGGTGCTTGACGCGGTTGATCGCATCGGCCTCCAGCCGGAAGCGGCGGACCACGTCGGGCACCGCCACGAAGTCGTGGTGCAAGACCTTGAGGGCCACCGGTCGGTCCATCGAGACGTGGCGGCCCTTGAAGACCAGGGCGAAGCCGCCGGCGTGGTGGAACCCTTCGACCAGGTAGTTGCCGAGGCGCTGGCCGATCAAGAGGTGCTTGGTGATGGCCCTGCCCCTGGCGGTGGTCTCCTCGCCATCGGGAGAGAAGGCCTCGGGCAGTTCCTTCGGGTCCGGCATCGCCCCAGGAGCATAGCGGAGTGGCGGTAGAGCACAGGAATCGAACCTGCCAATCCCGCCTCTCAGCAGGATTCACCGGTTTTGAAGACCGGGCCGGCCACCAGGTCCGGTTGCTCTACCTCGGTGGACCCGCGAGGGTATAGCGGCGCGGGCGGGAGAGGCAACGAGCGAGCGGCCTGGCTGTCCGATGCCGGCCGGGGTGAGGTCCGCTAGGGCGCGCGGTGGACGTCGTTGCCGTCGCCCCGCATCGAGACCGAGGGATCGCCCTTGGTGCCTCGCTTCCAGGTGATCTGGTTCCCGTCGCCGTGCACCGCAATGGCCGCGGCCGTCTCGATCGCGATGGAGTTCTGGTCTCCGTTCACCGCGACGTTGCGGCAGGCTCCGGTGAAGGTGAGCGCGTTGTGGTCGCCGTTGATCGCCACGTTGGCGCCTCCGCAGTCGTAGGTGCTCCGGAGGCCGTCCTGGTTGATCGCGATGCCGGAGGCGGAGATCACCGCGCCCGCCCCGCCTCCGGCCGACGCCGCGTGCACGCCGCCGCCCAAGACCACCACCTTCTTGCCCGAGCTGTCCTCGGACTTGCGCACCTCGACGGAGACTCCCCCGGCGTTGACGGTCACCGTCTTCTTGCCGCCCCGCTTGTCGCCGCTGACCGTGACGGACTCGCCATCGCCTGCGCCCACCCCGACCGCCGCACCTGCCGGCTCGCCAGGCGGCGGGGCCACCGCAGCTCCCTTGGCCGGCGCCGCGCCTTGCTGCACGGTGTTCCGGTTGCCAAGGTTGGCAATGGCCGGCTGCTTGCCCGCTGCGCCGCGCTCCCAGAGCACTCGGTTGTCGTTGCCCAGGACCTGCAGCTTGGCCGCCGCCTCGACCTGGACGGTGTTCAGGTTCCCGTGGACCTTGACCGACTTGCACTCACCTCGGAGCGCGAGAGAGGCCGAGTTGCCATTCACCACCACCTCTCGGCCGGCGCAGTCCTCGTCGAGCCGCGCCCCGTTGTCGTTGATCACGAGCTTACCGTCCGCGAAGGCGGGCGAGGCCAAAAGGAGCGAGGTGAAGACCAGCGATCGCATCGATTCCTCCCGAGTTGGCCGGTGGAGAAGCCCGCTCGGCCAGGGCCGCGCAGTGTAGCCGACAGTCGGCTGCCGAGCGCGAGTTCGGTTCGGCGGTGACTCCGCCGCTGCGCGGCCGTAGCTTCTCACCCATGCGAGCGATGGTCCTCGACAGGCCAGGGTCGCCGCTCAGGCTCGCGGACCTGCCGGTGCCCGAGCCTGGGCCCGGCCAGCTCCTCATCCGCGTGCTCGCCTGCGCGGTGTGTCGGACGGATCTCCACGTAGTGGACGGAGAGCTGCCGAACCCGAAGTCCGCGCTCGTCCCCGGCCACCAGATCGTGGGGACCATCGCCGGGGTCGGTCCCTCGGCTCCTCTGGGGACAGGTCCCTCCGCTGCGCTCGGGGCAGGCCCCTCGGCCTCGAGCGGCGCGGAGCCGGCGGCATCGCGCTGGCAGGCGGGTGATCTCGTCGGCGTGCCCTGGCTAGCCTCTGCCTGCGGGCAGTGCCGCTACTGCCGCGATGACCAGGAGAACCTCTGCGACCGGCCGCGCTTCACCGGCTACCAGGTCGACGGGGGCTTCGCCGAGCTCACCCTCGCCGACCACCGGTTCGCGGTGGAGATTCCCCGGGGAGGCGACCCGGTGCACCTCTCTCCGCTTTTGTGCGGTGGGGCAATCGGCTACCGGGCCTACTCCTTCGCCGGGGACGCCCGCCGGCTGGGCCTGTACGGATTCGGTGCCGCCGCCCACATCTTGGTCCAGCTCGCGCGCAGCCAGGGGCGGGAGGTCTACGCCTTCGTGCGCCCCGGCGACGAGCAAGCGAAGCGCTTCGCCCTCAAGCTCGGTGCGAGGTGGGCCGGCGACTCGAGCCAGGCCCCGCCCGAGCCGCTGGATGCGGCGATCATCTTCGCCCCGGTGGGATCCCTGGTGCCTGCCGCGCTGGCGGCCGTGCGCAAGGGCGGGACGGTCGTCTGCGGCGGCATCCACATGAGCGACATCCCGCCGCTGCCGTACTCGCTCCTGTGGGGAGAGCGGGTGCTCCGTTCCGTCGCCAACCTCAAGCGGTCCGACGCTTCCCAGCTCATCGCGCTGGCGATGGCCATCCCCATCCGCACCGAGGTCCGGCGCTTCCGACTGGAAGAGGCGAACGAGGCGCTCTTGGCCCTCCGCTGTGGGAAGCTGTCGGGATCGGCGGTGCTGGAAGTCGCCTCCAGCTAACTGGCGTACCGGAGCAGCGACTTCACCTCGAAGTCACCCAGCCTCGAGCGTCCGTTGAGGAAGTCCAGCTCGACCACGAATCCGAGCCCCTGGATCACCGCCCCCAGCGAGGTGGCCAGGTCGCACGCCGCGCGCGCGGTCCCGCCCGTCGCCAAGAGGTCGTCCACGATGAGGACCCGCTGGCCCTTGCTGACCGCGTCGCGGTGGATCTCCAAGGTGTCCGTGCCGTACTCGAGGGCGTAGGTCACCTTGGCCGTTTCGGCCGGGAGCTTCTTGGGCTTGCGGACCGGCACGAAGCCGGCGTTGAGCCGGTAGGCGAGCGCCGGCCCGAAGATGAACCCGCGCGCCTCGATGCCCAGCACCAGGTCCACGTGCTCCTCGAGGTAGTGCTCGGCCAAGGCGTCGATCAAGGTGGCGAGCCCCACCGGGTCCTTGAGCAGGGTGGTGATGTCGTAGAAGAGGATGCCCTTCTTCGGGAAGTCGGGGACCTCGCGGATCAGCTTCTTCAGCGGCTCGCAGTTGATGGCGCGTTTGGGTTGGGGTTGCATAGGGCCTCCCTCCCCATTTACCGGATAAGGGTGTTTCCATGAAGGACATCGTGGTGGGCGTCATCGGCGGCTCCGGGCTGGGAGAGGCCTTGGGGACGATCGGCCGGGGCGAGGCCTTGGAGGTGGACACTCCCTTCGGCAAGCCCTCGGGGCCGGTGGTGCTGACCGAGGTGGCGGGCGTACGCACCGCGCTGCTCGCCCGGCATGGAGACGGCCACCGGTTCAACCCCTCCTCGGTCCCGTACCGGGCGAACATCTATGCGCTCAAGAAGCTGGGAGTCACGCACGTCTTGGCGAGCGCCGCGGTGGGCAGCCTGCGAGAGGAGATCGCCCCGCGGCACCTGGTCATCCCCGACCAGGTGATCGACCGCACCTTCCGCCGGCCGTCCACCTTCTTCGACGAGCTGGCGGTCCACGTGGAGTTCGCCTCTCCGTTCTGCCCGGGGCTGCGGGCGCTCCTCGTCGAGCAGGGGAGGGCGTCGGCGACCACGGTGCACTCCACGGGGACGTACGTGTGCATGGAGGGCCCGCAGTTCTCCACGCGTGCGGAGAGCGAGCTGCACCGCGCCTGGGGCGCGCACCTGATCGGGATGACGGTGATGCCCGAGGCCAAGCTCGCCCGCGAGGCCGAGCTTTGCTACGCGATGGTGGCGCTGCCCACCGACTACGACTGCTGGAGGCCGCACCCCGACGGGCTGGACCAGGTGCAGCTGCTCAAGGAGATCATCGGCAACCTCAAGGCGGCGACCGAGCAGGGGCTGGACCTCATCCGCCGGACGGTGGCGGTGATCCGCGACCGCACGCGGGATTGCTCCTGCCAGACGGCGCTGGCCCACGCGATCTGGTCGGACAAGGCGAAGGTGCCGGCGGAAGTGAAGAAGCGGCTGGAAGCGGTGGCCGGGAAGTACTGGGCCTGATTCCAGGCTCAGGCCAGCGTTGCGCTTCGCGCCGCGGAGCGCCATACTAACCTTCGACGGTGGGGTGCTGATTGCCCTCGAGCGCGGCCAGCAACGCGCGGCGAGAGTCCTTCGCGCGGCGACGGACACTGGCCGGCGGATCACCGTGCCGACGGTCGTCATCGCCGAATGGTGGCGGGGGCGAACGGATGTCCGCGAGGAGATCCTCGGCGCCGTCGACGTGGAGCCGCTGTCCGAGCGAGTGGCCAGGCTGGCCGGAGAGGCCCAGGCTGCGGTGCCGAAAACGAGCGCCATCGATGCCATGGTGATGGCGTCGGCAGCGATGCGGGGCGATCTGGTCTACACCTCGGATTTCGACGACCTCGACCGGTTGCGTCGCTTTTTCCCTTCGGTGCGTGTTCTGCGAGTCTAGGCCAGCAGCGCCGCACATCGACGCGCGCGCCCTGGCCGCTGGCGTACTTCCTCGCGCAGCCGCTCCAGGCCGGCGAGGTCATCCACGTCGTAGGCCTCCGGCAACTCCGCGAGCGCCAGTCCGAGATGCCTCGCTCGCTGCCGGGTTTGCTCCATCACCTCTCCCGTGCTCCAGCGGATTCCCCGGAACAGCTCGGGCCGCGGCTCGCTGAGGCCCACCAGGTAGTAGCCTCCGTCGCTCGCCGGCCCCAAGAGCACTCGCCCCGTGCCCGATAGCTCGGCGAGTGCAGGCCCGATTCGATCGAACGGGAGCGTCGGCGAGTCGCTGCCCAGTACCACCGCGGGCACCTCCAGCTCGAAGAGTCGGTCGAAGGCCCTCACCAGCCGCTCCGTCAGGTCCGCCCCTTCCTGAGGCACCACCCGCCACGAAGGCGGGGCCAGCGAGCGCAATAGCTCCGGTCCCTCGTCTTCCGGCGCCGCCAGCAGCACCTTGGTCGCCTCCAGAGGCTCCAGGCCCTCCAGCACGTCGAGCAGCATCGCCCGGTAGAGCTGGGCCGCCCGCTTTGCGCCCAGGAGCGCCGCGAGCCGCGTCTTGCATCGGCCCGGCACCGGGGCGCGGGCCATCACTCCAATCACTCCAGCCCGCGCTCCCAGAGGTCCTCCTCGTCCAGCCCGATCAGATGCCCGACCTCGTGCATCACCGTGATGCCGATCTGCTCGATCAGCTCTTCCTTGGTCCCGGCGAAGCGCTCGAGGTTGCGCTGGTAGAGCACGATCGCCGCCGGGAAATGGTCGAACGCCGAGGAGACGCTCCGCTCCCCCACCGGGGTGCCTCGGAAGACCCCCAGGATGCACGGCGAGAGCGGCGGCCGCGAGGCCAGCAGGTCCTCCTCCGAGGGCAGCGCCTCCACCGAGATGTTCACGTTCTCCAGGTGCTTCATCACGTGCGCGGGCAGCCGCGCCACCGCCGCTTCCACTGCGGCATCGAACTCCGCGTCCGACAGCTCCACCGGCGGCGGGAACTCCTCCGGGGCCAGCCTCCTTCCCCTCGAGAAGCGGCGCTTCGCCTCGCGCAGCTCCCCCCGCCGCTCGGCCAAGAGCCCCAGATAGTGATGCGCCCAGGGCTCGTCCGCCGCCACCGACACCACCTTCTTGAGCTCCCGCTCCGCGGCGTCGAACCGGCACAGCTCGAACAGCGCGATGCCCCTCTCCAGCGCCGCATCCACCGAGCCGGGATCGATTCTCAGCGCCTCGTCGAGCCGCGCGAGCGCCAGCTCGCACTGGCCAAGCTGGTTCAGCCCGATGCCCTCCAGCAACAGCAGCTCCACACAGAGCTCTCCATCTTCCTTTCCCAGCCGCTTCCGGCCGCGGGCGCACAGGGCGATGCCCTCCTCCACCATCGAGCGGTCCTCCCCCGGATGGCAGATGAGCAGGTCCGCGAGCCCGAGGAGGATTTCCGGATCCTCCGGCGAAAGCTTCGAGGCCTTCCGGTAGGACGCCTCGGCCGCCTCGGCGTCACCGAGCTCGAGCTGCGAGGCGGCCCGGTAGTGCAGCGCCTCCGCGTTGCCGGGGTGCTCCTCCAAAGCCTGCTGCGCCAGCGAGAGGACCTGGTCGAAATGGCCCTGCTCGAACTCCTCGGCCGCGCGCTCGAGGAGCGGCGCGATCCTGCCGTCGGCGTCTACCCGTTCGGACCGATCCATATCGCCCCAGATAGAGACCGGGGTGCAGCGTTGTCAACGCGCGGGCAAGCCTGTTAGGACTCCGACGTGGCCCCCGCCAACCAGCACATCAAGGTCCTGGTGGTCGACGACGACCTCGATCTCTGCTCGTTGATCGCCCGGTTCCTTCGCGGTCACGGCTACACCGTTCTCACCGCTCCCGACGGCGTCCAGGCGAAGGAGATCCTCCTGCGGGAGCCGATGAACCTCGTCATCACCGACCTCATGATGCCGCACCTGGACGGTATCCGGTTCAGCGAGCAGCTCAGGGCCCTGCCCCAGTACCAGGACCTGCCGATCATCCTCATCACCGCCTACCCGTCGGACGAGCTGGCCGACAAGGGCATGCGCAAGGGCGTGGCGATGACCCTGGCCAAGCCTTTGGACCTGAACAAGCTCCTGGACCTCGTGGGCTTCGCCACGCACTAGCGATGCGCGCGCTTGCCCTCGCCCTCGCTGCGCTCGTCGGCTGCGCGCAAAGGCCCGGCGAGCATGCCGACCCGTCCTTTCGCCGCGACGCCATCCTCGGCGGCACCTCGGATTTCGCCGATCCCGAGGTCTTCATGATCGAGATGAGCTACGACGGCGGCGCCTCTCTTTGCACCTCCACCCTGGTCGGCCGGCGCACGCTGCTCACCGCCGCGCACTGCCTCCAGCCGGAGGCCGGGAGGCTCCCGCGCGTGCGCGCCACCAACCTCACCGCGGCCAGGGATGCGGGGGACTCGGACTTCATCTCCTCTTCCAAGGTGCGGCCCCACCCCGGGTACACCTCCGGAGGCTCCTTCGCGAACGACATCGGCCTGGTCTTGCTCGACCGCGCTCCCACCGTCCGGTTCAAGCCCTGGAACCGCGACAGCGTCAGCGGGCTCCAGCGCCAGCCGGCGCGCCTGGTCGGCTACGGACAGACGAGCGCAGGCGGACGGGACTGGGGCACCAAGCGCTCGGTGGACATCAGCTTCAACGTGGTCGGCGAGGAGGTCGTCTACGGCACAGTGGAGACCACCGGCACTTGCCAGGGTGACTCCGGGGGGCCGGCGATTCACCCGTGGAACGGCGGCGAGGAGCGGGTGGTGGCGATCACCTCCTTCGGCCCCGAGGGCTGCGGCCGCGGCTCCTCGGAGCGCGTCGACCGCCACAAGGCCTTCATCGACCAGTGGTTCGCGGAGAACGAGGATCCGCAGTGCACCGCCGACGCCCAGTGCAAGCAAGGGTGCTCGCCGGCCGATCCCGACTGCCTCTGCCTGGCGGATGGCGCCTGCGGGAGCTGCCAGAGCCCGGGCACGGATCCGGACTGCCCGGAGAGCTGCGTGCAAAACCAGGTGTGCTCGGTGTCCGCCTGCGCGGACCCCGACTGCCAGCCCTTCGGGAGCCCCTGCGGCTTCGACGAGCAGTGCCAGACGCGCCGCTGCGTGGCGGATCCGCAGCAACCCTCTTATTGCTCCAAGACCTGCACCACCGCCGCCGAGTGCGGCTCGGAAATGGAGTGCAGCCAGGGGGTGTGCACCAAGCGTCAGCTTCCGGTGGCCGCGCTCGGCGAGAGCTGCACCCCGGGGCAGACGTTCTGCGCCAGTCCCTGGGCGGTGTGCACCGGAAGGACAGGCGAGGAGACTTTCTGCCGGCGCCGGTGCCTGGTGACCTCCGACTGCACGCCGGGAGAATGCGCCGAGGACGCCTCCGGACTGCGGTTCTGCTTGCCCGCGGTGATGGTGAAGAAGATGGGCTCCACCTACGACGCCGCGCCCGGCTGTGCCGCGCTCCCGGTCCCGAGTGGAGCTTTGGGGGTGCTCGGGGCCTGGCTGCTCGTGCTCCTGCGACGGCGCTGCCGGGTCGAGCCACGAAAGCCCGGCCGCCGGCGATCCTGAACGCCTGCGCCGTGGCCATTGACTTTCAGCCGCGAGACTTTAGGTTAGCGCTCGCTTTGGCCGAGTGCTAAGGCCAAGTTACCGAAAACACTAAGGTTTGGAGGTACGCACCGATGGCTGCCAAGGAGATCTACTTCCACCACAATGCTCGCGAGGCGATCTTGCGCGGGGTTCGCCTGCTTTCCGACGCGGTGGCGGTGACGCTGGGCCCGAAGGGGAGGAACGTGGTCCTCGAGAAGTCGTTCGGGTCTCCCACGGTCACCAAGGACGGGGTGACGGTGGCCAAGGAGATCGACCTCGAGAACAAGTTCGAGAACATGGGCGCGCAGATGGTGAAGGAGGTCGCGAGCAAGACCTCGGACAAGGCGGGCGATGGAACCACCACCGCCACGGTGTTGGCTCGGGCGATCTTCGAGGAGGGGCTTAGGCTGGTCGCCGCCGGGCACAGCCCGATGGACCTCAAGCGCGGCATCGAAAAGGCGGTGGAGACGGTGGTGGCGGAGCTCAAGAAGATTTCCAAGCCGACCAGGGACCGCAAGGACATCGCCCAGGTGGGGATCATCTCGGCGAACGGCGATCAGACGATCGGCAACATCATCGCCGACGCGATGGAGAAGGTGGGGAAGGAGGGGGTGATCACCGTCGAAGAGGCGAAGGGGCTGGAGACCACCCTGGAGGTGGTCGAGGGCATGCAGTTCGACCGCGGGTACATCTCTCCTTATTTCGTGACCAACCGCGAGCGGATGGAGGTGGCGCTCGAGGATCCCTACATCCTGTTGAGCGAGAAGAAGCTGGCGGCGATGCCTGACCTGATCCCGATCCTCGAGCAGGTGGCGAGATCCGGGAAGCCGCTCTTGATCATCGCCGAGGAGGTGGAGGGCGAGGCCCTGGCCACCCTGGTGGTCAACAAGATCCGCGGGGTGCTGAACGTGTGCGGGGTGAAGGCGCCGGGGTTCGGCGATCGCCGCAAGGAGATGTTGAAGGACATCGCGGTGCTGACCGGCGCCCAGGTGGTGTCCGAGGAGCTGGGCACCAAGTTCGAGAACCTGACGCTTTCGGATCTGGGGCGGGCCAAGCGCATCACCGTGGACAAGGACAACACCACCATCGTGGACGGGGCGGGGAAGAAGGCGGACATCGAGGGCCGCATCAAGCTCATCCGGCGGCAGATCGACGAGACCACCTCCGACTACGATCGGGAGAAGCTGCAGGAGCGGCTGGCCAAGCTGGTCGGCGGGGTGGCGGTGATCAACGTCGGCGCGGCCACCGAGACCGAGATGAAGGAGAAGAAGGCCCGGGTGGAGGACGCGCTCCACGCCACCCGCGCGGCGGTGGAAGAGGGCATCGTGCCCGGTGGTGGGGTGGCCTATCTGCGGTGCCTGCCGGCGCTGGCGAAGCTCAAGCTGGGCGGCGAGCAGGACTTCGGGGTGGACATCGTTCGAAGGACGCTCTCCGAGCCGATCCGCCGCATCGCCGCCAATGCGGGGTGGGAGGGCGCGGTGGTGTTCAACCGGGTCAAAGAGGAGAAGGGCGCCTTCGGGTTCAACGCGGCGACCGAGAAGTTCGAGGACCTGGAGAAGGCCGGGGTGATCGACCCGACCAAGGTGGCCCGCTTCGCGCTGCAGAACGCGGCCTCGGTGGCGTCTTTGTTGCTCACCACCGAAGCGATGGTGGCCGAGAAGCCGAAGAAGAAGGGCAAGGCCCCTTCGATGCCGGACTATTCCGGCGAAGACATGGAGTACTAGCGGGCCTGGCGCGGTCGCGCTCGGAATCGAGCCGATCAGTGACGGGAGGAGAGCTGCCGGTACCGCACCCGGTTGTTCCCCAGCCTCACCTCTTCACTTCCCCTCGCCGCCTCGTCACCCCTATTCTCCCCTCCTCCATCGGAGGGCCAGGTCCATGTCCCATCGGCGGGTGGTGATCACCGGGCTCGGAGCGATCTGCCCGATCGCCTGCGGCGCTGAACCTTTCTGGGAAGCCCTGCTCGCCGGCACCAACGGCATGCGCCCGCTCGAGGGGTTCGATACCTCGGGCTTCCGCACCAAGTACGGCGGCCAGGTCCGAGGCTTCGAGGCGTCCTCGTACTTTCCCGAGCCGAGCGAGCTCTCCCCCGAGCAGATGGGGCGAGGCTCCCAGTTCGCGGTCGCCGCCACCCGGATGGCCTTCGAGCACGCCCGCCTCGACTGGAAGAAGCTCCATACGGCCTCGATCGGAGCGAGCCTCGGCACCACCGTCGGGGAATGCAAGGTGCTCGAGGAGATCGACCTCCAGTGGACCCAGGGCGGCCCGGAGTCGGTCGATTCCAAGCTCTTCGGGCGATACCCCAGCGGAACCGTTCCGATGAACGTGGCCCGCATCTTCGGGCTGCGCGGGCCGAACATGATGATCCCCACCGCCTGCGCGGCCGGGAACTACGCCATCGGGTTCGGCTACGACGCCATCCGCGAGGGCCGCTGCAAGGCGATGGTGGTCGGTGGGTCCGATCCGTTCTCTCTCACCGCGTTCGCCGGCTTCAACCGACTGCTCGCCTGCGCGCCGGAGAAGGTCCAGCCCTTCGATCGCAACCGGAAGGGCATGATGGTCAGCGAGGGGGCGGGGGTGCTGTTGCTCGAGGACCTCTCACACGCGGTGGAGCGCGGAGCGCCGATCGTCGCCGAGCTCTTGGGCTACGGGCTCTCCTGCGACGCGCACCACATGACCCAGCCCGACCCCGAGGGGCGCTTCGCCGCCCTGAGCACCGCCCGCGCCCTCGAGGCCTCCGGCCGCCGCGCCGAGGAGGTGGACTATTTCTGCGCCCACGGCACCGGCACGCCCGCCAACGATCGGGTGGAGTCGATGGTGGTGAAGCAGCTCTTCGGGGACCGGGCCGCCAAGGTCCCGCTGAGCTCGATCAAGTCGATGCTCGGGCACTGCATGGGTGCCGCCAGCGCGCTCGAGGCGGTGGCTACCGCCCTCGCGGTGAGGCACGACGTCATCCCGCCCACCATCAACTTCGAGACGGCGGACCCGGAGTGCGAGGTGGACTGCGTCCCCAACGTGGCGCGGCCCGCGAAGGTGCGCCTGGCCGTCTCCAACGCCTACGGGTTCGGCGGCAACAACGCCTGCATCGTCGTCGGAAAGTGGGAGGGCGCCTGAATGGCCGAGCTTCCCGAACTGGTGATCACCGGGATCGCCGCGGTGTCTCCCTTCGGCATCGGGGCCGGGCCGCTGGGCGAAGGCCTCGCTTCGGGGAAGCCCGCCTTCTCCTCGCTCCGGCTGTTCTCCTCGAGCTTTCCTCCCGGCGTCGCCGCGATGGTGGAGCCCTTCGAGCCCGGGAAGCTCTTGGGCAAAGGCATTCGGCTGATGGACCGCACCAGCCTCCTCCTGCTCTCCGCCATCGCGCTGGACTTGCGAAAGACCATCGACTCCATGGACAAGAGCCGGCTCGGGCTGGTGCTCGGGACCGGCTTCGGGAGCGTCCACGCGATCAGCTCATTCGATCGCACCCGGCTCCTCGAGGGCCCCGACGGCGTCGAGCCCGGGCTGTTTCCGAACACCGTCTTCAACTGCCCCGCCAGCCAGGCCAACATCCGGTTCGGCATCACCGGCCTCACCTCCACCATCAGCAACGGCTTCACCGCCGGAATCGACGCGCTGGCCTACGCGCGCTCGGCCATCCTCTGGGGGAGGGCGGACGCGGTTGTGGCCGGCGGCGCCGACGAGCTGTGCGAAGAGATCTACACCGGCTTTTCTCGCTGCGGCCTGATGTCTCCTTCGGGTAAGTGCGCGCCCCTCTCGCCCGGGCACGATGGCCTGCTGATGGGAGAGGGGGCGGCGATGGCCCTCCTCGAGACCGCGCAGGCGGCAGAGCGCGCGGGCCGGCGGCCGCTGGCAAGGCTCTCGGGGCTCGCGCAGCGCAGCTCGCCGATCACCTCCTACTCGGCCGGGCCGCTGGTGGAGGCCACCGTCGAGGCGGTGAACGACGCCCTGGGTCAAGCGGGTGCCGCCGCGGGCGAAGTGGACGCAATCTTCGCCGGAGCGAACGGCGTCCCGCAGATCGATGACGTCGAGGCGGCCGCCTTCCGCTCGCTCTGGGGAGAGAAGGTCCCGCCGGTCACCGCGGTGAAAGGGCTCATCGGTGAGTCCTACGGCGCCGGGGCCGCCCTGCAGACCGCCGCCGCGGTGCTCGCCCTCCGGGGAGCGCAGGGTCGCCAGGTCAGGGTCGCCCTGGTCACCAGCATGGACCTGCACGGCCGCGCCTCTTGCGCGGTGCTGCGGGCGCCGGCTCTTGCGAGCCAAGTCGCCTAGGGTAGCCGGGAGAGGTAGCCGAGCGGCGCGGTGTCGGCCGAGCTGAAGAAGAGCGTCGCGCCGTCGAAGGCGAGGTCGCCGGGACCCGCCCCCTGGGGCCCGACGGGCACCACGAGGCCGGGCTCGCACAGCGAGGCACGGAGGAAGAAGCGCTCGGAGGCACCCGTGGGAGTCGCGTTCTTGAAGTAGAGGAAGCGGCCCACCCCGAGCAGGCGCGAGGGCCCCTCCAGCCCTGCGGCCAGCTCCACCGGCTCGCCGCCGGTCCGAGGCGCCGCGAGCACCCGCCCCTGCCCGGAAGCTCCTTCGGACCAGAAGAAATGCGTGGCGGTCGCGTGCAGCGAACGGCCGCCCGAGATGTCCCGCAGCCTGGCCGCCGGCGCCGAGCCGTCCAGCTTGACCTCGTAGAGGCCGCTCTCCGGCGATTCGGAAACCAGGAAGAGCACCGTGCCCGCCTCCGCGAGCACCGCCCGCACCGCCGAGCCGGGCGGCCCCAGGTAGAGCACCGCGCGCGCGCTGCCGTCCCGCTTCACCCGGAGCAGCGAGTCGAAGCCGGTGGCGAGCGCCACTTCGGCTCCCGAGAGCGCGAGGTCCGTGTCGCCGAACAGGTGGTTGGTGGGCGCGGGATCCAGCAGGGTCTTCGCGCCGGACTGCTTCGAGATCCGCCACAGCCCATCTCCATCCACCAGGTAGACTGAGTCGGCATCGACGGCGATGGCGTCGGGTGAGGAGAAACCTTCGGCCAGGGTTTCCAACAGCCCGCCCGCGGTGGCGACTCGCTGAAGCTTCCCCAGGGCCAGGGCCGCCGGCCCGCTCACGGAGAGGTAGACGTGGGTCCCATCGGTCGCGATGCGCCGCGGAGAGTCGAGGGAGGAGGCCATCGCGGTTCCTTCTCCGCGCAGGCCACCGTCGCAGGCGCCGGCGCCTCCCAGGCCGCCATCCTCGTGATCGCCGAACGGGTCACCGGAGTCGGCGCCCGCATCGGAGCTGGCCGGCGGGGCCCCGCAGCGGCAGGCGGACACCGAGAGGGCCAGGGCGAGACAGAGCGGGCACACGCGGCGAAATCGCCCGGGGCGCCGCTGATCCCCCTCACCCTGACCCTCTCCCTCTCGCGGGAGAGCGGATTCTGGGGCCACGGCTTGCACGGCCCGGTCACTCCAGCTTGAGCGAGCGCGACAGCTCGCGGCTGAGCGCCTTCACGTCGGAGACGAGCTTGGGCAGGCACGCCACTGCGCCTCCCCGCAAGGCTTCGAGCGCGCTGTCCATGGTCAGGTGCTCGGCCAGCACCACGAACGGTGCCCCGCGGCTCACCGAACGGCCCAGCTCCACCGATTTGGGTCCGTAGGCCGGCCCGAAGTCCCAGCTCACCACCACCGCGGCCGGCGGCTCCTGGCCCTTGGGCATCGCCTCCAGCACCACGTTGGGCTCCATTCCCGCCATCCTCAGCGCCTCCACCACCTGCGAGGCGCAGGTGGAGTTGTCCTCGTACACGTCCACCCGCCTGTTGGAGGCCCGGAACTTCTCCTGGGGAGGGGCGAGGACCGCCGCCCGGATCTTCTCCCGGACTTGCCGGATGTCGTCGAAGGGCTTGAGCAGGTAGTCGAGCACTCCCAGCTCGGCCGCCTGCTGCGCGGTCACCAGCGAGGGGTAGCCGGTCATCACGATCACCCGGGACCTCGGGTCCAGCCGGCGCGCCTCCTTGGCCAGGTCGAGGCCCGATTGCCCCGGCAGGTTCTTGTCGGTGACGATGAGGTCGAACCGGCCATCGAGCAGCTCGGGGATCGCCTGCTCGGCCGTCTCCGCCTGCACGACTTCCGCTTCCCTCCCGAGGAGATCCGCGAACACCGAACGGACGATGGCCTCGTCGTCGACGACCAGGATGCGGGGGCGGCGGTGCGAAGCGGCGCCGGTCTCCGAATCGAACACCAGCCTGAACACCGTCGCCGGAGGAGGCTTGTCGGGCAGCGCGGTCGGCGGCGCCAGGGACAGTGTGGCCCGGTGCTCCTGGGCGACGCGCCGGCACACCGCCAGCCCGAGCCCGCTGCCCTTAGGACGGCTGGTGACGTAAGGCTCGAAGATGCGCTCGCGCTGCTCGGGGGAGATGCCTGGGCCCCAGTCGGCCACGCACAGCGCCGGCTTTCCCGCCTCGCGCCCCACCCAGACCTTGATGCGCCCGAGCCCGCTCATCGCATCGCGGGCGTTGTTGAGCAGGTTCAGCACCAGCTGCTCCAGCAACCGGCCACTGCCGGTCACCTCCACCTCGGCGGAGGCGTCGACCTCGAGCTGGATGCGGGCGGCCTCCGGGCTCAGGCGGAAGAGCCGCTCGGCCTCCGAGACCACCTCGGAGAGGCGCACCGGCTCCTTGGGGGCCGGCTTGTCGCTGGCCAGCCGGGTGAAGTCGGAGATGATCTGCTCCATCCGCTCCACCTGGGCCAGCATCAGCGGAACCGGCGTTCGGCTCGATGGGTCGTCCCGGAGCATCTGGGCGTAGGCCTTGATGCCGAGGAGAGGCTGGCGCAGCTCGTGGAGCACCTCCGCCGCGAGTTGGGTGGCCCGCTGAGACTCGGGCCCCAACCCGTTCTTGAGGTCCGCGGCGTGCTTGCGCGCGGCTTGGAGGTCCCCCGCCTCGAGCGCGATCCGGAGGCGATCGAGCAGGCCCAGGCTGTCCATGGCTGGACAGCATCGCGGAGAGTGTTGCCGCTATGCAACGGAGGAAACGCCGATGGCCTTGACCAGAGGGCAGCTCTGAGGTGTGCCAGGCCCATGCCCCAGACGCCCCCGTTCCATTTCCTCCAGCCGGGCCGGAAGCTCACCGACTCGGAGCTGGCCAACGCCATGCGGCTCGACATCGAGGCCGAGCTGGACGCCATCAACCTCTACACCGCGCACCTCGAGGCCACCGACAGCGAGGAGGCGAAGGCCATTCTCCGGTACGTGATCGCCGAGGAGCAGGAGCACGCCGCGCTCTTCACCGAGCTGGTGCACCGGCTGGACCCAGGCCAGCGGGAGCGCAACCGGCAGGGCTCCGGCAAGTACGCCCTCGTCGCCTCGGGTGCGACGCACGAGCAGCTTAAGGCGAGCAAGGGCCCGACCGTGGGGCTCACCGTGGGGAGCGGGAGAGCGGTCCAGGGTCGAGGGTCCAGTGTCGAGTGAGCCCGTCGAGCGGGGCGCTACCGCTTCTGCGCCGCGCGCAACAGCGGCACCAGCTCGCGCCGGTTCATGTTCTCCGCCATCTTGACGTCGTCGTCGGTCGGGATCGACCCTCGAGCGAGGAGCAGCTCCACCACCCGTCGCCGCTTGGGCGCCGCCTCCGCCTCCGAGGGGAGCCCGGACCTGCTCAGCGGACCGGAGCCGAGGATCGCGCTCTGCAAGAGGCTCGTGCCGTACGGCTTCGCGTTCGGATCGCCGCCTTCGTCCAAGTAGCGGGTCAGCGCCTTCTCGTCGAGCAGGATCGCCGCCGCGCCCGGAGGCGTCTGCACCAGGTGGCCTCCCATCACGCCCCCCACCGGCACCCAGTAGTAGGCCACCGTCAGCGCCGCGAACGCCGCGAAGACCGCCCGCCCACGGTTGCCCGCCAAAAGCGCCGCCACGGCCTGCCCCCGCCCCTTCGCCACCCACAGCACGTTGAAGAGGATCCGCGCCAGCGCCACCGCGAAGGTCATCGCGGCGATGAACATCCCCCGCATCGCCCGCGCCGCGACGTCCGACGCCCGCGTCAGGTCCAAGCCTTCGTCAGGCCCAGGCATGCTCACCATCGCCACGCCGATGGAGAAGACGAACCAGCCGATCGAGAGGAAGAGGAACAGCAGGCTCCCCTCCAGCGCCGACACCTTCTTCTGCGTCGCCTCCAGCGAGCGCTTGAGCTGCCCGAGGTCGCCCTCCACCTCGCGCAGGTCCAAGGAGAGCCGCTCGGTGAACGCCCTCAATTCCTCCGCCGAGGGCTCCAGGTACTCCGCGGGGTTCACCTGGGTAGCGCCCCGCGCGTACGACTCCCCCACCGGGGAGGTGATCTCCTCGTAGTACAGCTCGAGCAGCCTGAGCTGCAAAGGCGCCACCTGCTTGTGGTGCGCGAGCGTGTTGCGCACCGACCGCACCCCGTCCAGGAAGTCCTGGAGCGTCCGCCTCCGGTCGCGCAAGAGCTGCAGGAAGACCGTCTCCGCGAAGAGCGGGTGGTAGCGGGCGAACTCCTCCTGGTTGACGAACAGGCTCGCCACCTCGCTGAAGGCCATGCCGGTCAGGACATCGCCCCCTCCCGAGAGCTTCTTCCAGCGCTCCACCACCTCGGCCTTGAAGATCGACTTCAGCCGCTCCAGGAGCGCCGCCTGGGTGCGGTAGCTCTCGCTGATCAGGCTGCGCAGCACCAGCTCGAGGGCGCGGACACGCGTCTGCGCGGCCTCCTCGCCGAGCTTGGGCTCGACGAGCGCCACGAAGGAGAACCCCGCCACCCGCTCCGCGGCGCGCTCCAGATGGGTGGCCAGCCTGAGCGCGGAGATGAGGAGGTTTCGCCGGTCGATCTCGCTCTCCGCAGGCCCCGAGGCGCGCCGGATCGCCTCGTGGAGCGCCTGGTCCATCCGGTGAAGCTCGTCCTCGTTGAGCCCCAGCTTTCCCGCGAGCCCCGATCGCCCGAGCTGCTGCTTCGCCCGGTTCCACTCCTTCGATTGCTCGGGCAGCGGACCCGCCGCGGGCGGCTTGCCGGTGACCTGCGCGAGCAGGCGGGCGAGCCCGCCTGCAACGGCCTCGAGGATGGGCGCCGGCGACTCCATGCGCTAGCTCGTGGGAGCGCTGTGGCGCTGCGGGGGAGTGGCCTCCAGGCCCTTGGCCGCCATGTAGATCACGTTCCGGGTCCCCTTCTTGCCGCGGTACATGGCGCGGTCGGCGAAGTCGAGCAGGGTCGCCTTGTCTTGGGCGTGCTCAGGGAAGCTCGCCACCCCGATGCAGGTGGTGATGGATAGCCCGTAGCCCTCGCGCGAGAGGAAGTGGTGAGTCTCGATCGTCCGGCGGATCCGCTCCCCTACCTTCAGGGCGCCGCCCGAGTCGGTGCCACGCAAGAGCACCACGTACTCGTCGCCGCCGTAGCGCACCACCACGTCGTTGTCCCGCACGCAGCCCTTGATGATCCGCGCCACCTCCACCAAGAGCTTCGAGCCCACCAGGTGCCCGTGGGTGTCGTTGACGCTCTTGAAGTAGTCCAGGTCCAAGAAGAGCAGCGAGAAGGACTTGTGCGCCTGCTGCGCGGCCTTCACCTCGCGGTCCAGCACCAGGTCCAGGTACCGCATGTTGAACAGGTGGGTGAGGTCGTCCAGGTAGGCCAGGTCCTCCACCTCGGCGAAGCGGCCGAGGTTGTGCAGCGCCAGCCCCAGGTGCCGCGCGAGGTAGTCCGCCGAGGCCTGCGCCCCCTCGGGGAGCTTTTCCCGGTACAGCAGCACCGCCATCCCCAGCACGGCCTCGTTTTCCGCCGCCGGCGCCGCCAGGGCCACCCGGTACGGCTCAGGCAGGCGCAAGGACAGCTCCCTCCCGCGCGCATCGGCGAGCAGGCCGCCCAGTTGCCCTTCCAGGGCCCGGGCCACCTCCTCCTGCACCTGGGATTCAAGGCCGTGGGCGTGTTCCAGCCTCAGCTGCTCGCCCTGCCGCACGTAGAGGAGCGCCGCGTCCGCGCGGGCGTGCTGCTCGAAGGCCCCCACCGCGGTGGCGAAGAGCCGGTCGCGGTCCAGGGTCGTCGCCACCCGCTGCCCGGTCTCCAAGAGGGCCACGTAGCGGCGCAGGTCCGCGTTCTCCCGGAGCAATTGCCGGGTGGTGAGCGCCCTCGTCACCGCGTGCGCCAGCGCCTCCGGCGCCACCGGCTTCACCAGGTACTCCGCGGCGCCGCTCTTGATCGCCCGCACCGCCGGGTCCACCTTGTCCAGCGCGGTGATGACGATCACCTCCACCCCGGGGTGCTGCTCCTTGGTGTACTGGAGCACCTCCATCCCGTCCCCGCCGGGCAGGATGAGGTCGGTCACCACGGAGTCGAAGCGGTCGTTCGCCAGCGCGGTCTTGGCCTCCGGAATGGAGCCGACCGCCGTCACCGAGTGGCCCGCGCCGGCCAGAAAGTCCGAGTACATCGAGCGCGCCACCTTCTCGTCGTCCACGAGCAGGATTCTCGCCATCGCCCAGGGCTTACCAGGAACCGCCCCGTCGCTGCTAGCCTGGCCTAAATGGCCGCCTTCGAGACGGGACGCCGGCTGTGCCTCCTCTTCGAGGCCGGAGGGGTGCCCTACGCGGTGGAGGCCACCTCGGTCTTGGAGGTCACCCCGCCGGACGCCGGCATGAACCGGGTGCGGGGCGCGCTCGCCCTGAACGATCTCTCGCTGCTCATGGGCGGCCAGCCCGAGGTGCGACCGGGCATGGCGGTGGTGCTCGACGTGAGTCCTACCTTGGCCGCCAGGGTCACCCGGGTCTTCGGGGTGATGGACGTGGCCCGCGACCCGCACTTCCGCTTGCCCACCGGGGTGGGAGACGCGCTCGCCGCGCTGGTGAGCGGCGCGATCCTCACTTTGGGGCGGCTCTTTCTCGAGCTGTCGGCCGACGCGCTCCCGGCGCGGCTGCAATCGCTCACCGCGGGCTCCGCGCCCCCTCTCTCCTCGCCACCGCGGCCGGTGTACCTGCTCGACGAGCCGCCGGAGCGGGCGCTCGTCTTCTGCTCGCAAGGCAAGCTGTTCGGCATCCCGCTGGCGTTCGTCTCTCAGGTGGTGGGCGCCCAGCAGGCCTTCTGCCCCATGCCCTGCCAGGGTGGCCCGGTGGCGGGGCTGCTGCCGCACTCCCAGGCGCTCTGGCCGGTGTACTCGGCGCTTGGCCTGCTCGGCGGCGCCGCCGCGCGCGAGGAGCTGTGCGTGCTCACCGAGCTTGCCGGCCAGAACGTCGGCCTGTGCGCCTCGCGGGTGGCGGGGGTTTGCCAGGGCCTCCGCCCGGCCCAGTCCCGGGGCGAGTTTTCGGCGCCGGGCCTCGAGGGCCCCTCCCTCTTCCTCGACCTGCAGCGCATGTTCTCTTGAAACGGGAGCCGCCCGTCTCCTACTCTTCGTTCCCGCTTGACTTATCGCCCCCCGCCCCGGATAAGGGCGCCGTTTTCCAAAGGATTTCCGGCTGTTTCCGCCAGAGGCTGAGCGATGCCAAAGACTGTTCTGGTCGCCGATGACTCGCTCACCATGCGCAAGGTGATCGGCATGGTGTTCGCCACCGAGGACTTCGAGCTCACCTCGGTGGACAACGGCATCGACGCCCTCGCCAAGGCCAGGGAGCTTCGCCCCGACGTGGTGCTCGCGGACGTGCTGATGCCCGGCAAGTCGGGTTACGAGGTTTGCCAGGAAATCAAGCGAGATCCCCAAACCCAGAGTATCCCGGTGGTGCTGCTGGCGGGGACCTACGAGCCCTTCGACGAGGGCCGCGCGCAGGCGGCGGGGGCGGACGCGCACATCGTGAAGCCCTTCGAGAGCCAAGCGCTCCTGGACAAGGTGAAGACGCTCTTGGGAGTGCCGCTGGGGCCGAGGACCACCACCGGCTTCAGCGTCCAGCCGAGCGCCCTTGCCCCTCAGGCAGCGCCGCCCGCGCCCCGGCCGCCCGCGGCGGTGCCTGCTCCCGCTGCGCCGAGGGCCGCTCCGGCCCCAGGAGGATTCGCTCCAGTGCCGGGGGCTCCCCGGCCAGGGATGCCGATGGCGCCGGCGCCGCGCCCGGGAATGCCGCCGCCTGGGGCCGCTCCCATTGGTCGAGCTGGCATGCATCCTCCGATGTCCGGGGCTCCGATGCAGAGGCCGGGAATGCCCCCGCCCGGCCAGATGCCTGCCCCGCAGATGGCCAGGCCAGGGGTTCCCATGGCGATGCCGCAGCCTGGAATGCCGATGGCAAGGCCGGGCATGCCGGCCCCTGCGGGTGCGAGGCCGATGCCGCCTCCCCCCGGGGCGATGCCTGGAGCCGTCCCGCGGCCGGGCATGCCCTCGCCGGGAATGATGGGAGTGCCGCGGCCGGGCATGCCCCCGCCGGGAATGGCGCCACCCCGGCCGGGAATGCCGGGTGTGCCTCCGCCTGGAATGGCGCGGCCCGGAGTGCCGCCTCCCGGAGCGATGGGGCCGAGGGCGCCGATGCCGCCGGGGCCACTGCCCGGTGCGCCCAGGCCCGGCATGCCGGCTCCTCCGCCGGCGGCGAGACCGAGAGATCCTTTCGGGCTTGGCGCTCCCGCCCAGCCGGTTCCCCCGAGGCCGAGGGCTCCGGCGGCGCCGCCCTCGGTGGTGATCGACGAGTCGATGCCCGAGCACCGGGGCGCGGAGGAGATCTCCCTCGAGGTGGGCGCGCCCGCGCCGGCCTCCGCCCGCCCCCAGGCGGATGGGGCCGCGGCGCTTCGCGAGGCCCTCTCCAAGGCCTCCCGCGAGCTGATCGAGCAGATCGCCTGGGAGGTCGTGCCGCAGCTCGCGGAGACCATCATCCGGGAAGAGCTCGATCGGCTCATCAAGGAGCGCGAGTCGAAGAGCTGAAGCTGAATGAGCGAGACGGAACTCCCGAAATCATACGAGCCCACCGAGGTGGAGAGCCGCTGGTATCCGGTCTGGATGCAGCGGGGCTACTTCACCGCTGACCCGCTCTCCACGCGGCCGCCGTTCAGCATCGTTTTGCCGCCGCCCAACATCACCGGCTCTTTGCACCTCGGCCACGCGCTGACCGCCACCATCCAGGACGTGCTCATCCGCTGGAAGCGGATGAGTGGCTTCAACTGCCTGTGGCTGCCCGGCACCGACCACGCCGGCATCGCCACCCAGATGGTGGTGGAGAAGGAGCTGAAGAAGTCCGAGAAGAAGAGCCGGCACGACCTCGGCCGGGAGGAGTTCCTGAGGAGGGTCTGGGCCTGGAAGGAGAAGTACGGCGAGCGCATCGGAGAGCAGCACAAGGTGCTCGGCGCCTCGCTGGACTGGACCCGCGAGCGCTTCACCATGGACTTGGGCCTCTCCGCGGCGGTGCGGGAAGTCTTCGTCCGGCTGTTCGAGGAAGGGCTCGTCTACCGGGCGCAGAAGCTCATCAACTGGTGCCCCTCCTGCCTCACCGCGCTCTCGGACCTCGAGGTGGAGAACCCAGAGCGCGACGGTGTGATGTGGCACATCGCCTACCCGGTGAAGGGCGCGGGTCGAAACCTGGTGGTGGCCACCACCCGGCCGGAGACGATGCTCGGCGACACCGCGGTGGCGGTCCACCCGGAGGACCCGCGCTACAAGGATCTGATCGGCAGGTCGGTGGAGCTGCCGCTCACTGGCCGCGACATCCCGATCATCGCCGATGCGGAGCTGGTGAGCATGGAGTTCGGCACTGGCGCGGTGAAGGTCACCCCCGGCCACGACTTCAATGACTACCAGACCGGCCTTCGGCACTCGCTGCCGATCGTCTCCATCTTCGACGAGCGGGCGCGGGCCAACCAGGCGGCGGGGGCGGCCTACGCGGGCCTCGACCGCACCGAAGCGCGGAAGAGGGTGCTCGAGGACCTGAAGGCGCGCGGCCTGTTGCTCAAGGAGGAGCCCCACCGGCTGGCGATCGGCGTCTGCCAGCGGTGCAGCACCGTGCTCGAGCCGAGGCTGTCGCCCCAGTGGTTCGTGAAGATCGAGCCGCTGGCGCGGGTGGCGATCGAGGCGGTGGAGCAGGGCAGGACCCGCTTCATCCCCGAGTCGTGGACCCAGACCTACTTCGCCTGGATGCGGAACATCCGCGACTGGTGCATCAGCCGCCAGCTCTGGTGGGGGCACCAGATCCCCGCGTACTACTGCACCCGCTGCACCAAGAGGACCGAGGCCGGCTCTTTGGACCTCGCTCTGGGAAAGCCGATCGTCGCCCGGGAGAGGCCCGCCGCCTGCCCGAGCTGCGGCGGCTCTCTCGAGCAGGACCCCGATGTCCTGGACACCTGGTTCTCCTCGGGCCTGTGGCCGTTCTCCACCCTGGGCTGGCCGAAGCAGACTCCCGAGCTCGAGGCCTTCTACCCCACCTCGGTGATGGAGACCGGCCACGACATCATCTTCTTCTGGGTCGCCCGGATGATGATGATGGGCCTGCACTTCATGGGCGAGGTGCCCTTCCGCACCGTCTACCTGCACGCGATGGTGCGCGACGAGAAGGGCGAGAAGATGTCCAAGACCAAGGGGAACGTGATCGATCCCCTGGACGTCGTCCGCGGAGCCAAGGCGGAAGCCCTCCCGCCCGCGCTCAAGAAGAAGTTCCCCCAGGGGATGCCGGCCTTCGGCGCCGACGCCCTGCGCTTCACCTTGGCGGCGCTCACCCAGCAGGGGCGGGACATCAAGCTCTCCTTGGACCGGGTGGGGGGCTACAAGGCCTTCGGGAACAAGCTGTGGAACGCCGCCCGCTTCGCCCTGATGAACCTGGGCGACTTCCGCGAGGCCGGCCGCTTCGTGAAGGAGCGGAAGCTCACCCTCGCCGACCGGTGGATCCTCTCCCGGCTCGACCGCGCCGTGGCCGGCACCCGCGAGGCGCTGGACTCCTTCCAGTTCTCCGACGCCGCCTCCACCGTCTACCAGTTCCTCTGGGGCGAGTTCTGCGACTGGTACATCGAGCTGTCCAAGGCCTCGCTCTACGGCGACGACCCGGAGGCCAAGGAGAGCGCCCGGGCGGTGCTGGTGTTCTGCCTGGACCGCATCCTCCGGCTCCTCCACCCGTTCATGCCCTTCATCACCGAGGAGATCTGGCAGAAGCTCCCGATGCAGCGGCCGGTGGAGTCGATCATGGTGGCGGAGTTCCCCGGTCCCGACTCTCGGCTCTCCGACCCGGAGGCGGAGCGGGAGATGCAGCCGGTCATCTCGGCGATCGAGGGAGTGCGCAACATCCGCGGGGAGAGCAACCTGCCCCCCCAGGCGAAGCTCGAGGCCCACGTGCAGTCGCCCAGCGCCGAGACGAGGTCCACCCTGGAGAAGTGGAAGGGCTACCTCCTCCCGCTCGCCGGGCTCAAGGCGGTGCACATCGGCCCGCCGGGAGCCAAGCCTGCCCGGGCCGCCGCCTTCGTGGGCGGGCAAATGGAGATCTTCGTCCCCCTGGCCGGCCTGATCGACCTCGACGAGGAGCGCTCTCGGCTGCAAAAGGAGATCTCCCGCGCCGAGGCGGATCTCTTAGCGGTGCGGGCGAAGCTCGAGAACCCGCAGTTCGTCTCCCGCGCTCCCGCCGAGGTGGTGCAGGAGGCGCGGGACCGGGTGGTGGAGCTGGAGGCCAGAAAGGCCAAGTTGAACGAGCATCTGCGCAGGATTTCTCCGGAGGGCCCCATGCCTGATCCGAAGCGACCGCAGAACGGGGGCGCCCCAAAGGTGGCGAGCGTCGTCTCCACCCCGGAGACCGCCGAAGTGAAGATCGCCCCTCCCGCCGAGGGCTCGATCGACCTCTCGCAGGAGCTGGAGGGCGACCTCGAGGGCGTGCGGATCCCCGCGGCGCCGGACCCGCAGGTGGCCCAGGCCCTCGAGAAGCTGCGCGAGGGCACCAAGCAAGGCCTCTCGCCGAAGGACCACTACGATCTCGGCGTCGCCTACATGGAGATGGGCCTGGTGGACGACGCGGTGCGCGAGTTCAACGCCGCCAAGTCCGGCGAGAAGAAGGCCAAGCGCGCCAAGCCGGCCCGCGCGAAGGCGAAGCGGACCTCCAGCGCGAAGGCCCGCGCCAAGGTGAAGGCGAGCCCGAAGGTGAAGTCGTCATCGAGGGCGAAGTCGTCAGGGCCGAAGAAGCCCGCGCGCGCGAGCGTCAAGGCCAGGAAGGCGAGGGCGAAGCCGGCGCGGAGCCGCCGCGCTCGCCGGTAGGCGTCGCAGAGGGGAACCAGCCAGCGTGCGCGCCGACCTCCTCGACCGGCTGATCGATCTCGCCTTCGACGAGGACCTGGGCGCGAGCGGCGATGTCACCACCCTCGCGGTGGTCCCCGCCGAATCCCGCGGCCGCGCCGAGCTTTGGGCCAAGGAGCCGATGGTCCTCTCCGGGCTTGCCGCGTTCGCGCGCGCGTTCACCCGCCTGGATCCCGCGGTCAAGATCTCGCTGCTCCGCTCCGACGGCGAGGCTCTGGGCGCGAAGACGCGGGTGGCGCGAGCCCATGGCAGGCTCCGCTCGCTGTTGACCGCGGAGCGGACGGCGCTGAACCTGGTTCAGCGCTCGTGCGGAATCGCCACGCTCTCGCGCGAGGCGGCGGAGGCGGTGCGCGGCACCTCGCTCAAGGTGCTGGACACCCGCAAGACCTCCCCGGGAATGCGCACCCTGGCCAAGGCGGCGGTGCGGGACGGAGGCGCCGAGAACCACCGCTTCGGGCTGTTCGACGGGGTGCTGATCAAGGACAACCACATCGCGGCGGTCGGCTCGGTGCGAGAGGCGATCCGCCGGGCGCGCCAGGGCGCCCCGCGGCTTTCGAAGATCGAGGTCGAGGTCGGCACGCTCCAGCAGCTCGCCGAGGCGATCGCCGAGCGCCCGGACGTGGTGATGCTCGACAACATGACCGACGGGCAGATCCGCGACGCGGTCCGCCTCGCCCGCGGGCGGGTGAAGCTGGAGGTCTCCGGCCGGGTGACCCTCGAGCGCCTCCCCGCGCTGGCCCGGCTGGGCGTGGACTTCGTCTCCATGGGGGCGCTGACCCACTCCGCCCGGGCGATGGACCTCTCCCTGGAGATTCTTCCACTGGCCAGGGTGCGGCCCGCCTGATCAGCCGGCCCGCTGCCTCGCCCTTCCGTGCCGGCGGTGGAGCTCGATGTCCAGGGGGTCGAGCCTTAGCGCCAGGGCGAGCGCCTCCGCCGCTCCTCGGAAATCGCCGGCCCGCTCGCGCTCGTCGGCCCGCGCCCGCAGCGGCTTGAGCATGGTCCACAGGTGGGGGCGGGAGGCGAGGTGCTGCCGGTGCAGCTCCTCCAGCACCTTGTCCTCCAGGCCGGCCTCGAGGCACCGCGCCACCCCGCGATAGTTGCCCTGCTTGGCGTCGAAGGTGGCCTTGGCCTCGGGATCGATGAGCAGCTCCTCCGCCGCTGCCACCCGCCTCCGCGCGATCTCCAGGCGGGAGGGCTCGGCGCTGTTCCTCTCCGGATCCAGGGCGGCGCTCAGGCTGAGGCAGGCGGCCCGGATCGCCTCCAGTTCGGCGTCCGGCGAGACGCCGATGAGCGCGTAGAGATCCGCTGCGTCGGTGGACTCGATCCGATCCAGGAGCGCGTTTCCCGACCCCGCCGAGGTTGGGCGGGCGCTAAGGGCGGGCCTCGCGCGCTGCTCCGGCGCGGTGCGTGAGGCGGGAGAGAGGCGCGATTGGAGCTGGGAGCAAGCCTGCGCCAGCTCGGCCATGCTCGAGTAGCGGGCCTCGGGCTTCTTCGCGAGGCACTTGAGGATGAGCTGTTCGTACTCGGCCTCGATGAACAGGTTCAGCGCGCGCGGCGGCGCCGGCGGAGTCATCGCGTGCGCTCTCAAGAGCTCGGCCAAAGACTCGTTCTGGAACGGGAGCCGCCCGGTCGAGAGCTGGTAGAGGATGACGCCCAAGGAGTAGATGTCCGACCGGCCGTCCACGGCCATCGCGAACGCCTGCTCCGGCGACATGTACAGCGGGGTGCCCAGCACCGTGCCCACGGTGGTGCGGCGCTCCCCCATGTCCAGCCGCTCTCTCCGGGCGATCCCGAAGTCGACGATCTTCACCACCTGCCGGTCTTGGGCGGTGGTCAGGAAGATGTGCTCCGGTTTGAGGTCGCGGTGGATGATCCCCGCCCGGTGGGCTGCCCCGAGGCCGGCGCAGATCTGCAAGAGGATCGGCGCCGTCTTGAGGAACGCCATCGGTCCCCGGGCGGCGGCGTCGGCGAGCGTCTCGCCCTGCAGGTATTCCATCACGAAGTAGGGGTAGCCTCCCTCGGGGACCTTGATGTCATAGATGCGGACGATGTTCTCGTGCGGCACCTGGCTGGCCGCGCGCGCCTCTCCCACGAAGCGCTGGAGCAGATCGGGGTCCTGGGCCACGTGGGCCTCGGCGATCTTCACCGCCACCTGGCTGCCGATCACCGTGTGCTCGCCCAGGTAGACCCGGGCGAAGGAGCCGCGCCCGACCAGGCGCACCAGCCGGAAGCTGCCGAGCTTCTGGTCGATCCACGGATCGAACTCCTCCGGCATCTTGGAGACCAGGGTGGGCTCGAGCGTGTCGGAGAAGTCGGCTCCCTGTGGACACTGGCCAAGGGAGTGGACCCGCCCGCATTGCTCGCAGCGCCCGTCCGGTGGTTCGGTCACCCATCGATGATGCCGACTACCGCGCAAGACGGTCAATGCCTCAGCCGGGCCGGTAGGCGAAGGGCAGCTCGATCGTCAACTTGGGGCTGGGGTGCCGCCGGAACTTGAGCGCCTTGGCCTTGGCGACCATGCACTCCGCGAGCGGGGTGGAGCCGAGCCCGGCGGTGCTCACGTGCGCGTCCCTCACCGCTCCGGTCTGGTCAATGGTGAGCGAGAGCGTCACCTGTCCTTGCTCGCTGCCCAGCTCCGCGCGGTGGCGCTCCAGGCAACCCTGGAATTCCCGGCTCGAGCGCGACACCACCTTGGCGATCTCACTCGCGGTGATCGGCTCGTTGGGTCCGGGCTGTGCGGGGCGCGGTGGCGTGGCGGGCTTTGGCGAGGCAGCCGGAGAGGGAGCCTCGGAGATCGGAGCGGCAGCCACAGCAGGGGAGGGCGCTGCCGGAAGAGTTGGAGCGGGAGCGACTGGAGCCAGGGGCGGCGGCGCGGAGGGTCGCAGGTAAATCACCGCCCCACCGCCCGCGGCGAGCAGCGCCACCGAGCCCAGTGCCCCGAGCAGCACCGCCGGCCACCGCGAGGCAGTGGGCGGAAGCGCCGCCGGTTTCTTTGGGGCGGCCGGCGCCGGAGTCGCGAGGAGCTTGGCCGGCGGGGCCGACGGGTGGAACTGCGCCCCGTTCTGCCGGAGCTCGGCCAGGGTGGGGATCTGAGTCTTGAGCCGGATCTCCTCCGGAGAGAAGAGCTGACTCAGGTATTCGCCCACCTGCCGCGCGCTGGCTCCTCCGGGAAGCTGGGCCAGGAAGGCCTCCAGCTCCGAGCGCATGGCGCCCGCCCCCGGATAGCGGCGGCGGAGATCCCGCTCCACCGCCTTCATCACGATCGCCTCGAGGGCGGCGGGCACCTCCGGGCGCAGCGCGCGCGGCGAGGGGACAGGCTCGTCCAGCACCGCGCCCAGCACCGCGAGCTCGTTGTCGCGCTCGAAGACGCGCTTCGAGGTGAGCAGCTCGTGCAGGCTGAGGCCCAGCGAGTAGAGGTCCGCACGGGCGTCGATCTCCTCGCCGCGGGCCTGCTCGGGGGCCATGAACATCCACTTCCCCTTGAGGGTGCCGCGGCTGGTGGTGCCGGCGCTGGACTCCGCCTTGGCGATCCCGAAGTCGAGCAGCTTCACCGCTCCCTGGTAGGTGACCAGGATGTTCGAGGGGTTCACGTCACGGTGGACCAGCCGCACCGGGCGCCCGCTCTCGCCGTAGGCGTGGGCGAACTCCAGGCCCTCGCAAGCGCCCAGCGCGATTCGCGCCGCCACCCCGAAGGGCACCGGGCGGGAGCGCTCGCGGGCCCGGGCGACGATGGCGTCGAGATCCTCCCCGGGCAGGTACTCCATGCAGATGAAGTACGCGCCATCGGCCTGTCCAAGATCGGTGATCTGCACGATGTTGGGGTGGGAGAGCCTCGCCGCCAGCCGCGCCTCGTCGAGGAACATGGTGACGAACGGCTTGGAGCGCGCGAGCGAGTCGAGCATCCTCTTGATCACGACGTCGCGCTCGAAGCCCTCGGCGCCGACGTGCTTGGCGAGGAAGATCTCCGCCATCCCTCCCTCGGCGAGCTTCCTGACCAAAAGGTAGCTCCCGAACGGGGAGAGCATCGGGGGGCCGGCTTGCGTGGCCGGCTGGCCGAGGCTCATCGGGCGCTCCGGACGTGGCGGACCCAGTAGCTCTCGCTCCCGTCCTGTGCCACCAAGCGGAAGACCACCATCTCGACCCGCGGAAGCCGGAGCGAGAACCGGCCCTTCTCGTCGAGCAGCGCCGATCGGCCGTTGACGTACAGGCGGCTGCCGAGAGGCGCGACTCCGGCCGCCTCCACCTCCGGCCCCACCCGTTCGAGCGGTTTGGGCCTCGCGATTGCCAGCGTGGTCATCTTGTTGTCGTAGACGATCTCCAGCTTGTTCATCCTACCGCCCGCCAGCTCGCCCCCGGTGGCGTCTAGCGGGGCGGCGTACCAGACATAGCTTCCTTCGCCGAGGGCGCCCGCCTCCAGCGGGCAGCGCGTCCCTTCGACCGTCTGCTCGACGATCGGCTTGGCCAGGTCTGTGGCCGCCCAGACTCGAAGCCGGTACCGCGCCGCCGCCTCGTGGGGCGGGATGATGAAGGTCAGCGAGGGAACGACCGACTGGAAGTACACCGTCGCCACCTGCCCGGTCTCGGCGATCTCGGTGCCTTGGTGCGACAGATCCAGCGCCGATCTCTCGCTGTCCCGATCGAAGAGGGCCCGCCCGTCGTGCAGCACCTGGCCGCCGGGCGAAAGCACTCGCCAGTGGAGCACTCCCTTGGCAGGAGGAGGCACCGTGATCGCGCCCCCGTCCGCCGGACCCACCGCGATCAGCTCGGCGAAGGAGGAGTCGGTGGCGACCTGCGCGGTGGAGGAAGGATCGACGCCGCTGGGCCATGAGACGGCCACGCTGTCCAGTCCGTTGGCGTAGACGCGGACCCTCCGCTCCGCCGGGAGCACCACCGGGGCCGCGGCCCGGTCTTCCACTTTGAGCCCCTGCTTGCCCAGCTCGGCCAACTGGCCGGCCTTGACGTGCTCGGAGCGTCCCTCGGAGACCAGCTCCAGCTCGCCGCCGGTGACCGACAGCCTGGGACCCTTCTTGGTCTGCGCGAGTGTCGCCGACGCCTCGGCGTCGACGTGCAGCTCCAGCTTGCGCCCGCCGCTCTCCAACGCCACCTTCCGCCGCCCCTGGCCGGTGAACAGCAGGGTGGCCTCGCCTCCTTCGATCGTGAGCCCGTAGCGGCGTTCCTCTCCTTCGCGCACCGCCGCGCCCACCTGGCCGGTGGTGCCTCCGCCGAGACGGATCCGAACGCCCTCGGCCTCCAGCGATGCGCTCGCCGACTTGGGGACGCGGAAGGCGGTTCCCTCCTCGATCGCCAGTGGATCCTTGGAAGCGCGAACGAAGGCGGGCGAGCCCTTGCGCTTGAGCTGGGGTGCTCCCCGCTCCGCGGCGAGCCGTAGCTCGATCGGAGCGATGGCGATCCGCGGCGGCTCGGGCGGAGGCTTCGCGTCCGAGAGGCGCACCTCGCCCAAGGCCACCATCAGCTTCTGCCCGGGCCCGGCGAGCTGCTCCTTCCCGGTGGAGTCGACGAAGGAGATCTGCCCCTCCAGCACCTGGACCTGGAGGCCGCCGGATCCCAGCGTGAAGGTTGCCTCCGCGCCGGAGGGCACGCTGGTCAGCCCGTACGGGGTGAGCAGGGACAACTTGAGCTGGCCTTCCCCGCCCCCTCCGCGAGAGGTGATCGCGCCCTCTCGCAGCTCGACGGTCATCGCACCCAAGCGCTCGCCGAGAAGGAAGCGAGTGCCTTCGCCTAGCTCCAGCTCGCGCCCATGCAGGTCGCGGATCAACGCCGAGCTGGCCGGGCCGGTCTCGAGCAGGTCGCCCTCGTGCAGAGGTCCCGGATTGGCGCTCGCGCGCTTTCCCCCGCGGGTGAGGTGGGCCTGGCCCTCCACGGAGATCAGCTCCGCCACCGGCTTGGGCTTCTCGGCCTTGTCGCCGCACCCCCCGAGCAATGCCAGCGCGAGCGGCGCGGCGATCCGGCGCGTTGCCCAGTGACTACCGAGCAGGTTGGAGATCGACATGGAAGATCGCCTGATCGCCGTCGGCCACCTCCACCACCTTGGTCTGGGTGACGAAGCCGTCCGACTCGATGATCACGGTGTAGCGCCCGCCGGGCAGACGCAGGTGGAAGGATCCATCCCTCGCCG
This sequence comes from Myxococcales bacterium, assembly GCA_016191815.1. Classification (GTDB taxonomy): domain Bacteria; phylum Myxococcota; class Myxococcia; order Myxococcales; family Myxococcaceae; genus JACPVI01. Next base: position 87,254 of record JACPVI010000057.1, read on the forward strand.
CCTTTGCCTGCGCCTTGGCCTCGGGGACCCTCACCATGGCCGGCACCAGCTGGCCCGAGACCGAGCGGATCACGCCCTTGATCGACGCGATCGCCTTGGCGCCCTCGCGCTGCAGGGAGATCTCGATGGTCGCCTCGGTTTCGGGCGCCACCGCGACCAGCTCCTCCGCCGGCTTGAACCCCGCGGCTCGGAGCGCCAGCGACACAGGCCCCGGGCCCGCCTTGGCGATGAGGAACGTGCCGTCGGCCGAGGAGCGCACCGTCGCCGCGCCGGAGGCGGCCACCTCCACGTCCGGGACCGGCTTCTTCCCCTCGAGCACCAGCCCCCGAATGCTGCCCGGCCCGGTGGGCCGCTCGAGCCGCAGCGTCAGTTGGGCCTCGCTCTCCGGAGCGACATCGACCGATCGCTCCAGCGGCTTGAATCCGCGGGCGCTCACCTTGAGCGGGACACTCCCCGGACCGGCCCGCGCGACCAGGAAGCGGCCCTGCGCGTCGGTGTGCACCGCACCGGTGCCCGCGACCTCGACCGCGACGCCTGCGAGGGGAGTCTCGCCGCCGAGCACCGTTCCGGCGATCGTCCCGGGGCCGGTGGGGATCCGCGGCGCGACCGCGAATGGGCTCGGCCGGGGGAGCACCGCCCGCACGCCCAGGCCCACCCGATGGGCGCTCTGCGAGAGGGTGGAGCGATCCCCGCGCCCGCTGGCGCTCTCCAGCTCGTAGCCGAGCACGGCGGACCAGTGGAGCCCCGAGAGGATCCACCGGCCCACCGCGACCTCCGCCCCCAGCCCAAGCTGCGAGAGGCTCGAAGGGCCCCCGCCCGCCAAGCCGAAGGCGAAGGGCATCGCGCGGGCCCGCAGCTGTGCCGCGAGCCAGTCGGAATCGTAACCGACCGCGGCCTGCGCGACCGGCCCGTGGTGGCTCACCGCCGATGCCAAGACGTCGCCGTCGGCCGCCAGCCGAAGCGTGGGGAGCAGCCCGAACCCGTACCCGAGCTGTCCCTCGAGCGACAGCCCTACCGGGTGAAGCCAGCGGGCCGCCCCGGCGGCGTAGGCGCGCAGGCCGAGCAGTCGGGGGGAGCTGGGGCCTCCGGCCGGGTTCGGTCCGGCGGCGCGGAACCAATCGGCCGCGGCGTCGGTGGCGAGCCCGAACGGGGACTCGCCAGGGAAGTACGCGAGCTGCAGTCGCAAATGGGAAGGCGACACTCCTGCGTAGCTCAAGGGCAGCGAGGCGCCGTCCTGCGTCGATGAACGCGCGGCCAGGCCATAGGCGAGCTGGGCCCGCAGCCTCGCCGGCTCATCCCTGTGGGCGTAGCTCCCTTCTTCGGCCTGGCCAGCGGGGGCGGCGGTGAGCGCGGCGAGGAGCAGCGCCCGCGTCCATCTTGGGAAGCAGCCTTCACGGTGAGGAACCGGCGAGCTCATCTCGACTTCCCCCGGCGGACTCGAGCCAGCTTCCGGCGCATCATATGCACATCCACGCCCGGCCGGCGGTGCGGCTACAATCCGCGGGTAGACCACCCCAAGGGGAAATCCTATGCGCACCTGGCGATGGCGGGTCGCCTCGGCCATCCTCGCCAGCCTCGCGGTGGTGCTGTCGCGCCCCAGTTTCGAGCCTGACCCGGGCCCTGAGCCCGCCCCCGCCGAGCGAAGGCCGGGCCCGCGACTGCCCACCCTCGGGGCCGGCGTCAAAACGAAGCGAGCTTCTTCGCCCCGCGGACAGCTGCTCCCGGCGCCCGAGATCGCCAAGCGCGCGCCAGCCATCTTCCCTTCGCCCACCGCAGGGCTCGCGCGCTTCTCCCTCCGCGACCGCAACGTCAGCGCCTTCTTTCACGACTCGGGGCTCGCGCTGCGAATCGTCGACCCAAGCAGCACCGGGCCGGGGCGCGCCGACTCCTGGGGCATCCGATGGGGTGTGGTGGGGGCACGGCCAATCTCGCCTCGCCCCGAGGGACAGCTCGAAGGGCGCGTCCACTGGCTGGTGGGCGACCGTTCGGGCTGGAAGGAGGGACTGCCCACCTTCTCTCGCCTCGCCTACGACGGGGTGCTCGAGGGGATCGATCTCGTCTTCGACATTCTCCCTCACGGCGTCGAATACGCCGTGCTCGCGGCGCCGGGCTTCGACCCAGGCTCGCTGCGGTTCCGGTACGACGGGGCGCGGTCGCTCCGGTTGGCCGAGGGAGGCGACGCCTTGGAGGCCGAGACCGACTTTGGCCCGCTGCGGGAAGAGAAGCCGCGCGCGTTCCAGGTCGACGCCGGCGGGGTGCGGCGCGAGGTGCCGGCGCGATACGGCTCGGTGCGGCACGAAGGCGCGCTCGCGTGGAGCTACTCCATCGACCTCGGCCCGTTGGACCCGACGCTCCCGGCGGTGATCGACCCGGGGATCGTCTGGAGCAGCCTAATCGGAGGAACCGCGCTCGATGAGGGGCGCGACCTCGCCACCGACGCCACCGGCAATGTGTACACCACCGGCCGCACGGGCTCGACCGACTTCCCCGGCGTCACCGGGAGGTTCGACGACAAGCTGGGCGCGGCCCAGGACGTCTTCGTGGCGAAGACGGACTCCGGCGGCGCCCTCTTGTGGGCCACCTACCTGGGAGCCAACGGCGGCTCGGAGACGGGCGAGGGCATCGCGGTCGATGGCGCGGGCAACGTGTACGTGGCCGGGCGGACCGACTCCAACGGGTTCGTCCCCCTCCCCTCCACCTACGATGACACCTGGGGCAGCGGCCCGCTCAAGTACGACGGCTTCGTGATCAAGCTCGCCCCGACGGGCGCCTCGGTGCAGTGGTGGTCCTACCTCGGCGGCTCGGGAGACGACTTCTGCATGGGCGTCATCCTGAGCGCCGGCGGAGTGTTCGTCTCGGGCTCCACCGGCTCGCCCGACTTCCCGGTCACGCGCCAGTTCGGAGGGCTGGGCGCGAACGATTGCATGAACGGCGGCACCTGCGACGCTTTCCTCGTCAAGTTCACGCCGGCGGGCGCATTCCAGTGGTCGGTGCTGGCAGGGGGCTCGGCGGACGAGCAGGGGTACGGGGTCGCCGCCGACACAGACGGGGGCGTCTTCCTTTCAGGCGGCACCCAATCGACCGACTTCAGCGTCGGGGGCGCCGGATCCAACGCCGGCCTCTATGACGCCTTCCTCCTCAAGGCGACCGACTTGGTCGATGGAGGGGTTTCGCTCGCCTGGCTCCGGCTGCTGGGTGGCTCCGCCGCGGAGCAGTCGTTCGCGGCCGCCGCCGACCCCAGTGGGAGCAGCTACATCGCGGGCCCCACGAGCTCGGCGAACCTGCCGGCCACCGGATTCCAGACGACGTTCGCCGGGACCAGGGACGCGTTCGTCGCCAAGTTCGACCCCGCGGGCAACCGGCTGTGGTCCAGCTATCTCGGAGGGTCCGCCGCCGATGAGGCCCACGGCGTCGCCGTCGACTCGCAAGGTCGCATCTACCTCGCGGGCTATACGGAGTCGGCCAACCTCGGCCAGTACGGCTTCGACAAGACCTACGGGGGCCTCAGGGACGCCTTCGTGGCGCGCGTGGCCTCCGACGGGAGCCGGCTGGACTGGGCTGCGTACCTCGGAGGCAGCGCCGCCGACCAGGCGTTCGGGGTCACCGCCGGCCCGACTCCGCTGCAGGTGAGCGGCTGGACCGCGTCCAGCGACTTCTACCCGGGCAACGTGCTCCAGGGCAGCAAGGATGCTTTCCTGGTCGAGATTGCTCAGGACCTGACCGCGCCCGACGGCGGCGTCGTGAACGACGGGGTGGGCGCGGACATCGACCAGCAGTCCGGAAATACCATCTCGGCAAACTGGAGCGGCTTCGCCGATCCCGACACCGACGCCGGCATCGCGGAGTACCACTGGGCGATCGGCACGGGCTGCGGTCTCACCGATGTCCGCGGCTTTGCTTCGGTAGGCAACAGCACCTCCGCGTCGGCCGGCGGATTGCCGCTCGCTTCGGGGACCACCTATTACCTGACGGTCCGCGCCTTCAACCAGTATGGCGAGAGGACCGACGTCTGCTCCGACGGGGTGCTGATCTCCGGCGCGCTGCCTCTGGGGAGCGCGTGCGCCGTTGGGGCGGATTGCGCCAGCGGCTACTGCGCGGATGGGGTGTGTTGTGGCTCGGCCTGCTCGGGGGACTGCGAGGCCTGCTCGACCGATGCCGGGGCGGGAAGCAACGGGGCGTGCTCGTTGCTTTTGGGGACGTACCTCTGCCGCGCCGCCGCGGATCTCTGCGATTCGCCCGAGTACTGCCCGGGGTGGGACGCGGGTTGCCCCCCCGACCAGCTCGCCCCGCCCAGTCAACTCTGTCGCGGAATGGCCGGGAGCTGTGACGTCGCCGAGTACTGCACCGGCGCCGATGCCGGCTGTCCGCCGGACACGGTCGTCTCCCCTGGGCAGCCCTGCCGCGGGCAAGCCGGACCGTGCGACCTCGCCGAGTACTGCACCGGCATCGGCGCCGCCTGTCCGGCCGACGTCCTCGCCGCTCCCAGCGACCAGTGCCGCCCTTCCGCCGGGGCATGCGACTTCGCCGAGCTCTGCACCGGCACGGACGCCGGATGTCCGCCCGACCTCCTCGCCCCGAGTATTCAGCTTTGCCGTGGGTCGGCGGGCATCTGCGACGTCCCGGAGTACTGCACCGGCTCGGACGCAGGGTGCCCGACGGACTCCCTGGCCCCGTCGATTCAGGTCTGCCGCGCCGTTGCGGGCATCTGCGACCTGGCCGAATACTGCACAGGCGCAGACGCCGGCTGTCCGGCCGACCTGCTCTCCCCGCCGACGCAGGGATGCCGCCCGCAGTCCGGACCATGTGATGTCGCCGAGTACTGCAGCGGCGTGGACGCCGGCTGCCCGGCCGATCTGCTCGCGGCGGCTGGCCAGACGTGCCGCATCTTGGCAGGCCCTTGCGATCTGGAGGAGCTCTGCACCGGCGTCGATGCCGGATGTCCGGCAGACCTGCTCGCGACTGCGGGCACCCAATGCCGGGCCGCCGCGGGATCATGCGACCTTTCGGAGTACTGCTCCGGAGTAGACGCGGGCTGCCCGCCGGACGTCCTCGCGCCGGTGAGCCAGCTTTGCCGAGCCTCCGCCGGAGTGTGCGACCTCGAGGAGTACTGCAGCGGCGCGGACGCCGGCTGCCCCTCGGATTCCCTCGCGCCCTCGAGCCAGCTCTGCCGCGCGGCCGTGGACCTCTGCGACCAGCCGGAGCTTTGCACCGGCGCGGACGCGGGGTGTCCGCCCGACACGCTGGCCCCGCTCATCAAGGAGTGCCGCGCCGCGGTGGGGCCGTGTGACTCGGCGGAGCTCTGCACGGGCCTGGATGCTGGTTGTCCTGCCGATCTCCTGCTGCCCGCAGGTTCGGCGTGCCGGCCAGCCGCCGGCGTCTGCGACCTCGCAGAGCTTTGCACCGGCGCCAGCGCGAGCTGCCCGGCCGATGCCTACGCCGCGGCGAGCCTGGTCTGCCGTGCGAAGGCCGACGTGTGCGACATCGAGGAGCAATGCACCGGCACCCAACCCAACTGCCCCGCCGACGCCTTTGCGGCCGTTGACAGATTGTGTCGCCCCGGGGCGAGTGCCTGTGACGTGGCGGAGTACTGCACCGGGACAGGGGCCTTGTGTCCAGCCGACTCGCGGGCCCCTGACGGGCAGGCCTGCTCGCAGGGAGGGCGCTGCTCCTCCGGCACGTGCGTCTCTGACAGCAGCGTGGTGATCATTCTCGAGAACGCGAACCCCAGCGCCGTCGTCGGCAGGCCCTACGTTTACAACGCCGCCGGAGCGGTGCTGGCCACCGGAGCGCCGGCGATCCAGTTCGACCGCTGCGGTGGACCCCCTGGATTCCTGGTCGAGCGGCGCACCGGCTCGGTGAGCTGGTTGCCTGCGGCCGCGCGACTCGAAACCATCTGCGTGTCGGCGAGCAACGGCTTCAGCTCCGATTCCTACACCTTCAACGTCGACGTGGAGCCGACCGCGCCTCCTGCGCCCAAGGCTTCGATGACGATCAACCCCTCTCAGGGCCCGGCTCCGCTCAGCGTGAGCCTGGATGGGACTGGTTCGGCGGTCGATCCGGGGGCGGTCCCGTTGTTCTTCCGCTGGGCCTTCGGCGATGGCAGCCCGCCCGCGATCGGGGGCGCTCAGGCTCACACCTACCTCGTCCCGGGTGGCTACCGTGCCGAGCTCACGGTGCTCGACAGCAGGGGCGGCTCGGATTCCGCCAGCGCGGCGATCCTGGTCGCCGATCGGTCAGGGCGACTGCCTCCCTCGGCGCGGATCGTCGCCACCCAGACGAGGGGCGCGGAGTCGCTCTCGGTCGGTTTCTCATGCGACTGCCAGCCGGGCTCGGCTCCGATCGCGGCCTACCGGTGGGAGCTCGCCAACGGCGAGTCGGGCACGGGCCCCACCGCGTCGGCGACCTATGGGCCGGGCAAGCACCATGTGGAGCTGGTGGTGATTGCGGCAGACGGCCTCTCCGCGCGAGACGAAGTCACCCTCACCGTCACTCGCGCCGGCGATCAGCCTCCCGACTGCCTGGCCACCGCGGAACCGCCGGTCGGACAGGTGCCGCTCTCCACGCTCTACCGCGGCTGGTCGATTCCCGGCACTTCACCGATCGCCTCGATGGGCTGGGAGCTCGGCTCGGGCGGAGTCGTCAGCGAGCCGGTCATCCGCTGGTCCTACGAAGCCCCCGGCGAATACCGCGCCACCTTCCGGGTGCAGGACGCCAAGGGCCTGGGTTGCAAGGACACCGTCACCGTGCTCGCGCTGTCGGCGGAAGGAGACCGGCCTCCGGCCATCGTCTCCGAGCCGGCGACGGAGGCGCGGTGCCTATCTGCTTACCGCTACTCGCCGGCGTTGGAGGGGCCGGTGGCCAACGCCTTCCACTCGGCCAGCTGGAGCGCGACGGAGGCCCCCGATGGGCTGGCGATCGACCCCGAATCGGGCGCGCTGTCGTGGACTCCGACAGTCGAGCAGCTCGGAGCCCAGCGGATCGTCCTCCGGGCGGAGAACTCGGCCGGCGCCTTCGAGCAGGCGTTCGAGGTGGCGGTGGAGTGTCCTCCAGTTCGGCTCTCCACCTCCGGCTGCGGCTGTGGCTCGGGTGCTGTGGCCTGCTGGGCGGCGGTAGCGCTTGCCTTCCTCGCCTGGCGTCGCCGTCGCGTCGCGAGAATTCGGCGATCGCCGCATCGGCCAATTGTGGTCTCCGCGCGAAGTCAAGGGGCCGCCATCGACTCCGCTGCGCTTTGAGGGCTGCGCAACGCCCTCCTGCGAGTGTGAGGGCCGAACGGGGCCGCGTACGTCTCGGGGCTTATGGCTCGATGGGGCGGCGGCCCCTATGATACGCAGGACTATTCGGTGGGTGGGGAACCTCACGATGGGCACTGCGGCAGCCGGTCGCGGCGCGGGACCGTCCGTCTTCAATTGGGAGGCGGAGGCAGAGGGGCTGTGCCTCCTTTCGGCGGGCGGAGATCTCGCTCGGTGGCTGGGCGTCTTGCCGACCGCCGCCCTGGCTGAGCGCGTCACGGTCGAGTCGCTGGTCCACCCGGACGACCGCGAGGGCACCCTGGCGCTCTGCCGGGCCGTGTCGGCGGATGGAACGGCCCGCGCCGCTGTCCACCGGCTGTTGGGAGCCGAAGGAAGGAAGGCCTGGTTCCGCACCGAGGTGTCCGGCCTGCGCGAGGGCGGCGGTCCGGTGCGCCGGCTGGCGGGGCGCTCCTCGGAGCTGCCGCGGCCTGCCGGCGAAAGGCCCGCTTTGGGCTTCGCCGGCGAGAACCTGGCGTTCATCCTCGGGCAGATCCCGGCGATCGTCGCGATCGTCGATCCGGAGCTCGTCGTCGGCGGTTGCATCGGCGGTGGCCTGCAACCCCTGGATCTCCTCCCTGGCCAGCTCACCGGAGTGCGCTTCCCCGAATTGCTACAGGCGGACGAGCGCTCGACCCCGTTGCTGGCTGCCGTGCGAAGAGCCTTTTCAGGAGAGCTGGTCGCACTGGACCTCTCGTGGGGCTCCCGCTGGTACGAGCTGAGGCTCGGCCCGCTCCGTGCTCCGGGGGGAGAGATCATGGCGGCGCTGCTGATGGCGCTCGACGTCACCGTGCGCCGGCGCGCCGAGGTGGACCTCCGCGAGAGCGAGGAGAGGTTCCGCCGCCTCAGCGAGGCCACGTTCGAGGGCATCGCCCTCCATGACCGGGGGCTGATCTTGGACGCGAATGACCAGCTGGCCAAGATGTTCGGGTACGCGGCGGGGGAGCTCGTGGGCAAGCACGCGTTCGACCTGGCGGCGCCGGAATCGCGGCAGGAGGTCGAGGAGCGCATCCGCAGCGGCAGCGAAGAGGCCTACCGTGCAGCCGGCATCAGAAGGGACGGCTCCAGGGTGCCTCTGGAGGTTCGAGGCAAGGCCGTGCGCTACAAGGGGCGTGCGGCGCGGATCACGGCTCTGAGAGACATCTCGGAGCTGGTGGCCGCCGAGCAGGAGCGCACTCGCCTCCTTGAAGATGCGAGGGCCGCGGTAGCGGCTCGCGACGAGTTCTTGTCCATTGCCTCGCACGAGCTGCGCACCCCTTGCGCGTCCTTGCTTCTCACCATCCAGGCCCTGCAGCGCCGTGTCCCGGCCGGGCCGGCGGGGGAGCAGTCGCGGGAAGACATCCAAGGCAAGCTGGAGATCCTGGAGCGGCAGACCCGGCGGCTCACGGCGCTCATCGAGGAGCTGCTCGACGTCTCCCGGCTGCGGGCGGGCCGCATGGATCTCAGGCTCGAGCCCGTGGACCTGGCGGCGGCCGCCGCGGAAGCGATCGCCGGCTTGCACGCCGAAGCAGATCGCGCGGGCGTTGCCGTTGTCGCCCGGCTGGAGGGGCCGCTGATTGGCCGCTGGGATGTGCGGCGTGTCGATCAGATCGTCACCAACCTCGTCTCTAACGCGATCAAATTCGGCTCCGGTCGTCCGGTGGAGGTGTCCGCCTCGCCTTCCGAAGAGACGGCGCGCCTGGAGGTGAAGGACCAGGGCATCGGAATTTCGCCTGAGGATCAACTTCGTATCTTCCAGCCGTTCGAGAGGCTGGTTTCCAGCCGCCGATACGGGGGACTGGGCCTGGGGCTGTTCATCGTCCGGAAAATTGTCGACGCGCTGGGTGGGTCGATCGATGTCCAGAGTGAGCTCGGCGTCGGATCGACCTTCACCGTGGAGCTGCCGCTCGCCGGGCCGCGAGGTGAGCCGTCCGGCCCCCGGGGCTGATGGCCGTTCGCGAGCCGGGTCTCCGGCTCATCGTGAGTGTGTGTGGGGCCGCCTCGCGGGCAGCTCCACCTCCACCTGCGCTGTGGCCGCGCCAGCCATGGAGGCGGCCCTCGCGCGCGCGGGCGCTCCCGGCACCTGCCCGCACAGCTGCGCCGACGCCTGCTACATGGATTTCTCGCTCCCAGTCGGTCGACCCTGGGCTTCGTGCAGGTGAACGGCGCCCGCGAGCGCACGAGGGGTGGCCTGGGGGTGGGCCTGTACCTCGTGCGGCGGCTGGTGGACCTGCACGGCGGAAGCGTCGGCGTGCACAGCGAGGGGGTGGGCCGGGGCAGCGAGCTCACCGTGCGGCTCCCAGCGCGACGCGGCGCGCCCGAGACCGCTGATCCCCCGCTCGCTCCGCCCGGCGAGGGCAAGCGGGTGCTCGTGGTGGACGACAACGAGGACGCCGCCAACCTCCTGGCGGAGCTGCTGGGACTGGCCGGCTGCGAGGTGCAGGTGGCCTACGACGGGCTGACGATTCCTCCGAGAGCTCGCCTACCCTGCCTCGACGGAGGTGGACCTTTCGGCCACCCGTGACAGGGCGCTTGCTCGTGTGCCAAGCTCCGCGCGCGACAGGCGCGAGATCTCGCCGCCGCGAGGGGAAACGTCTTGCTCGCCACGCTCGTCGTCGTTGCTTCCCTGGGGGCGTCGCCCTTCCACCTGGCGTCGCCGGGATTCACTGCGGTCAACGTCTCGGACAAAGAGGCCGAGTTCTTCTCGGACTACTTCGCGCAGCAGGTCATCCGGCACGGCGGCGTCAAGATCACGACCAAGAACGAGATCGTCACGCTCCTCGGGCTTGAGCGGCAGCGGGAGATGCTGGGCTGCGCGGACCAGGGCGGCAGCTCGTGCATCGCCGAGCTGGCGGGGGCGCTCGGAGCGGAAGGGGTCATCACCGGCACCGTTGCCAAGCTGGGTGGCGGTTTCGCCGTCACGCTCAAGATCATCCTCGCCAAGAACGCGCAAGAACTGAGCAGCGACTCGGGTCAGTTCTCCGACGAGCCCGCGGTGCTCTCCTGGCTTCAAGAGGTCGCCGACGAGGTCTCATTCACGCTCACCGGTCGCAGGCCTCCCGGGCGGTTCAAGCGAACCGCCAAGTACACGGCGCTCGGCGGCGCTGGCCTGGTGGTGCTGGGCGGCGTGGCCTATGGCCTGGCCTGGTCGAACTACAACCGCCTCAAGACGTTCGACGACACCATTCGGAGCGAGGCCGAGATGCGCTCGATTGCGGCCCAGGGCCGGGTGCTGGCGCCGGTGGGGGTGGGCCTCGCGGGCGCGGGTGTGGCCGCGCTGCTGGCTGCCGGAGGGCTGTGGCTGTTCGGGGAAGGGTCGGCCAACTCGGCAGGTGTCGCCGTGGTGGCCACCGGTGACTCGGGCGCGCTGATTTTCTCGGGGGAGTTCTGATGCGAGCGCGGCGCCGTAGCTCGACCGGCAGGCTCGTCGTCATGGCGCTGTCCTTCTGTGCCTGCTTGGACTTCAGGGGCGCCGAGGACGACTACTGCGCCCGCCGCCCGGGTTTCTGTCAGGACACGCGCACCGGGCGCGCCTGTGGTGGCGATGGAGACTGCGGCAGCGGCGCCAAGTGCTGCGAGGGGCGCTGCGCCATCGGGAACTGCTGCGGAGACGAGGACTGCACGGCTCCGGCCAGCTGTGGCGGAGGCGGAACCGCCAAAACCTGCGGCTGCGCGCCCGAGACCGACCAGGATTCCTGCCAGCGCCTCAACAAGGATTGCGGACAGATGAGCGCGCTGGACAATTGTGGAAAGTTCCGCAACGTCTCGACCTGCGGCAGCTGCGTCGACCCGAAGACGTGCGGCGGCGGTGGCGAGCCCAACCGGTGCGGCTGCACCCCGGAGTCCGACGTCGAGTTCTGCGTGCGCGAGGGCAAAGATTGCGGGCCGATCTCCGGAACGGACAGATGCGGGGTGGGCCGCAGCGTCAATTGCGGGGCGTGCACTGCTCCCCTGACCTGCGGCGCCGCCGCTCCGGGCAAGTGTGGTTGCGGCGCCCAGACGGACTCCCAGTTCTGCGCCTCGTACGGGAAGACCTGCGGCCCCCTCAAGGCAAACGACTCGTGTGGCGCCCTGCGCGACCTCGCGAGCTGTGGCCCGTGCGCTTCGCCACGGAACTGCTTTAGCGGCTGCTGCGCTGAGAGCGACCCCGAGATGTGCGTGAGGCTCGGCAAGGACTGCGGCCGGCTGACCGCCGCCGACAACTGCGGCCAGTCACGCAACGTGGACTGCGGAACCTGCACGCCTCCCAAGACGTGTGGCGGGGGCCCCGATGGCGGGCTCAACGTCTGCGGGTGCACGCCTGAATCCGACGCGGACCTGTGCAACACGGCCGGTAGTTGCGGCGCCACCTCCACGACGGACCGGTGTGGCAACGCGCGCTCGCTCAGCTGCACCTGCAACAATCCGCCGAACGTGTGCTTGATCGGGCCGGGCACCTGCAACGCCGGAACGTGCAGCTACCCGCTGAATCTGGACGCCGGGCCGTGCGACGACAACAAGCCATGCACGTACGCGGACAGGTGTGCCAGCGACGGCGGTTGCTCGGGGACCGCATATAGCTGCGCTCCCAACCAGTGCCAGGACACCTCGGCGTGCACCGGGGACGGCGGGTGCGCCGTCACCAACAGTCCGGCCAGCCGAAGTTGCGACGACGGCATCGCCTGCACCTACACCGACCGCTGCAACGGCGACGGCGGCTGCCTGGGGGCGGCCTACTCGTGCCGCGCGCCGACTCAGTGCGAGGACGCCGTGAATTGCGATGGGGATGGCGGGTGCATCGCCGTCAACAGCCCCACTACGCGCGCCTGCAACGATGGCACTGCCTGCTCCCGTACCGATCGGTGCGATGGCACCGGAGGCTGCACCGGAACGGCGTACGGATGCCCGGCGCCAAACCAGTGCCAGGACTCCATCAGCTGCGATGGGGACGGCGGGTGCATCGCCGTGAACAGCCCAACCACGAGGGCCTGCAATGACAGCAACTCCTGCACCCACACCGACCGGTGCAATGGCAGCGGCGTCTGCGCCGGAACCGCTTACAGCTGCCCAGCGGCAAACCAGTGCCAGGATTCCGTGACGTGCAACGGCCTCGGCGGCTGCACCGTGATCAACAGCCCGAACACCAGGGTCTGCAATGACGGCTCTGCGTGCACGCACACCGACCGGTGCAACGGCGCCGGCTCTTGCAGCGGCACCTCCTATACTTGCCCCGCTCCCAACCAGTGCCAGGATTCCGTGACGTGCAACGGCCTCGGCGGCTGCACCGCGGTCAACAGCCCCACCACCAGGGTGTGCAACGACAGCAACGCCTGCTCCCACACCGATCGTTGCAACGGCTCGGGCACATGCGCCGGGACGGCCTACACCTGCCCGGCTCCCAACCAGTGTCAGGACTCCGTCACCTGCGATGGCCTCGGCGGCTGCAGCGTGGTCAACAGCACCAACACGCGCGCATGCAACGACGGGAATGGGTGCACCAACCCAGACCGGTGCAACGGCTCGGGCAGCTGCGTTGGCCAGACCTGCCCCAGCAAGCCGAACGCGTCGAACGCGTGCACCGGCACCGGGTCGTGCGAATACGTCTGCAACGCGCCTTGGGACGACTGCAACGGCAACATGAACTCAGATGGGTGCGAAGCCAATACGAATAGAGACAACCAACACTGCGGAGGTTGTTTCGCCGCGACCAACTGCTGGCCCGACGTCGATCGCTATGAGTGCTGCGGTGGCACCTGCAGAGACCTGTGCAACACCAATGCCTGCAACAGTTGCGGCTTCTTCCAAGACGGAACAACCTGTAACCAATGTTTCGGCGCCACCAACTCCACCCCGAATGCCGGAGGGTGTTGCCCGTGAACCGAGACTTTCCGGCGGACATCTGACTCTGAGGGCGCACCCGCATCTATCTACAAGTCTCTTTGCGCCCGGGTGCCACGGGCGCACCGGGGGCAGCGGCAGGCAGGCTCGACTTGCTCCACCCCTGGGTCTCCGGGGAGGCAGCCGCTCGCACCACCGCACGAGCGAAAGCGTCGTCTTCTGCGATGTGCGGGGAGAGCTGCGCTGCTTTTTCCAGCGCCCCCAGCGCCTCGCCCGGCTCGTGGGCGTCGATGGCGCGCTGGGCCAACGCGAACAGCGCCTCGGCATCGGACGGGTTGCGCAGGGCGGATTCGCGCGCTGCCAGCAGCGCAGAGATCACATCCGTCCGAGAAGCAGAGCCGCCAGAGGGTTGAGCGGGCGGGGGCGCCGCGGATTTCTTCCCAAACAGCGCAGGGGTGGCGGCAATCGCCACCAGCAACACCGCCGCGGCGGCGGCGATGGTCCGCGAGCGAGGGGAGGTTCTCCTCCATCGCGCCGCCCCGCGTCGGGCCACCTCGCACGAAGCTCAGCCCACCCCCCTCGCGCGGCGAGCCAGCGAGGAGCGCCACCTCCCGAGAGCGAGGCGGGTGAGCTCTCCGGTGCTGGCCGGAGCCCCCGGTGCCGGCTGGGCCCCCTGCGCGGCCTCTGGAGGATCCACCGGCACCTGCTCGGTGACGGCCCCCGTCGCCTGCGTCCGGCTAAAGGAAAGATCCACGCCCTTGGGGCCTGGCTCGGGTTGCACCAGCGTCCTCAGATGTCAAAGGCGAGCATTGCCCCGAAGTGGATGGCGGCGTAGGCGTCGGCGAACGGCGCCATCAGCGGCCCCACCTCTACGGATAGCTCGCAGCCCAGGCCGAGGCCCGGCCGAAGCTCGTAGGCCACTCCGGACGCCACGCGGAAGGGCACGGCCAAGGCGGTGCTCCCGCGGAGGAAGGTGAGGTTGAACCCCGCCAGCCCGGCCAGGTACAGCTCCAGCTTGGGCGTGTTCCTCAGCGGGAGCGGCAGCCGCACCCCGGCCATCGGCTCCAGGGTGATTTCGGTGGTGCGCAGGCCCAGGGTGAGATCTCCCACCAGCCGCAGCCTCTCTCCCACCGGCATGAAGTCGTAGCCGGCGGCCAGCTCGAGATCCGTCTTTTGCATCGCGACCCCGCCGAACAGGCCGACGCGGCCGCGGAACCGCCTGGAGGTCTCCGTTTGGGCGCTCGCCTCGGTTGCGAGTGCGGCGGCGAGGGCGAAGGCGATCATCCAGCTTTGCTTCATGTCGTCACCTTCCTTTTTCAGCAGGGCCCCGCATGGGCGTAGCCGGTGCCCTTGCAGCTCCGGTGGCAGTCGTTGATGTACGTGCGGCCGTCATCCCCGCAGACAGGGCTATACGAGAAGTCGCAGCCGCACTTGGTGCAGCTTCCCTTGTAGGCCTCGCCGACGCCCACGCACTTCCGCTGGCAGGCGTTGCGATAGGTGATCCCGTCGAGGCCGCACTCCGGCTCGCCCGCGGTGCCGCAGTATCCACAGCCGGCCCGCGATGAGCAGAAGCCGTAGTACTGGCGGGTCTGGCCGGCGCACGCCATGAAGCACTCGTTGGCGAAGGTGACGTTGGCGGTGGAGCAGACCTCTGCGTAGCCGGTGCTGCACACGCATCCCTGGGGACGGCAAGGGCCGGCATACGCGAGCGGCGCGCCCGCGCAGGCGCGCTGGCAGTCGTTCTGGTAGGTGACTCCGTTGGTCCCGCACACCGGCGAATACCCCGTGGAGCAGCCGCAGCCTCCGAAGCTGCCGCAGCTTCCTCCCGGGCCGACCCCGGCGCAGGTGCGGTGGCATTCGTTCAGGTAGGTGACCCCGTTGGACCCGCACACCGGAGCGTAGAAGTCGCCGCAGCCGCAGTTGCCCGCCGTGAAGGTGACCGAGCCGCAAGCCCCCTCGCGCGACTTGTCCGCGCCCACGCAATCCAGCTTGCACTGGTTCTGGTAGGTGGCCCCGCCGGTGCTGCACACCGGAGCGTAGTCGTTCGGGCAACCGCAGGCCTCGGGGTTGCAGCTCCCATTCTTGGCCAGCTCCACTCCCGCGCAGCGCATCTTGCACTCGTTGAGGTAGGTCCACCCGTCCTTGCCGCAGACGGTGTTGGTGGTCTCGGGGCAGCTGCAGGCCCCCGGGACGCAGGCACCCCTCCTGTCCAGCTCGACCCCGTCGCAGTCCAACAGGCAGATGTTCTGGTAGGTGCGCCCGTTCCTGCCGCAGACGAAGTCGTAGGAGTTGGGGCACGGGCATCGCGCCCCCTGAGGCTTCTGACCGCAGGCCAGCCCGAGCAGCGCGGCGGCGATTGCGGCGCAGGCGAATCTCATGTCGGACCTCCCAGCTGGATCGCGGGCATATACGCGGCGTCGCGGGCGGCGGGAAAATATTTTTCTCCCGCCCGAGCACGCCCCTCGTAGTGTTGGAGGGTGGCCGAATTCGACGCCGAGCTCGTGAGGGCCCTGCGCGCGGGGGAGGCCGCCCCCTTCGCGGAGGTGGTGCAGGTCTTCCTGCCCCGGATCCGGAGCATGGCCATGCGGTACTTCCACAGCCCCTTCGACCAAGAGGAGGCCATCCAGGAGGTCTTCCTGCAGCTTTATCGGCAGCGCGAGGCGATCGATCCGCTCCGGGCCGAGTCGCTCTGGCCGTTCGCCGCCACGCTGGCAAGGCGGAGGATGATCGACCTCCTACGGGCGCGCAGCCGGGAAGTCGAGCTGCCCGAGCCGGACGAGGCCGAGGCCAAGGACGGGCCGAGCCCCGAGCAGGAGGTGGCCTCGGCCCAGCTTCAAGAACTGCTCGCGCGCTTCGAAGAGAGGCTAAAGCCCGCCCACCGCTCCTTCTTCCGGGCCGTCTTCGTGGAGGGAAAGGACTTCGACGAGGCGCGGGATTCCCTCGGGCTGGGCCGGCTCCGGGCGAAATATCTCAAGAAGGTACTGCTCGGGCGCCTCAGGCGGCATCGGCCGCTCCTCGAGCACCTGGGGAGGAGCGCGCGGTGAGGCTCTACCGTCCGCTGATCGACTGGTACCTGGCCGGCGCGCTCTGGCCGGCGCTGGGCGAGCGCGTGCGGCGGCACCTCATGCGGTGCGCGGAGTGCCGCTCCTATTACGACGAGGGCGTCTCGCTGCTCCGGCTCACCAGAGGAGGCCCGGACGCGGCTGGCGCCGGGGAGATGGAAAGGTTAGCCGCGCGCGCCTCCTTCGAGGGTAGCCTCGGGCGCAGGTACGGAGTCCTCGGTCCGCGGCTGGGGTTGTGGCTCATCCCCGCGGGCGCGGCGGCCGTCGGCCTTCTCGCGATTCTCTATTTCGCCTCGCCCTCCGAGGTGGGCGAAGTGGCTCAGGGCGGCTCGCTCCTCGTGGGAGGGAGGCCCGCGGTGGTGCACCAAGTGGTGCGCGAGGGCGAGCTGCTCGAGGCGGTACGCGGCGACTCGCCGGTCTCGCTGCAGTCCGGCCACCAGGTCGCGCTCTACGAGGGCGCGTCCCTCCGCTTCGGCGCGGGCGGGAGGCGGGCCGAACTTCTGCGCGGCAGGGCGCGCTTCAGCGTGGAGCGGGAGCGCGGCGGCTTCGAGGTCCACGCAGGGGATGCGCAGGTGGTGGTCCTCGGCACCGTCTTCACGGTGGAGCGGCGGGCCGGCGGCGAGGAACACGTCGCAGTTGCCCGAGGCAAGGTGGAGGTGCGCGGCCAGGGCGGCCGGGTGCTCGTGTTCGAGGGCGAAGAGACTTCCGTCCTCCGCGGCCTGCCAGCTCCGCCCAGAGCTTCTGGCCGGCCCGAGCAGCCCTTGCACGGTGACGGCGAGCTCTTGGAGGGGGTGAAGCGCCGTGGGGAGAAGGTGCTCGAGGACGTGGGGCGCGCGCTCGATCGCGCCACCAAGCCTTGACCCGAGCTCTGGCGGTGCCCACTGGCGAGGCCGGGTGGGTGGGGGCGGTGGCGGACCTCCGGGAACCGTGGATAATTCCGAGTCGATGCAGCCGGTGACTCCCGAACAGACGGCGCGGACGCTCCTGCGGAGGGTGGAGGAGAAGCTCCGCCGCCATCAGAGCGCGATGGAGCACGCCAAGCAGGCGATCGCCCGAGAAGTACCCGCCATCGCCGCCAGGCACGGCGCCCGACGCGTCTACTTGTTCGGGTCTCTCGCCTGGGGCGACACGCATGACGGCTCGGACATCGATCTTGCCGTCGAGGGAGCCCCGGACGAACAGCGCAGTGCACTTGCTGCCGAGCTCATGCTGGCGTTGCCGTTGCCCGTGGACGTGCTCGACCTCGGCGAGCTTTCCGAGGCGTTCCGGCGCCGCATCGTGGATCACGGCCTGCTGGTGTACGAGGCGAAGGGATGAGCCCGGCGGAGCAGACCCAAGCCGCCCTGCGCAACCTGCTCGGCGACCTGGAGATCGACCTGGCCGCCTTGGAGCGGCTGGCCGCGAACGTCAGTGCCGACCCGGGGCTGGCCTCGGACCCACAGATCGACCGGGGCGCCCGGGCCGTGCTGGCGGTCGACCTGCACCAGTACTACACCGCCCTCGAGTCGGCGCTCGAGCGGGTCGCGCGCGCGATCGATGGAACGGTGCCGTCGGGTCCACGCTCGCACGAGGAGCTGCTCCGGCAGGCTGCCCACCCGATTGCCGACGTGCGGCCGGAGCTGCTGAATCCCGCGGCCTATTCCGAGCTCGCCCAGCTCCTTTCCTTCCGGCACTTCTTCCGGCACGCCTATCTCGTGGAGCTCGACTGGAAAAGGCTCGAGGAACATCGGGCCCGGATCGGCCGCGTGCATCCTTCGGTGATGGCGAGCTTCGACGCGCTCAAGGAGCATCTGCGCGCGTCCATCGAGGCGCTCGCCCGCCTGCCGTCGTGATCGAGCACACCGTCGACCGAGCGCCGAGCCCTACTTCAGCGCCTCGGCCCGGATGCTCCCCTCGGCCATCGCCGGGAGGCCGATCTCCAGCGCCGCCGCCAGGGTCGGCGCCACGTCGACCGCGCTGATCTGCTGGCGATAGACGCCCGGCTTGACCCCCTTGCCGGCGAGGATGAACGGCACCTGGCTGTCGTAGGCGTAGGCCGTCCCGTGCGAGGTGCCGGTCTGCTCCTCGGTGAGGACGTGGAACGGCTTGAGCATGAAGAGCACGTCGCCGCTCCGCTCGGGATAGAAGCCCACCTTTAGGTATTCGAGCAGGCCCGGCTCCGTCTGGCAGGCGAAGAGGTCGTCGCGGGCCGCCGCCAGCGCCACTCCCGGCTGCGCCTGGAGCCACTTCGCCGCCGCCCGCCTCACCGCCGCGCCGTCCAGCTTCCGTTCGGCGAGCGCCTTCCCATTCAGGTAGACGTCGACCTCCTCGACTCCCAGGACGAGATCCGCCCCGAACCTGGGCTGAAGCTCCTTGTCCAAGCCGCGCTGGAGATCCGCCGGGTGCACCCGGGCGGCCTCGATTCCCGAGGCGAGCCACTCCTCGGGGATGGCCGCGCCGCCGTGGTCGGCCGAAACTGCGACCATTAGATTTGCACGGCCTCCCGCCGCCTTGTCCGCCGCGGCCAACAGCTCGCCCACGGCCTTGTCCAGCCGGAGCATCGCGTCCTGCATCTCCCAGGAGTAGGGCCCATACAGGTGGTAGATGCGATCGGTCGCGCTGAAGCTCACCGCGAGCAGGTCGGGCACTTCGTCCTTCCCAAGCTGTTCGCCCTCGAGGGCCGCCTTGGCGAGCTGCACCAGGATGTCGTTCATGAAGGGCGAGGAGGCGAGCGCGGCGAACGACTGCGGGCCGGGGCTTGGCAGGCCCCCGCTCAACGGATGGGGGAAGGCTCGCCCCAGCGCGTACCAGTCGGACTCGAAGGGGCGATCGTCTTCTCCCGAGTACTCCTTCGCCGGCGAGAGGAGGCTCCACTCCTTGCCGTGGTAGCTCTCCGGCAGCTTGCGGTCGTTGAAGGCCTTCATCCAGCCGGGGAACTCCTTGGCGTAGTAGGTCCCGGTGACGAACTTGCCGACCGTCTCGTTGAACCACCACGCCTGCCCGAGCCGCCCGCCCATGGTGATGGCCGACCGCGCCTTGGCGGAGATGGCGACCACCTTGCCCTTCTGGTGGGTCGACAGGCGCAGCCGGTCGGCGAGCGTCTCCGCCATCAGATTCACCGGCGAGACGTCGTCGCTTCCCAGCGGCGCCTCCAAGACCGGGTGGCTCGGGTCGAAGAGGATGGGCTCCTCCTTTCCGGAGGCGCGGCTGAACACCCGGTTGGAGACGATCCCGTGCCGCCAAGGGTTGGCGCCGGTGGAGAGCGTGGCGTGGCCGGCGGCGGTCACTGCCTCGGCGAACTGGTAACGCACCGTGGGGAAGAAGGCGCCCTGCGCGGCGAGCTGGGCGAGGCCGGCCTTCATTCGCGGCCTGGCGCGCAAGAAGACGTCGCTGCCCATCGCATCGACGCTGATGAGCACGGTGAGCCGAGGCGGTTTGGCGGGCGCAGTGGCGCTGGCGAGTAGGGCGAGGAGCGCCCAACGATTTGGCATGGCGCGTATCCTCCTCGCCCGCGGCGGATGTGCAACGGGCTTCTTCGGATTCGCACCCGTGGCCGTCCCGGCCGTTCCTTCGCCCGCGCACGACCGAGTCGCTGTGCTACGGTCGCCCGCCCGATGGTCGAGGCCCAGCTGCGCGTCATCTACGGCGATACCGATCAGATGGGCGTCGTCTACTACGCCAACTACCTCCGTTACTTCGAGCTTGGCCGAAGCGAGCTGTTCCGCGCGATGGGAGGTAGCTACCGCGAGCTTGAGTGCCAGGGCTTCATGCTGCCGGTAGTGGAGGCCTCGTGCAGCTACCGCGCCCCGGCCCGGTACGACGACCTGCTGCTGGTGCGCACCTTGGTGCTGGAGCTTCGCAGGGCGTCAATCGCCTTCGGCTACCAGATCCGCCGCAAGGGAGAGGAGCAGCTCTTGTGCGAGGGGAAAACGCTCCACGCCTGCCTCGACCGGGCCGGGCGGCCGCGGCGGATCCCCGAGTCGGTCGCGCAGCTTCTGCGTCCGGCGAACGCTTGAATTGCGTCGCCCGCCGAGGAGCGACCGAGCGCGGGTGACCGCGCTGCGTCACGGCAAAAAGCCGCGCTGAAACGAGGTGGTGTGCTCGGGTCAAGCCTCCCCGCCGACATCGCCGAAGCTCTCGCAACCACGCGAGAAGTGGCAGTCGGCCGGTCAGGCGCGTGCGCGGGCGGCAGTCTTGGTTCAGGACACTTGGGACGGGTGGCCTTCCACCCGCCTTGCGGGCGCGAGCCACTGGATTAGAATCGGGCCAACGACGGATCAGTCAGGGGTCGATTTGGAGGCGCGCCGGTAAGCCATTGAAGTTGCGGACGGGCGGACCTCGGGGCGGACGGGTACCGGGATTGCAGCGGAACGACTGAGGGAATCCGGGTCGGTTGTCGGGCGTACAACGGGGTGCGCACCTTCGAAGGGACACGGAGTCGCGATGCTCGATGCCTTCATCATCGAGGAGATCAAGCGGCGAGAGCGCCTGCGCCAGGAGCGGGAGCGCCCGGTCCTGGAGATTCCCGTCCCTGTGCCAGAGGACCGGCCGAAGAGGCGCTCGGACGACAGTGGGGAAGACGATGAAGACCACCCCGAGCGCGGGGTGGTGATCATCGACATGTCGGTCTAGCTGGAGAGCTTCCCCCACGCCTCCCGGATCTCCTGGGGGGTCCACAGCCCTTTGGCCGGGTCCTTGTCTACCCCGTCGGTCTGCTCCATCCGGTAGAGGAAGATCTTCGGGCCCTGCACGCCGACGATCTGGCCGGTGAGGTCGCCCGCCAAGTCGGAGGCGAGGAAGAGGACGGCCGGGCTGATGAACTGCGGGCCGAGCTGATCCGGAGACATGCCCTTGAGCATGGGCAGATCCTCGGTCATGCGGGTGAGGGCGACCGGGGCGACGGCGTTGACCGTGACGTTCATCTTGGCGAACTCGATCGCCAGGGTGCGGGTGAGCCCGTAGATACCGGCCTTGGCCGCCGAGTAGTTGCCTTGGCCGAAGTTGCCGAGCAGGCCCGAGAGCGAGGTGGTGTTGACGATGCGCCCGCCCTTGCCCTGCACCTTGAGCTGCCGGCCGACTGCCTGGGAGCAGTAGAAGGTGCCCCGAAGGTGGACCTCCTGGACGATGTTCCAGTCCGACTCGCTCATGTTGAGGAAGGAGCGGTCGCGGAGCACCCCCGCGTTGTTGACGAGGACGTCGACCTTTCCGTACTTGGAGAGCGCGGTCCACAGGATGCCGTCCGCTCCTTCGCGAGTGGCGACGGTCTCGTAGTTGGCGACCGCCTCGCCGCCAGCGGCCTTGATCTCCGCCACCACCTTGTCGGCGGCCTCGCTGCCCTTGCCGCCGCCGTGGCGATCGCCGCCGAGGTCGTTGACCACGACCTTGGCGCCCTCCTTGGCGAAGGCGAGCGCGTGCGAGCGGCCGATTCCCGCGCCAGCCCCGGTGATGATGACGACCTTCCCGTCGAACAGGCCCATGGCGGACTCCCTGGTTTTTGGTTTCGCGAGGCGGCGGAGGATAGCCGAAGGGGCTTGGCGGGGAAACCGCCTGGTTACGACTCGACCAGGGTGAGGAGGACCCTGGGGTGGTACAGGTCCGCCAGCGGCCCTCGAGAGGTGCCCAGCGCTTCGAGGACCGCGGTCCTCCATCGCTCGGGGATCGCCTCCTCGCCGTAGGCGGCGCCGAGGAGCGCCCCGGCGATGGCGCCGTTGGTGTCGGCGTCGCCTCCGCGATTGACGACGTCGATCAGCGCGGCCTCGAAGGAGGGGGCGTGGAGCAGCTCCCAGTAGGCGAGGCGGAAGGCCACCCGGACGAAGCCTTGCATGGTGTGGAGGTGCAGCTCCGGCCCGTACAGGAACGGATCGTCGTTCGCGGCGGCGGCCAAGTCTTTGCGGAGGTTTTCGGTGGCGTCCCGCACCGCGGCGACGTTCTCGCTGAAGCTGGGGCCCAGTCCGGCGCCCCCGACGGACAAGCCGGTCGAGGCGGCCGCCACCAGCGCCCGGGGCTTGGGTGGATCCACCGACTGGATCGCCGCGGCGATCGAGCCGTTGAGCGCGACGCAGGCGAGCTGGCAGCGAGGATCGAAGTGGGTGAGGGCGGAGTCCTCGATCGAGGCCTTCACCCGCGCCGCGGAGTCCTTGGAGAAGAACACCCCGATCGGAGCGGTGCGCATCAGCGAGCCGTTGCCGGCCGCCTGCTTTCCGCTGTGCAGCCACACCTCGCGAGCGGCGAGCTCGTAGGAGGTGCCCGCCTGCCAGGCCTCGATCACGGCCTTGATCTGGTTGCCGACGTCGAAGGCGTGGGGCATCCAGGCGGTGTAGCGGCGGGCCGTCTCGCCCGGGTCAAGGCGGCCGAGGGCCCGGAGGCCGGCGGCGAGGCAGCAGGCCATCTGGGTGTCGTCGGTGACCTGGCCCTTCTTGAGGTCGAAGGGGCCGCCGCCCCGAATCTCGGTGTGCGTCCCCTCGGTCAGCTTGGGGAAGGGCGCGGCGGGGAGTCGCTTGAACTCGAGGGTAGTGCCGAGCGCGTCGCCCACCGCGAGCCCGAGGAGCGCCCCGCGGCTCCGGCTGCGGACGGCCGCCGGGTCGACGGTCCTCGGGCCCTTCTTCCGTGGAGGGGGCGGCATCCGCGGGCACTCTAAGTGATCTTGCCTTGGTCGAGGATCATTTCGTGGACGCGAGCGTTGACGTGGACGGCGACGGCGACCACGTTCACTTCGCCGACCACGACCACGACCACGACCACCTCTGCGACAACGTCTTGGATCTCGACCATTACGAGTCTGTCTCGCAAGGATCAGCTGATGACTTCCTCGGAGAGCGCGCGGGTGCCGTGCCACCGCATCAGGGCCACCCGAGGGGGGCCCGAGTCCTCCCAGCGGATCAGGCC
Source organism: Myxococcales bacterium (assembly GCA_016191815.1). Taxonomy (GTDB): domain Bacteria; phylum Myxococcota; class Myxococcia; order Myxococcales; family Myxococcaceae; genus JACPVI01. Next base: position 110,262 of record JACPVI010000057.1, read on the forward strand.
GAAGTGCAGCCCGCGGTTCAGGCCGAGGTGCGGGAGGTGCAAGGAGAGCATCGGCATCCAGCTCCCGGTGTTCACGTAGATCTTCCCTCGCGGGTAGGTGCGCACCATCTCCGCGTGAGTGTGGCCCATGAAGACCGCGTTCACCTTCGGGCTGGAGAGGATCCGCCGGGCGAAGTGGTCCAGCGATTCGAAGAAATTCACCTCGCTGCGGAGGAAGCGCGAGAGCTTGTCGAAGGGCCGCTTCTCCCACCACATCGGGTTGAGGCGCGCCTTGGTGTAGGCCACCGCCGTCACCCCGAGCATCTTCAGGGTGAAGGCGGTGTCGAAGAAGAGCCCACCCACGAACAGCGGCCAGAAGGGCATCACCTTGTCCAGATAGGGGCGCTCCCCGAGCAGCTTGTTCACCACGTGCAGCATGAACAGGCTCCCCCAGGGCAAGTTGAGGATCGGCTCGCGGTGCCCACGGGTGAGGAAGGGCTTCTGGAAGTCCATCGCGTGCAGCGCCTCGAACTGGTGCCCGTGATGGAGCTGGATGCCGTCCTCGATCTCGAAGAACGGCGCTTCGCTCACGAACATAAGCCTTTGGTGCGTCTCCTCTCCGGTCAGCGCGCGGCAGAGCATTCGCTGCACGCCGGGGAAGAGCACCTCCATGTCGTGGTTGCCCGCCTGGTAGGTGATGCGGTTCTTCGGGTTCGCCAAGACCGAGCCGATCGCCTTGACCGCCCTGGGGTGTCCCTTGAGGCACTGCTCGAGCTTCATCAGCGCCAGCCGCTCGGTGATCGCGTCGGGGAACTTCCCGTTCACCGAGACCTTGAGCAGGTCGAACACGTCGCCGTTGAGCAACAGGTGCACCTCGGCGTCCTGGTTCCGCCCGGCGGTGTAGTGCGACAGGAGCTGCTCGAGCCGCGCGTCCTCACGGAAGTCGTCGTAGAAGTTGAGCTGGCCCTTGGTGTGCCCGCTCCCGATGTGCAGGTCCGAGAGGACGATCGCCAACTTCACGCGCCTCACTGTAGCAGCGTGATCCCGCCCGGGAAGCTTGCGGCCGCCTGAGGCGGCCGCTAGAACGCCCACCGCCATGACCGAGATCGTCCACGTCCACGCCCGCGAGATCCTCGACTCGCGCGGCAACCCCACCGTCGAGGCAGAAGTCACCCTGGAGAGCGGAGCCCAGGGGCGTGCCGCCGTGCCGTCGGGCGCCTCGACGGGCGAGCACGAGGCACTCGAGCTGAGGGACCAGGAGAAGGGCCGCTACCTCGGCAAGGGAGTTCGCAAGGCGGTCGCCCACGTGGTGGAGCAGATCGCCCCCGCCCTCTTGGGGATGGACGGCGCGGCCCAGGTCGAGGTCGACCGGCGGATGCTCGAGCTGGACGGGACCCCCAACAAGGGCAAGCTGGGCGCGAACGCCATCCTTTCGGTGTCCTTGGCCACCGCGCGCGCCGCGGCGGCCGCCTTCGGCCTGCCGCTCTACCGGTACCTGGGCGGGGCGCAGGCGCGCACTCTTCCGGTGCCGATGATGAACATCCTCAACGGAGGAGCCCACGCCGACACCCGGGTCGACGTGCAGGAGTTCATGGTGCTCCCCTGGGGCGCTCCCTCGTTCGCCGAGGGCCTCCGCTGGGGCGCGGAGGTCTTCCATTCGCTCAAGAAGATCCTCAAGGAGCGGAAGCTCTCCACCGGCGTCGGCGACGAAGGAGGGTACGCGCCTGACCTCGCCGCGAACGAGGACGCGCTCAAGCTGATCATGGAGGCGATCGCCGCCGCGGGGTTCAAGGCGGGCGAGCAGATCGCCCTCGCGCTCGACGTGGCGCCGAGCGCGCTGTACGACAAGAAGTCGCGCCGCTACCGGTTCAAGGGGGAGGGCAAAGAGTACGAGGCCTCCGGACTGGTCGACCTCTACACCCGCTGGGCCCAGAGCTACCCCCTGGTGTCGATCGAGGACGGGATGGCGGAGGACGACTGGGAGGGCTGGAAGCGGCTCACCGACGCGCTGGGCGGGCGGCTGCAGCTCGTGGGTGACGACTTGTTCGTCACCAACGTGGAGAGGCTGGGCCGCGGCATCAGGGAGGGCATCACCAACTCCATCCTGGTGAAGGTGAACCAGATCGGCACCCTCACCGAGACGATGGACGCGGTGCGGATGGCCCACCGCGCCGGCTTCACCTCGGTGATCAGCCATCGCTCGGGAGAGACCGAGGACACCACCATCGCCGACCTGGCGGTGGCGCTGGATTGCGGGCTGATCAAGACCGGCTCGGCCTCGCGCAGCGACCGGGTGGCCAAGTACAACCAGCTCCTCCGCATCGAGGAGCAGCTCGGGCCGGCGTCCCGCTACGCGGGGCGAGGGGCGATCAAATGCGAATCCTCGTTTCGAACGATGACGGGGTGATCGCCGAAGGGCTGAGGTGCCTGGCGGAAACGATGGCGCCGCTCGGCGAGGTGTGGGTGGTGGCGCCGGAGGCCGAGCAGAGCGCCGCCTCCCACGCGCTCTCGCTCCATCGGCCGCTGCGGATCAAGAAAGTCCGCGAGCGCTGGTTCACGGTGGACGGCACGCCTTCGGACTGCTCGTACCTGGCGATCAACCACCTGCTCAAAGACAGGAAGCCATCGCTGATGGTGTCGGGGATCAACCACGGCGCCAACCTCGCCGATGACGTCACCTACTCGGGGACGGTGGCCGCGGCGATGGAGGCCTCCATCCTCGGGGTGCCGTCGATCGCGTTCTCCCTGGTCTCCCGGAGGCAGTTCGACTTCACCCATGCCGCACGGTTTGCCGGAGCGCTCGCGGAGGCGGTGCTCGCGCTGGCACCCTCGCGCCTTTTGCTCAACGTCAACGTTCCCGGCGATGAGGAGCCCAAGGGCTACGCGATCACTCGGCTGGGCAAGCACACCTGGGGCTACGACGTGGTGGAGAACGTCGATCCTCGCGGCCGCAAGTACTACTGGATCGGCGGCACCGAGTACCGCCACGAGGACGTCCCGGGGAGTGATTGCAACGCGGTGCTAAAGGACAGGCTCATCTCGGTGACGCCGCTCCAGCTCGATCTGACCGATGGCGCCTCGGTGCCGGCACTGCGCGAGCTGCGGCTTCCGGGGTTCACCGCCGTCTAGACACGCGCGCATCGGGGAGGAGCCGTTCCCGGCCGCCGGGGCCCGTCGAGCGGGCGGTCCGGCCAAGAAGTTGAGGCGACACGGGGCTGATGCAACATGTCGCCGGATGCTGCTTCGGCCCGCACTGCTCGCTGGCACCGTGTTCGGCGGAGCGCTCGGGTGCGCCGGGCCATCCGCGCTGGTCCGAGCAGAGGCGCCTTTCCCGCACCAGGAGCCGGAGCTCGTCACCGCGCCGATGGAGGGAGGCCGGCAGCACCGGGTGGAGAAGGGCGAGTCGCTCTACGCCATCGCCCGGATCCACGGCATCTCGGCTGAGGAGCTGGCCGAGGCGAACGGCATCGCCGATCCCCGGAGACTGACGGCCGGGCGCCTGCTGTGGGTGCCGGTTCGGCCGGTCCGCAGAGGGGCGAATCCGCCGAAAGCCTCGGCCGAGTCGGGCTCCCGTGGCGGGGCCGCGCTGGACTGGCCGCTCCGCGGAGTGCTCTACGGCCGATTCGGGAAGAAGGGCAGGGAGCCGCACGACGGCATCGACCTCGCCGCGCCGCTGGGCACGCCGGTGAGGACCGCGGCGGAGGGCACCGTCCTCTTCGCGGGGGAGCAGCGAGGCTACGGCCTCATCGCGATCATCGAGCACCCGATCGGGTTGGTGACGCTCTACGCCCACAACAAGGACCTCCGGGTGAAGGCCGGCCAGCAGGTCCGCCGCGAGCAGGTGATCGCCACCGTCGGAGAGTCCGGCCGCACCTCGGGGCCGCACCTCCACTTCGAGGTGCGCAAGGGTGGGCTGCCGGTGGACCCGCTGCCGCTCCTCGAGGGCCCTGGAAAGCGCCAGGCCCGGAGGCGGATCTCCCTGCGCTGAGCGCGGGGCGCGTGTCTAGTCCGGGTGCGGCACGTCGGACCGGGCATCGGGCGCCAGGCTCGCTGCGGCTACGGTGGCCAGTCGGGCACACAGCTCTCCAGGCGGGCAGTGTCGTAGCCAAGGGAGACGCGCTCCAGTCGAAGGCCGGCTGGACCGAGCAGGCGATCGGCGAGCTGGAAATCCGGGTCGGCGCCGCTGAGGTAGTAATCGAGCACGACCGCCAAGCCGGCGCCGTGCTCGATGACGTACGCGCTCAGCTCTGCCGAAGTGTCGGCCAGCTTGGCGTTCCATATCGATCGGCGCGCTCCGCAGAAGACGATTGCGTCCCAGTCCGTCGCGAGCGCCCCGGCGTCCGCGCGATAACGGTCCGGCAAGTCCTCGCCCAGATAGGTGATCGTTGCAGGCAGGATCGGATACCCGAACTTCGAGCCGTCCGGGTTGCACGGGAAGCCGTCGCCGATTGATGCGATCCGGGGCCGCTCGCGCTGTGCCAGGTAGCGGTCGATGGGTGCCGCGCGCCACAGCGTGCCGAGGGAAGTGGAGTCGCAGTACGCCAACAGGTGGCCACCTCCCCAGCGCTTGAGGGCCAGCACCCGCCCGCAGCCTGCGTCTGCCTCGATGAACGCTTCAGCGTCGACTTCGAACCCGGCCAGGACCTCGAACGAGCACGACTGCATCGTCGCGACTGCGACGGAGGCGTCGCGACACCCGCCATCGGGCGGCGCCGCTCGCCGGCACCCCGGCCCCGGGGCGGCACCGGCATCCTTCACGGCCGCAGGGTTGGTCGGCCCCGAGGTGGCGGCTGCGGGCGGGCCAGCGAGCGGCTCGGTCCGGCCGCAGCAGAAGGCCAGCGTCACCAGCAGCACCCGCATGCGCCGCATTGGCCTCCAAGCCTGGGCCATTACCAAGCGCCAGGCGGGAAGGTGAGAGGACGAGCGCACGGGGTGAATAGTATCTTCCGGCGATGCTGGCCGTCGTCAGCGACCTCCACTTCCAGCACACCGCGAGCGATGTCGTCACCTTCGTGTCGGGCGGAGAAGTCCACCGGCTGATCGTGGAACGGAACGTAAGCGCCGATGCCCTCTCGCTCCTGTGCGCGATGATCCACGAGGCCGCCGAGCGCCGCGCCGCTCGGGAGGTGGAGATCGTCCTCGCGGGCGACGTGTTCGAGCTATTGCGCACGCCGCTGTGGTTTCACGGAGATCCCGCAGTGCGGCCGACCAGCGCGCCCGGGCCGGACGCGCCGGGCAACCCGCTCCGCGATCGCGTCCACCAGGTCCTCGCGCTGATCGAGGAGGAATGTCGCGACTGCTGGCCGGTTTGGGCCCGCTTCGTCAGGGAGGGGCGCTACGTACACCGCGACCGCGCGCGCCAGCTCTGTGCGGGCACCCAGGTGCGAGTGCAGTTCGTTCCCGGAAACCACGACCGACTCGCCTCCGCCTGGCCCTCGGTCAGAGCCAGGGTCCGCCAACTGCTCTGCGCCGAGGGCTCGCCCGAGGAGCACTTCCCACATGTGATCGACCTTCCACTCGGACCCGGCGGGCGTGGCTACGGGGTGAGGATCCGCCACGGACACGAGTACGACGCCTGGAACTTCGGCAGCCCGGTGGTGAACGGCGCCGCCCTCCAGGCCACCGAGGACGACTATCTGCGCCCCTCTCTCGGCGACTACCTCACCGCCGACGTGGCGACCCGCCTCGCCACCGGATTCCGCGCCCGCTACGCCCGGGAGCTCAGGCGAGACGACGCCCGAGGCGCGGCGATGCGCCGGTTGTACACGGCTCTCACCGAGTTCGACGACGTGCGCCCGTTCTCCCTCCTCCTCGCCTACCTCTCCCGCCAGTTCGGCAAGGGCGACGAGGAGACGTTCGAGACGCTGAGGCCGCTGCTCCGCGACGTCGTGGCCGCCGCCTCCCGCGATCCGTTCTTCCGGCGGGAGGCCCGCAGGCTCAAGTTGCCGTACGCCGCGCTGGGGGCGGTCTCGCGCGTGCTGGAGAGTGCCCCGCTTGCCTTGCTCAGGGCCTGCGCCGAGCTGGGGGCGAGACTCACGGGCCATGCCGAGACGTTGGACCTCGGAGGCAGCGCTCCTCCGGCCGAGGTCGCGCGCCTCGAGCCTGGCCTCTCCGACGGACGATTCGAGACCGTGATCGCCGGCCACACCCATTTCCCGGACCAAGTCCCCCTTCCGGAGCGCGAGGGCCCCGATCGCGATGCGGGTCGGTTCTTCGTCGACAGCGGCACCTGGCGGACCTCGGTGCGGGCCGGCGTGGGCGGCTGCTTCGGACGCGTGCGCACCTGCACCCTGGTGCTCGCCTACGACGACGCCGAGAGGCGCTCCTCTCCCCATGGGCCCGAGGGTCGCCGCTTCGAGACCTGGACCGGTCACCTCGCCTCGCGAGGGCTGGGGCCGAGGATCGATCGGCTCGGGCCCCTCCCCGAGCCGGACCAGAAGCTGGTGCTCCTCGCGGCCGACGTGGGGCGAGTCGATGAGCGACGCGCAGAGCTGCGCCTGTCCATCGGCGTCGACGGGGAAGGGCGCGATCTCGCCTTCGACGGCGTGCGAGCCGGCGAGAGCATCGACCTCACCGCGGTGGAACCGCTCCCACTGTTTCCACGGCTGGATGGTGAGCTGTGGCTCCACGGTTGCGAGGAGGACCTGGGCCACCCGATGGATCCTGATGACTTGCTTCCGTGGGCCCTCCGGCCGCTGCCACGCGACGGAGGCCGATTCAGGGTCGGCGAAGGAGAGGTCAAGGTCACCGGGCCCGTCGGCCTGAGGCTGCGCTATCGGATCGAGCTTGCGCCCTCCCGATAGCCGGGTCCCTGAATTCCGCGCCGGCAGCGGCTGGCTCCCATAGAGTAGCGGGCCCATGACTCTGGGCTGGCGAACCTCCCATGCGTGGCGCGCGGCGTTTTTCGTCGCCGTCGCGGCGGGTCGGGCCTACGCCATGGACGAGCCGCCCGCGGCTGGCGCCCCCTCCCCAGAGATCAAGGCCGCCGAGCTCCCCGCGGCGCCCGAGAGCTCCGCGGCGCCAGCGTCTGCCTCCGCGGCGGTCGAGCAGCCTCTCTCGACGGAGCCGGGGGCCCCGCCGGCGCGCGAGCCGTTGAAGGTCGCCCTGCTCAAGCTCGAGGGCAACGCCGCCGCCGCGCCGCTTCTGGAAGGAATCGGCTCGGTGATCGCCAGCCGGCTCGCCGAGTCCCCAGACCTCCGGGTGATCTCCCACAGCGACATCGCCACCGCGGTGAGCCTCGAGCGCCACCGCGAGATGCTGGGAAAGGGCTGCGGGAGCGCGGAGTGCGCAGGGGAGATCTCCGGCGCGCTGGGTGCGCGCTACGTGGTGTCCGGCCGGCTGGACCGCTTCGGCAAGAAGTACATGCTGAGCGTGACCCTCTTCGACTCGCGCCGGTCGGAAGCTCTGGCGAAGCGCTCGGCGGACGCGGTGGACGAGGAGCAGCTCCCGGCGGCGGCAGAGGAGATCTCCACCGAGCTGCTCGCCGCCCTCGAGGCAAGGCAGCCGCTGCACGGCTCGTCGAAGGCTCGGGACGGCCTGACCCTGGGGCTCAAGTTCGGCAACCAGTTCCTTTTCGAGCTGATCGGCCTTAACCCCGCCGGCAAGCTCGAGCTGGGGTGGCGGTTCGATACCGAGTGGATCAGCTTCCTGCAGGTCGGCTTCAGCGTGGTGCACGCGGAGGACGCCGGCACGGTCAGACGGCTCACCGTGTTGCCGAGCGCCCTGGGAGTCTGCAAGCTCTACCGCACCGGCCACACCTTCCAGCCGTACTGGGGGCTGGCGCTCGGGCTCCAGTTCGCCATCGGCCAGTACGGCTTCGTCTCCGAGACGCAGTCCTTCCCAACGGTGATCGGCATGTTCGGCTTCCAGCTGATGTTCACCGAGCGCTTCGGCGCGCTGATGGAGGCCTCCACCAATCTCGCCCAGGCGGTGCTCGGGCTAAGGCGGAACGCGGAAGTCGCCGACGGCCTCAACTTCGATCTGAGCCTCGGGCTCACCTACCGATTCTGATGGGCGGCCGACTCCCTCGCGCGGGCGCCTGGCTGTTCATCGCGCTCGCCGCCTGCCCGGAGCCGAAACCGGACCCCAAGGCGCAGGCCGATGGGCTCTACCTGGCGGCGACGACCGAATACCTGGCGGGGAACTTCGACCAGGCTCTGGCCAGCTTCGAAGAGGTGCGCAAGCTCAACCCGCGCGACCCGCGGCTGCCGGCGGCGATGGGAGAGGTCTACCTCCGGCAGCGTAAGCTCGCCGAGGCGCAGAAGGAGTTCGAGGCCGCCGCGGCGGCGGACCCGCGCCGCTCCACCAACTGGAGCCGCCTGGGCTTCATCTACGTGCTCCGCGACGAGCAGGAGAAGGCCGCGCCCGCGCTGGAGAAGGCGATCTCGCTGAACCCGCGGGACTCGGACGCGCTGGAGCAGCTGGGCGAGCTGGCGCTCAAGCGCGGCGCGGTGGACGACGCGGTGGCGAGGTTCCGCTCCGCTGCGGAGGCGGCTCCCGACGAGCAGAAGGCCGAGCTGTACCTTCGGGCCGCGGGGGAGCTGTCCCGCCGCGGCCGAGGTGGCGATGCGCTCGCGGTGCTCGAGGGTGCAGCGAAGGCGGGAGTGCGGGCCCCGGAGCTGCAAGCCGAGCTGGGCGAGATCCTGGTTGCCCAGGGCCGCCTGGAGGATGCCGCCGGCGCCTACCGCCTGGCCGCGGAGAAGTCGAAGGACGATCCGACCCTGTGGGAGCTGGTGGGCGAGCTGGAGAAGAAGCTCGGGCGCCGTGAGCAGGCGGAGGCCTCCTTCCGGAAGTCTTTGGAGGTCAAGGAGCGCGCGGTGGTGCACGTGGCGCTCTCGCGGCTGTGCCTGGAGCGGAAGGACGCGCGATGCGCGCGAACCGAGCTGGACCGGGCGCTGGCGACGGCGTCCGGCGAGGAGGAGCGGGAGACCGTGGAGCTGGCCGGGCTGCTCGCGGAGCTGGGCCGGAGGAAGGACGCCCTAGCCCTCTTGCGCCAGCTCGCCTCCGAGCCGGGCCGCGCGCGCGACACCGATCTTCAGCTTCGGGTGGCGAGGCTGGCCCGCGAGGTCAAGGACCCGGCGGCGGAGCGCGAGGCCTGCGGGCGCGTCCAGTCTGCCGACGCCGGCGTCAATCGCTGTCCGTAGAGCCCCCCGCGCTGCCCCGCTGTGCGAGCCTTCACGCACGAACCATGGTTTTCATGTGGGTCTCGCCCAACATGGTTTTCGCATATGAAGGCCGTACAGATACTCATGGATGACCGGATGCTGCTGGCGCTCGACCGGGCCGCCAGGCGCTCGCGGCGCGATCGCTCGAAGCTGGTGCGCGAGGCAGTGGCGCGGTTCCTCGCGGCCGAAGAAGCTCGGGAGAAGGACCGCCAAGTGGTCGAGGCGTATCGCCGGCAGCCGCTGACTCGCGAGGAGCTGGACTGGCTGGGTGCGCCAGGCTCTGCTGTTCGCGCTCGAGCTGGACGAAACCGAATGACGGCCGGCAGGCCTGAGGCCGCGACGGAACCAGCGGACCTGCGCCGGCACGGTGAGGTGAGCCTGAGCGGGACTACCTGAGCTTCCGGTACACCCCCACCACCACGCCGAGCAGCATGGTGGAGCGGAACGCCGAGCGGTGGACGTAGATGGGCGCCATCGACCTGTTCGCCGGCTGGAAGCGGATCCGATCCCCCTCGGGGTAGTAGCGCTTCACCGTGGCCTCTTCCTCGATGAGCGCCACCACGATGTCCCCGGGCTGCGCCGACGGCGTCTTCTTCACGAACAGAAAGTCGCCGTCGTAGATGCCGTCCTCGATCATCGACTCGCCCTTCACCCTCAGGGCGAACACTTCCTTGCCGCTTCCGCCGATGAGGAAGCTGTCGATCTTCACCGAGTCCTCGATGTTCTCGGTGGCGAGCAGCGGCGCACCGGCCGCCACCTTTCCGAGCAGCGGCACCTCTACGAGGCTGGCGTCGCGCTTGGCCCCCAGCCCCAAGACCAGCCGGGCCCGCTTGGTGGGCACCAGCGCGCGGCTCTGCTGCTCGCCCCGGATGAGGTAGCCCTTCCGCTCCAGGGCCTTGAGGTGGTCGTTCACCCCGTTGGTCGAACGGATGTCCATCTCCTCTCCGATCTCGCGGATGGTCGGCGGGAAGCCACGCACCTCCGTCTCCCGCAGGATGAAGGTCAGAATCTCTGCTTGGCGGTCGGTCAACTCTTCCATCGGTCAGCCCCCGTGCTCGCCCGTCGGGACGGGACAGGCTTTCAGTATGCTCCCTGAACAGGCGTTTAGAGTCAACTTCTCCGCCACCTCGCGTGGTAGGTTGGCGCCGCTCCCCTTATCGGGGGAAAGGGAGGGGTTCGATGTCTCCTGTGGCACTGCTCAAGGCGAGCGGCGTCTCCGCCCTCGCATGCGGGGCGCTCACCGCGGTCTTCTGGCTGCTCCACCCGGCGGCGGGCGATCCCAAGGCCCCGAAGGATCCCGCCTATTACGAGGCGGTCGCCTCGGGTCGGTTTCAAGGGGTGAACGCCCTCTTCGTGCTGGTCCTGGTGCTCTCCCTGTTGGCGCTCTTGGGCTTCTACTTCCGCCAGCGCGAGGCGTCGGGCGCGCTCGGAATGATCGGCTTCGTCCTGGGATTCATCGGCACCGCGCTGTTCATCGGCGCCGGAGTCTTCTCCGCTTTCGTGGCGCCGGTGCTCGCCGCCTCCGAGGCCACACGGCCGCTCCTCGACGAGAAGGGGCCCCTCTTGGGTGGACCGATGGCCGGCTTGTTCGCCGGCTCAGGATTGCTCTTCGCCCTCGGCTACGTGCTGTTCGGGGTGGCCACCTTCCGGGCCGCGGTGCTGCCGAAGTGGGCCGGGCTGCTCCTCGTCGCCAGCTCGCCGATCCTCGGCCTGAGCCCGCTCATGCCGCTCATCGCCCGGGAAATCGGCTCCGCAGTGTTCGGCGTGGCCAACATCTGGCTTGGCCTGGCAAATCTCAAGGCCCGGCCTCCTTCATGAGGCGGCATGCGGCTGCGCACCTCCCAGGCACTCCGGTTGGGCTTGCTCCAGGCGGTTTCGCTCTGGCCCGCGGCCATCGCCGCCTCCCTGGCCGGAGCCGCCGAGGCGCTCGCCGGGACCATCGCCTCGGTCGGCCTTTTGGCCTGGCTGTCGGACCAACAGGCGGTGGGGAAGGCCGCGATAGGTGGCGCGGTGGTTGCGCTGCTGGCTTCGAAGATCGCCTTCTCGCTCGCGGCCGGTGCCGCCCTTCGCCAGGGCACGGAGCGGATGCGGCTTTTGGCGCCCCGGCCATTCCTCGCCGAGGCCCTCGCCGCCGCGAGGCGAGCGCTGGAGTTCGTGGCCTGGTCCTTCCCACTCGCGCTGCTCGCCTCGGGGTGGCGGTGGTTGGCCCTCGCCGCGACATCGTGGGCCTACCTCGATGCGCTCTCCGAGGGCTCCCACGGCTTCCTCGCCTCCGCCTCGCTGGCGATGGCGCTGGCTCTGCTCCTGCCGGTGGCGATCGCCTTCGCCCTCTGGCTCCGGCTGGCGTTCGTGCGCTGCGTCTCGCGTGACGAGGGGCCCCTCGTGGCCCTTTTCGAGGCCGCCGGCTCGCTCTGGCGGAGGCCCTGGCCGTTCCTCCTGATTCTGCTGGTGACCGGCGCCCTCGCCGCCGCGGCCGAGCTCACGCTCGCCGGCGTGGCCGGCTCGTTCGGCTCGGGGTTAGGGTCGCCCCAATCGCTCGCCATCGCTGGGGATGCGGTGGGCGGCGTGCTGGCGGCATTCGCGGTCGCTCTGCTGGAGCTGGCCACGCTGCAAGCCTTCCTCGCCCTGGATCTCGACGAGCGAGGCGAGTTTCCGAAGCCTCCGGCGATCGTCCAGGCCGCGCCGGTGGCTCCCGCCGCGGTGGTCGAGGCGCTGCCCGTGCCTCCGGGCTAGATCTCGACGATGGGTGAGATCGGCAGGGTCGAGTCAAGTCTCGCCGAGGGGACCTGCGACACGCCGCGGAAAAGCCAGGTTCGGGACCGGGACCGCGTTCAGCTCCGGGGACGGGAAGGGCACGGGGACGGCGGCGGGCACGTGCACGTGAACCGCTTGTCGGTCCCGGTCGTCAACGCACTCCGGCTCCGTCCTTTGGCTCGGCGCGGAGGGGGCGTACACTCGGGCCGCTTGCCTGAACCTCGCTACACCATCCTCGCGGTGGACGACGAGGCAGACGTCCGCGACATCGTCGCCCGCTCCTTCGAGCGGCGGTACAACGTCTTCACCGCCGCCTCCGGGGCCGAGGCCCTGGCGATCCTCCGCTCCAAGAGCGTCGACCTTCTGATCACCGACCAGAAGATGCCGGAGATGACCGGGGTCGAGCTGGTCGCGGCGGCGCGGGCCGGGGGCATCGACATCACCGCCATCCTCCTCACCGCCTACACCGACCCGCAGGACATCATCGCCGCGATCAACCGGGGCCAGGTCTACCGCTACCTCACCAAACCCTGGGACGTGAACGAGCTCTTGATCACCGTCCGCAACGCGCTCGAGTACGTCCAGCTCCGCCGCGACAAGGACCGGCTGCTCGCCCAGACGCGGAAGCGGGTGGAGGCGCTCTCGGTGCTCTACGAGGTGAGCCACCAGAGCGCCGGCGACACCCCCACCTACGACGCGATCATCGACCGGGTCCTCACCGCGGTGGGCCGGGTGCTCCCCCACGACTGCGGCGCGGCGCTGGTGGCGGTGAGCGAGTCGCGCACCGCCACCTTGAGGCTGCGCTGCAACAGCGCGGTCTCCGACAAGGGCCTGCTCGCGGTGAAGGAGACCGTCCTCGCCGCCCACCGCAAGAGCGCCGGCGTCCTGTTGCCAGAGGACCGCATCGTCACCCGGGTGAGCGGCAACCGCAGCCCCGAGCCCACCGCCACCAGCGCCTTCGCGAGCGAGCTGACGGTGCCGCTGGTGGCCTCTGGCAAGCCGGTGGGCACCCTTTCGCTGTTCTCCACCCAGGTGGGCGCCTATTCGGCGGAGGACGGAGAGCTGCTCGACGTCCTCGCCAACCAGACCACCGACGCCATCCAGTCGCTCCGCGCCTCCGAGGACGAGGCCCGCCGCCGCATCGAACGGATGGTCGAGGCGATGGCCGACGGGGTGCTCCTCACCGACGAGAAGAACGAGGTTTTGGTGATCAACTCGGCGACGCGAAGGGTGTTGGGGCTCGCCAGCGCCGAGGAGCTGACCGGCCGCCACCTCCAGGAGACTTTGGGTTTCACCCCCTTCGAGCTGGTGCGCAACTGGGAGTACGGCGGTGCGCAGGTGATCCGCGAGGAGCTGAAGCTGCGCGACCGCACCATCCACACCACCATCAGCCCGGTGGCCGGCGCCGGCGGCAGCTTGCGCGGAGTGGTGGTGGTGCTCCGGGACATCACCGAGCAGAAGCTGCTCGAGGAGCGGAAGGACGAATTCGTCTCCATGGTGAGCCACGAGCTGCGCACCCCGCTCACCTCCATCACCGGCGCCCTGGACCTGGTCCTCAACCAGCTCACCGGCAGCATCAACGAGCGCCAGGCCCGCTACCTCGGCATGGCGCGGGAGTCCGCCGAGAAGCTGAACGCCATCGTCGACGACCTGCTCGACCTCTCCAAGTTCGCCAAGGGCCGGCTGCGGATGAACTTCGAGGTCTGCCACCTCGACGACCTGGTCCAGCGAGCGGTGGAGAAGTACGGGGCGGCGTTCCTGGAGAAGCGGATCCGCGCCTCGGTGCAGCTGCCGGAGAAGCCCCTGCGAGTGTTGGCCGACCCGAACCGGCTCCACCAGGTGCTCAACAACCTGCTCACCAACGCGGTGAAGTTCGCCCCCGAGGGTGGCGAGCTCCAAGTACATCTGCGGGGAAACGCCGCCGCCCCCGGCTTCGCGACCCTCTCGATGTGGAACTCCGGAGATCCGATTCCCGAGGGAGACCTGGAGCGGATCTTCGACAAGTTCGAGCAGGCCCGCACCAACCGCACCCGGACCGTGCGCGGCACCGGGTTGGGCCTGGCCATCTCCCGCAGCATCGTCGAGTCGCACGGGGGCCGGATCTGGGCCGAGCCATGCTCCGACGGTGCGCGCTTCGTGGCGGTCCTCCCGGTGGAGCCCGCCCCGGAGCTGGTCAAGCCGGAAGGCGAGGCGCCGCGCCCCGCCCAAAGCGCGATGCGGGGCACGGTGCTGGTGGTGGAGGACGAGGCGGAGATTGCCTACATCCTCAAGGCGATGCTCCTACCATGCGGCTATCGCGCCACCATCGCTCGCAACGCCGAGGAGGCCCTGGCGATCGCCCGGAAGATCCGGCCGGACATGATCACCCTGGACGTCCGGCTTCCCGACGTGGACGGGTTGAGGCTCGCGGAGATCTTCCGGCACGACCCGGACACCTCTTCTTCGCCCCTGGTGGTGATCTCCGCCTTCGACGAGCGGGAGCGCGCGTTCAAGGCCGGGGTGAGCGCCTTTCTCCAGAAGCCGATCGAGACCGACAAGCTCAGGGCCACCATCGAGTCGTTGGTGCGGGGCCGGCTGGGCAAGAAGCAGGGCCGCGCCCTGGTCATCGACGACGATCCGGCGGTCCGGTCGATCTGCGAGGAGGTCTTGCGGAACTCGGGCTACGAGGTGGAGGGCTCCCAGACGCTGGCGGAGGCGCGGGAGGCGATCCGGGTGCGGCGGCCGGACGTGCTCTTGCTCGACATCGTGATGCCCGACGGCGACGGCCTGGTCTTCTTCGAGGAGCTGAAGGCCGAGCGCGCCTCCAGCCGGCTCTCGGTGATCTTCATCTCCGCGAAGACCGAGACCTCGGCGAAGATCCGGGCCCTCAAGCTGGGGGGCGACGACTACCTCACCAAGCCCTTCGACGCGCTCGAGCTGGTGGCCCGGGTGGAGTCGGTGATGCGGCGCAAGGAGCGGGAGTTCGGCGCCTCCCCCACCACCCAGCTCCCGGGCTCGGCGGCGATCGAGCGCGAGGTGTCGCGCCGGCTGGCCGAACAGCGCGCCTTCGCCTTCTGCTACCTCGACCTGGACAACCTCAAGGCCTACAACGACTACTACGGCTTCGCGAAGGCAGACGGGGTGGTGCGGCAGACCGGCGACCTGATGCGGGAGATCATCGCCCAGGCGGGGGCTCCCAGCGACTTCCTCGGCCACGTCGCCGGTGACGACTTCGTCTTCGTCACCGAGGCCTCCACGGTGGACGCGATATGCCAGAGCGCGATCGAGGCGTTCGACCGCATCATCCCGCTCTACTACGACCGGCAGGACCGCGAGCGCGGGTACATCGAGGCCGAGGACCGCTTCGGTGAGCGGCGCCGCTTCCCGATCATGAGCGTGTCCATCGCGGCGGTGATGTGCGACGGGGCCTCGGCGGATCACTCCGAGCTGGCCCGGCTGGCCGCGGATCTGAAGAAGCGCGCCAAGGCGGTGCAGGGCTCGGTGTACCTGCGCAGCGACCGCGTCCCCAAGGTACGCTCGGCCGCCGGATGAGGCTGTACCACAAGCTGGTCCTCTTCATGCTCGCGGCCACCGTGCTGCCGCTGGCCTCGGTGGGTTTCTGGCTGCTAAGGGAGAGCGAGCGGGAGCTGGGCCGGCGCATCGCCCAGGAGCAGCGAGCGGTGGCCGCCGCCGCCGCGGAGGGCACCGCGCACGAGCTGCTCTCGGCGGTCAATGCCCTGGGGAGATCGGTGGCGCTCTTCCGCGCCTCCAGCGCCACTGTCGAGGAGCGAAAGGGCCTGGTCTCGCTCATGTACGCCCAGTCCCCGATGGTCTCCGCGGCGGTCTGGATCGAGCCGAACAGCCCGCCCCTGCCGGTCTTCTTCGCCAAGGGCCAGGGCGGCCACCCCGGCTTCGAGCCGAAGGGCGGGCTCGAGCGCCTCTTCTCGGCGATTCCCCCCGCGGCGCTGGCCGGGATGAGGAGGGGCGAGGTGGCGCTCTCGCCGGGCTACCCGCACTCCTTGGGGCAGATGGGGGCGCTGGCGGTGGCGCTCAAGCTGGACGACGGGCCGATCGCGCCGTACGCGCTGGTGGAGCTGGGCCTCTCATCGATCGAGCGGGAGCTTGCGGGGCGGGCGGCGTCTTTGGGCAGGCTGGATCTGGTCGACGGCGCCGGCATGGTGCTCGCCTCCTCGGAGCCAATGCGGAGGCTGAGGCCGCTCGAGGCGGACGCCTGGCAGGCCGCCTCGCGCGGGCTGGCCGGCGAGCCGGCCGCGACGTTCCTGCTCGGCGAGGGCCGCCTTAGGAGGCAAGTGTCGGTGGCAACGGTGCCCGATCAGCTCGGCCTCATCGCGGTCTCCTCGGTGGAGGAGGCGGTGGCGCTGGCGCCGGTGCGGGCGCTCAGGCGAACGGTGCTCCTCGCGGTGGGCGGGGCGCTCGGCCTGCTCCTGGCGCTGGGGCTCCTCTTCACCCGGAAGCTCAATTCGCGGCTGGCCAAGGTGGCGGACGGGGCGATGGCCTACGCCAAGGGGGAGCTGTCCAGGCGGATTTCGATGGAGGGCGCCGACGAGCTGACCGAGCTTTCCGACACCTTCAACAAGATGGGAGCCGAGCTGGAGGCGGCGCGGGCCAGGCTCACCCGCTGGAACGACGAGCTCAAGGCGCGCGTGGAGGAGGCCACCGCCGACCTCAAGGCCGCCCAGGAGAAGCTGCTCGAGGCGCAGAAGATGGCCGCGGTGGGCCAGCTCGGGGCGGGGGTGGCGCACGAGATCAACAACCCCTTGTGCGGCATCCTCGGCAACGCCCAGCTGCTCATGCTGGATCACCAGGAGGGCGATCCCGACTTCGAGACGCTCTCCCGGATCGAGCAGAGCGCCAAGCGCTGCAAGGACATCACCCAGAGCCTCTTGCGCTTCGCCGAGTCGCAGGGGAGGGCGGAGCTGCGCTCGTGCGATCTGAACGCGGTGGTGCGCGACGCGGTGGCCAAGGACCACCGGCAGAACGGAGGCGAGGGCGTGGAGGCGAAGTCGAGCCTCCAGTCGGGCTCGCTGATGGTGTTCGGCGACCCTGGCCTGCTCTCCCAGGTCGTCTCGGCGCTGTTGTCGAACGCGCGGATCGCCATGGCCAAGAGCGAGCGGAAGGAGCTGTCGGTCTGCACCCGGGAGCAGGGAGCCGAGGTCCACCTCGAGGTGCAGGACACCGGCAAGGGCATCAAGCCGGAGCACCTCCCCCGCATCTTCGAGCCGTTCTTCACCACCAAGGACGTCTGGTCGAACCTGGGGCTTGGGCTGTCCATCGCCTACCGGGTGATGCAGGAGCACGGGGGACGCGTGGAGGTGGCGACCGAGTTGGGCCAGGGGAGCACCTTCACCGTCAAGCTTCCCAGGCTCACCGGCGCCGAGCGGGCGCAGGAGCCGAGGCAGGCCCGGCCGACCTCGGTGGGAGGCCAGGGAGCCGGCATCACTGGATAAGGCCTGCTCCGAAGGTGACCCGGCGCCGCGATGCCCCTAACATCCTCCCCCGGCATGTCCGGCCGAGCGCGCAAGGGAGCCTGGGTGTTCTACCTCGCGGTGGGGCTCATCCTGCTCGCCTTGCCGCTCGCCTACGTGCTCTTGCTCGAGCAGGAGGCCCCTGACCTGCCCGCGCCGAGCCGCCCGCCTCAGGAGCTCAAGCTCAAAGCGGCCCAGGGCTCGGTGCAGGTGCGCAAGGGCAACGGGGAATGGATGGCGGCCCAGGTTGGCGAGCTCCTCCGCTCTTCGGACGGAGTGCGCACCGCGGACGGTAGCTACGCGGTGCTGGTCGGCGGCGAGATGTACGAGGTGACGATGGAGCCCGGCACCGAGGTGTCGGTGGGAGAGCTCAGCGACTCCATCTCCCGCCTGATGCTCGCCAACGGCATGGCCACCGCCAAGGTGAAGGGCAAGGGCAAGCACACCTTCGAGGTGAAGTCCTCCACCGGAGACGCGCTGGCCCGCACCGGCGACGGCACCTTCTCCATCTCCTCCAACGGGGCGGGGACGGTGGCGGTCGGCACCCGCGAGGGCGAGGTGCAGTTCTTGGGCAGCGGGAAGATAGTGATCGTCCGCGCCGGCCAGCAGTCGATCATCCGCCCCGGCCAGGGGCCCACCGAGCCGACCGAGATCCCCTCCAGCCTGCTGCTCAAGGTGGACCTGCCCAAGGAGCCGGTCGTCTCCAGCCCCAAGCTTGTGGTGGCCGGCCAGGTCGAACCGGGCTCTCACCTTCAGATAGCGGAGAAGACGGTGCGTGTCGGGCCGGATGGGCGCTTCTCGCACACCCTTCGGCTCGCCGAAGGAGCCAACCAGGTAGGAGTCAAGGCTAAGTCGGTGGGAGCTCTGACGGCGGAGTCCCACCACCAGCCCCGACTGGATACCAGGGTCGAAGCCACCAGCATTGATCCGAACCTCTGGGGCTCGCCGGGACCTTGACTGCCGAGCAGGCAAGCCTCATAATCGAAACCGCCTCTGCCTGTATAAGGGCAATCCCGAGCGAAAGCCCGGGTGCGCAAAGCTGCGGAGCCTGACGTTTGGCTGGCCGTGGCTGCCGTGGGTGAGAGTGTGGCGTCGCGAAGGGTCTCACGGCTCCTTGTCCAGAGGGGGTGGGACTTTCGAGTTTCCAGGGACTGAAAATGCTCCGCGCGACCCTCCTCGGCCTCCTCCTCCCCGCAGTCGGACTTGCGGTCAGCCCGACCAACGGACCGACGCTCGTCACCTCGCAGACGACCGTCAACAACGGTCCCGGCAACCAGCTCGATCCTCGCGTGAGCGGCGACTTCGCTGCCTACTCGAACTCCGTGAGCGGCTCGCAGACCATCCACTACTTCAACTTCGCCACCAGCGCCGACTCGGAGATCTCCAACCAGCTTCCGGGCGGCGGCCAGGCGGTCGATTCGCTCTCCGACGTGGGCGGCACCATCGTGGTCTTCACCCGCGCGGTTCCCGGAAAGAACGCGGTGATGATCTTCAACGTCGCGACCTCCGGACCGGCCGCCGAGCTGGATCCGCAGGCCGGCAGCAGGCGCCGCCGGCCGGCGATCGGGGGCGGCACGGTCGCGTGGGAGGACCGGGGCTTCACCCTGCTTCCTGAGGTGGTGGTGCACGAGCTCGCGACCGGAGTGACTACCCGTCTCACCAGCGATTCGGTGACCGACCGGGAGGTCGCGGTCAGCCCCAACGGCAACGTCATCGCCTGGGAGCGCTGTCCGTCGCTCTCCGCTTGCGACATCTTCAAGGCGACCCGTTCGGGTGCGAGCTGGTCGGTGAGCGCGGTCACGGCCACGGCTGAACCGGAGAACTTCCCCGACACCAACGGCTCCATCGTCGTGTACGGGGCCAGTCGCGCCGCGAGCGCCACCGGCTCGGACATCTTCTGGACCACCCTCGCCACCGGCGCGGAAAGCCAGCTCGCGATCGCGGGCCTCCAGAGGAACCCGAACATCAGCGGAAACCTGGTCGCCTTCGAGAGCGTCGGGTCCGGCAGCACGCTGGCGGACGTCTACGTGTACGATCTCGCCACCAACACCCTCTTCCAGCTCACCAATACCCCGGCGCTGGATGAGGTGCTGAACGACATCTCCATCGACGCCAGCGGGCTGGTGCGAGTGGTGTGGTCGGTCTTCGAGGCGGACTTCAACGTCTATGCCCTGTCGTTCACCCTCCCCGGCCAGTGCGAGGAGGAAGAGGACGAGGGCGACTGCGAAGATCCGGGCTCCCGCCCGCTGCTCGCCTCGCTGCAAGTCAACCGCACCACCGGCGCTCCCAACACCGAGGGGGCGCGCTTCGCCGGCACCGGGGAAGGGCTCTTGTGCGTCGACAACGGCCACGGAGGCGCCAGGGCCACTTCCGGCTGGGTGAACCTGAACGGCGAGCTGGAGGCCGAGCCGGACGACTTCAAGAAGTCGGTGGCTCTCATCGAGGAAGAGGTCGAGCTCTCGGGCAACAACGTCCTCGCTGCCCGGATCGCAGGCGCGCCCGGCAGCGCGTTCCGGGTCCGCGTCTACGGCGAAGCGCCGGAGTGCGAGGCGTCCGACGCCGACGAGCTGGTCGCACGGCTCGGCCCCTCGGTGCGGCCGGTGAAGGGCGAGCGCTTCACCGTGAGCGACGACGGGGTCCACCGCCTCGAGATCGACCCCCGGGCGGAGAAGGAAGTGGCCCTGGGCTGCTCCTCCGTCGGCGGTGAGTGGCTGATCGCCGCCTTGCTGGTGGCAGCGGCGCTTACGGTCCTCCATCGGAGGTGGGCGTACGGCTACCTCCGGCGCCGCCGCTGACCGGCTTGTCGCTCTGGCAGTCGCTGAGGGCGCACCACGAACTGGCTCGGTGCGGTGCCGCGCCGCGCGAGGCGAACGGATGGCATCGGTTCGCTTGCGGCGGCGGGCGGTCGAAGGGCGCCGCGTGGAGCGCCGAATCGCCGGGAGCGCCACGGGTGCGCGGAGGAGCCCGGTCCCCTCGCTACCGGAGCATTCGCCCGATGCGCGCGGGTGACCAGCATGAGAACCACACCCGATCCGCGCCGGGCTGAGCGCAACCGTCGACAGGCCGGATCGCTCTGCTACACTCTTCCGTCCGAAGACTCGACGAACCACGGGTCCGGTCCTGCTCCCGCGTCCTTGCGCATTGACCGCCTCGCTCTCGGCGAGGCGCTGGTTGGCAGCGCTGGCGGCGCTCTCCGCGGCGGCCGCGCCCGCCCAAACTTTGGAGCTCTTGGGGCCGAGCGGCGCGGTCGCCCCCGAGGGCTTCCCGATCGCCCTGCGCGCGGCGGGCACGGACGGCACGTCGCTTCCGCTGTCGGAGCCGCGGCTCGAGACTACCGGAGCCGAGGTGAGGCCCGGGCTCCCCCAGCCTCCCTTGGCCACCTACCTCGTCGTCCCTCACGGAGGTGCGAGGGAGGTGCGGATCCGGGCCTTCCACCGTGGCCAGTCGGTGGAGGCGCGCTATTCCATCGGGCCGCCCGCCTCGATGGTGCAGCTCGAGCTGAACCCTCCGGCCCCGGTGAAACAGCTCGACGCGGAGGCGACCCTCTCGGTGCGCCTGCTCCGCCCTGACGGTGCGCCGGACGTGGACTCGGCGCCTCCGGTGATTCGCTCCAACGTGGGGACGATCGCGGACCTCAGCCGAGTGGGCCCGGGCGAATTCCGCGCCCGGTACGTGCTCCCTTCGACGCGGCACCCCGAGGTGGCGGTGATCGTCGCGCTGTCGGCCTGGCCGCATCCCCAGTCGGTGCACGGCGCTTTCGGCGCGGCGCGGGTGCCGATGGCCAGCGCGATCGACTTGCCCGGCAAGACCGAGCCGAACGCCGACTTCCAGATCATCATCGCCGGGAAGCGGTGGGGCCCGGTGAAGGCCGGCCCGGATGGACGCTTCAAGCTCCCGGTGGTGGTGCCTCCCGGGTACGGCACCGGCATTGGTACCGCGACCGACCGCGTGGGGAACCGGCGGACCCGCCCGATGAGCCTGATGGTGCCGGAGACGGACCAGCTCTCCTGTGTGCTCAACCCCTCGAAGCTGCGCGCCGACGGCGTCTCAGTCGCCCGCGTGCTGTGCGCCACGAGCGATCCGTTCGGCAAGGCCGCCGCCGCGACGAAGGTGGAGATGTCCGCCAAGAAGGGCGTGCTCGGGCCGCCGCGGCTCCTCGAGAACGGCGTGGTGGAGCGCATCTACACTGCCCCTCGGACTCTGGCCGCGGAGCCGGACCTGCTCACCGCCACCTGGCGCCAGGGGAAGAGAGTCTCACGCGAGGAGCTGCGCATCGAGCTGACCCAGGGCCCGGCGGAGAAGGCCGACGTTCGGGTGGCGGAGCCGCTGGTCCACCACGGAGGCCGGCTTCCCTTCCAGGTGAACGTGAAGGACGCGCTCGACCGGCCGCGTCCGGGAGCGAAGGTGGAGGCCCGGGCGTCGGCCGCCGGCGCGTTCGACCCGCTGGAGGAGCGGCCCGGCCGTCCCGGCGAGCTGGTCGGCGCCTGGCATCCCACCGAAGCGGGAGCGGAGTCGTCGGCCGAGCTGACCGTGAGGGCCTTCGGGCCGATGGGGACCGACCCGGCGCGCATCGTCACCTGGGCGGAAGGCGGGGCGCTGTTCGCCGCGGTGACGGACCTCGCGGACCTTCCGGTGCCTGGCCAGGCGCTCTTCCTCGACGACCGGGAGATCGCCACCGGCCCGGACGGGACGGTGCGAATCGGCCCGCTCGCGGACGGAAGGGTGGCGATCCGCCACGAGCTCTGGCCCGGGCTCTCGTCGACGGTGTACGTGCGCGATGGCGGGAAGCTGGTGTACCCGGCCGGGGCGGCGACGGGGCGGGGCTCCGATGAGGAGCGGGTGGTGCTGGGGCCGCCGATCCCGGTCAACGTGCGCATCGAGGTGGCCGGCAAGAGCGTCACCTACTGGGTGGAGACGCCGAAGGGCGTGGTGATTCCGAGCCGACCGGTGCGGGTCGCGCTGTCGTCAGGCACGTACGGTCCTCCGGTGGAGCGCGAGGGGCGATCCACCATCACCGTGTCGGTGGATCGAGCGTCGACCGTCTCGGTGGCCGACAAGGCCACCGGGGTCACCGCGCTGGCAGAGGTCAGACCGTGAAGCTCCGGGAGGGGGGAGCCAGGGAGTGGGAAGCCTCGGTGCCGAGCCTGGCGGCGCCTGGCAATCCGGGGAGAGCCTTCGGGTCGCGCGGGCTCCGCTTCGGCATGGGCGCACTCGTGGGTGTGCTCTCCTCGGCAGCGCTGGGGCAGGCTCCACCCGCCTCGATTCCGCTCGAGCGCGCCGAGCTGGAAGGCGCCATCGCGGGGCGGGTTTGCGACGACAAGAACGGCGATGGACGGTGCGGTGCGGACGAGCCGGGCATCGGGGGGGCGACGGTGGTGCTGGAGACCGGCCAGCAGGCGATTGCCGACGCGCGCGGGCGCTACCACTTGGCCGGAATCTCGGCCCGGGCTCCGGACCGACATGCGGGAGGCCGGTTGCTCCCGGGGCGGCACCGGATTCGCCTCGACGACCGGGCATTCCCGCGCGACACGGTGGTGCGGCCGAGGGCGGTGGTGCTGGAGGTGCCGCTGGTGGGCCTGGTGCTCCAGGACTTTGCAATCCACAGCGCGGCCGCGCCGGTCCAGGATCTCCAGTCGGTGCCCGAGGTGCAACCTCCCGCAGGGGAGCTGCTCGGGCAGGGGAGGGTGCGCTTCCTGGTGACGGGTCAGGCGGCACCGGGTGACCGGGTGGAAGTCGCCGGCTCCCGGGCGGAGGTGGATGAGCGCGGCCTCTACCGGGCACCGGCGGAGCTGTCGCCGGGCAGCAACCCGGTGGCGATCAGCGCGACCTCTCCGGCCGGCGCGGTGCGGCTGTTCGTGCAGCGGATCGACGTGGTGGAGCGAGCCGGTGGAATCCTGGTGGTGCCGCGCCGGCTCGAGCCCATCGCCACGGTGCGGCTGCCCGCCGGCGAGGGCGAGCGCGCCGCCACCGGCCAGAGCGTGCTCCGGTTCTCGGGGCTTCCCGGCACGCGGATCCGTCACCCGGGCGGTGAGATCGTGCTCGGGGAGGACGGCCAGGCATCGGTCCCGCTGGAGTTGTCTGGCGGGGAGAACCGGGTGCCGCTGCGCCTCGAACGACCCGGCCAGCCGCCGAGGGAAGAGATCGTCACCGTACAGGCGGGTCCGAGGCCGCTCTTGGTTGGCCTCTTGGACCTCGAGGGCGCCTTCGAGCCACGGCGCGGGCTGCGGGCGCTCGGGCTGTTCGGCCGCGGCGGTGCGCACCTCGAGCAGCGGATCGGGAAATGGCAGCTCGCCGGAGAGCTAGAGCTTCGGGACCAGGATCTTCCCGACATTCGCTTCGGGGGACCGCTCGCGCTGGCCACCGCGCGCAGGCCGGATCGCCTGGAGCGCGCGCTGGATCCGGAGGCCTACCCGGTGGAGTGGGCGGACGACTCCCACGGGGCCGCGCCCAATTCGCCCGAGGGCAGGCTGAGGGTCGAGCTTCGGCACGACGAATTCGGGGCGGCGGGCTTCGGGACGAGGCGGGCGCTCTTCGCTGACTCCGAGGTGGGCCGGTACCAGCGCGAGCTGTTCGGTCCGTACCTGGACGTAAAGACTCCGGCCGGAAGGCAATGGCAGGCGGGCCTGAGCGCCTTCGCCTCGCCCGCGATGACCGACCCCACCCGGGAGCTTGCGCTTGCGCCGACGCACGACGAGCTTCGGGCCACCGGTGGCAGCCTCTACTACCTGGGTCGAGCTGCGGTCTCGCGCGGGAGCGAGGTGGCACGCGTGGAGGTGCGCGACGGGCTCACCGGAGTACCGCTCTCCGAGCGGCATTTGGTTCGGGGGAGGGACTACGAGATTGATTACGGGGCCGGGCGCATTCTGCTCGCGCGCCCGCTGTCGTTCATCGAAGGAGAGACGCCCCTACCGTCGGAGGCGCTCACTGCGCGGCCGGAGCCGGTGCTGGTGGTGGACTACGAGGCCCTGGAGTTGGCGCAGGGGGGAAGGAACGTCGCCGGCGGAGAGGTGACCGGCTCTTTGGGGCCGGTGGCGCTGTCGGCGGGTCTGGTCCGGGAGCGGGGGCAGTCGGATGCCTACACCTTGTTGAGGGCGGCGGCGCGGGCGCCGCTGGGGCCCGTGACGTTGATGGCGGAGGTGGCCCAGAGCGAGGGCGCGGCGATCGCGGCGGAGCGCTTCGGCATCTCGGACGACGGTGGGCTTTCGTTTCTCCGGCCTCCGGAGCGCAGCGAGAGCGGGCTGGCGCTCACGCTTCGGGCCAAGGGGCCGGGGCTGTCGAAGGACGGCTCGTTCGACGTGGCCTTTCGCAGGCGAACTCCCGGATTCGCGGACGGCGCGCACGTCGCGGGTTTCGGGCTGAGGCAGCTTTCGGTGCGAGGGGAGCAGCGGTTCGGCAGCTTCGAGGTGGGGGCCTTGGTGGATGACCGGTCGGCGGTGGATCCGCGGCTTCCCTTCTCCACGGCTCACATCGATGCGCGGACGCTCGGCGCTTCGGCCGGGTATCGGCAGCCGTCGTGGGGAGTCCGGCTGGACCTCAAGGACGCGGAGGTGACCGCAGAGGAGGCTCCGACCGAGGGCCGAGTCACGGGCGGACGGACCTCGGCGGGGCTGTCGGGCCATTTGCGCGTCACCGAGCAGATTCGGGTGGTGGCAGGCCACAAGCAGGTGTTCGCAAAGCGCGGCTTGGGGCTTGGAAGGGTGGACGACTCCTTCTCCTCGGCGGGCGTGGACCTGACCGTGGAGCCGGGCTCGCTGGTCGGCCTGCGGGCGGGTTTTGGGCCGGTGTTGGGGCCGCAGATATGGGGCCAGGCGGAGGTGAAGGGTGGGAAGGAGACCTGGTACGGCACCTATTCGGTGGACGTGGATGGGCCGCACTTCGGCGAGCGGCGGGCGGTGAGCGGCGCGCGCACCGAGGTGGAGGAGGGGACGGCGCTCTTCGTGGAGGACGTCGCCGCCCACGACGCCTCGGCGATCCGACTAGCGCGAGCGGTGGGGCTCACCCAGGAGGTGTCGGGCGGATTCTCGGTGACGGGCCGCTTTGAGCGCGGCGTGCGGCAGCCGTTCGATGGGAAGCCCTCGCTCTTGCGAAACGCCGGAGGCGTCACCGCCTCGCTGGTGCGGCAGGGCGCTCGGGCCTTCGTGCGCGCGGAGCTTCGGTCGGAGAGCGGCAGCGAGCAGCTCACTCCGTTCCGGGAGGTGAGTCGGCTCCAGGGGGTGTTCGGGTTGGGGGGCGAGCTTCAGCTCTCCGAGGCGATGCGAGCGTCGCTGCGGGGTAGCTACGTGCACAGCGCGAACGGCGGAGTGCTCGAGGCGCGGCTGCTGGAGGGCTCGGTGGGGGTGGCCTGGCGGATGGAGAGCGCGATGCTGGCGCTCCGGTATGCGGTCGAGCGCGAGCTGCTCCCGCGCGGTGGGCAGCCGGAGAAGCGGCTGGACGTGGTGTCGTTCCTGCCGTCGGTGCGGCTCGGACCGAGGGTGTCGGTGGCGGCGGG
Source organism: Myxococcales bacterium (assembly GCA_016191815.1). GTDB lineage: Bacteria > Myxococcota > Myxococcia > Myxococcales > Myxococcaceae > JACPVI01. The sequence goes on from JACPVI010000057.1 coordinate 136,112, forward strand.
GGTGCATGCGGGCTGGTCCACCGTCGCTGAAAATCCGCGACTGGTGCTGTCGGCGTCGCTCCGTCCCTCGGTGAAGGTGGTTGGGGGTCTTGAAGTGGCGGCGGAGGTCGCACGGAGAACTTCGGCGCCGGACGGGGGAAGATTGGAGGCGCTGCGTGGAGAGCTGGGGTACCGCTTCGACGAGCGGGTGATGCTCGCGGCGGGGTACTCGCTGCTGGGTTTCTCGGGGCTGGGGCTCTCGGAGGGCGCGGAGGACAACCGCGACCGTTTCTACCTGCGGGCGGAGGTGGGGTACTGAGATGCGCCGCTGGCTGCCGCTGTTGGTTCCGCTGGTGCTCGCCGCGGCGGCGGCGCGCGCGGATTGGTTCCAGCTCAGCGTGCCGGGGTTGCCCTACGACGTTCAGGTCCATGACGCCGGGCACCTGGTGGTGGCGACGAGCCAGGTCGCGCAATCGATAGGAGTATCCGACGCCGGAGTGGTGACACTTCGCGGGACTCTCCTTCCCCCCGATCCGACGATCTTCGCCGGGGCGTTCGAGGCTCCGAACGGGTGCTTGGCCGCACTGGAGGAGCTCGACTCGTGGTTCGTGTGGCAGCCTGGCTGCGGGTCGAAGTACGCGATCAACCTCGGTAGGCTCGGGACCGGTATGCGCCGGACCTCGCGAGGCGGTGCATACGCACTCACCTTCGACCTGGCGGGCTCGGGGGATCTCGCATACGAGCGCGACGGCGGCTCGGAGACCAACTGGGTCCAAGCCGCCTCAGTGATGAGCAGCGACAGGCCGCGAGCCTTGGGTGTCATCTCCCTTGGCAATGACGACTTCGCGATGTTCGCAGCCGCGGATATCAACGCGCACCTCTCGGTGGCCAGGAACGAGCAGTTTCTCCATGCGTTCATGCGAGGCTCCCTGGCGGGTGACTACCCGAGAGACGTGTTGCTCTACGACAACGCTGGCGTCCCTGGGGCACTGGTGGTCGAGAGCGACGCGGGTCTGAGTTGGGTAGGCGACGTGAGCTCGGCCAGCGCGTTGTTCGATCCAGTCGTGCTGCAACCACCTGCAACTGTCGTCGGCGTCGGATTCACGCTTGAGGGCGGCGATACCTCCGCGGGATTGGGACACGGGCTAGTGACCGCTCGAGACACGGGAGGGACGGCTTTTTTCGGGGCCGTCCCAGATCCCTCGAAGCCGGGTCGCGCGTGGATCCAACGAGCGGGTCCAGCCTTCGCGCTTCCGGCCGACGCGGGACGAGTGGCCTGCATCGCCTCACGATTCTGCGCCGTCCTCATGGATTCCGACGGCGGCGTGCCGAATGTTCTCGCCTACTGGAACAACAACCCGGCGGTGCCGTCTCCCACTGCCACCTACTCGCTCTCCCCAGGGCAGACGCTGCCGGTGACTGTTGCGGTGCAGGACCTGGATGAGGATCCGGTGTTCGTCAGTTGGGCGACGCCTGACGGTGGCTCCTACTCCGAGCTCGCGGTGGTCCGAACCGATGTTGAAGGTAGGGCGGTGGACCTGACTGCGGTGGACGCCGGATTCTGCGGGCCCACCAAGTTCCCGTTCCTGGTCACTGCTTCCGACGGGCTCGCCGCACACGCGCGAACGGCAGCTACGGAGGTAATCGTGCAGAGGCCGACGCCCGCGAACCCGCTGGTGAATGTCGCGGACGCCTCTGTCCAGCCACCATCGTCGCCGGCTTTCGTGACTTTCGTGGCGTCGCCAGGAGCAGGCGGCTGTGCGCCGGCCAGTTACGACTGGCAAGCGAGTCCGGGGTGGCCTGCGGGAACATTCTTCGACGGGGGATCGGTCACGGTTCCAACGCCGGCAGTGCTGTGCGGCCCGGACTCGGGCGTCTACGCTTTCGGGGTTCGGGCTGTCGACGACGCGGGGTTCTCCTCGGGCTTCACGTCGATCAGTTACGAGGTGCTGCGCCATGACCTGCCGGACCCTCCGGTGGCAACCCCCTCGAGCTTGACCCTCGAGCCAGGCGGCGACGCTGGCGTGATCGTGGCGTCGGCCGCAGGCACCGGTTGCGCTCCACAATCGCTGAGCTGGGCCGAGCAGACCGACTCGGGCTTCCCAAACTTCCGCGACGGCGGCTTCCTGATCGTCTACCCGCTCGCCCAGAACTGCGGCCCCTCCCCGATCACCGCCGATTACGTCGCCACCGCGAGCGGCCTCGACGGCACCGCCAGCGCCAGCCCGGTGCAGGTCACTCTCAACGTGCGGGACATTCCCGACCAGCCGACTGTGCAGCCGGACGCCGCGGTCTGGCAACTGGGCGCGGGCCCGGTCACGTTCACCGCCTCCAGTGTCGGCGGCTGCCCGCCCCTCGGGTACGCCTGGTCCGAGCTGGGCGACTCGGGATACCCCTGGTTCCCCAACGGTGGGCTTCTCATGGTGGACGCGGGGCCGACCTGCAGCTCGAGCTCGGTGGTCGCGCGCTACAGCGTTACCGCCACGGGCGACGGCGGCGTCTCGCTCCCCACCGAGGTCACGCTCACGATTCCAGCCACCGACCTGCAGTTGGCGCCCAACGCCGGTCCCAACTGGAGCGTGGATCAGGACGGGGGCACGGTCACCTCCGTCGCGAGCGAAGCCCCGGGCTCGTGTCCTGCGCTCTCTTGGCGCTGGCGCCACAAGTCTGGCCCTCTGTTCGACTGGGATGCCGGCCCGAGCGCCAGCTCAAACGAGCTCCAGGTCCGAATCCCCAACCAGTGCGACCCGCTGTTCGGCACCGCGACATACGGGGTAGTGGCCATCGGCTCCATGGTGACCTCGATCGAGACGGACGTCACCGTCGATGTCATGGAGGTCAAGCCCAACCCACTCGATCAGGCAACGCTCACCGTAATAGCGAATGACAGAGCTCTCCCTTCGCGCGCCGAGGGATCGGTCAACGTTCAGGGTCTCACCTGCATGGACCGCCGCTACTTCACCATCCGCGTCCAGCTCTACGGAGACGCCGGCCTCGAATCCGAAGCCATCGTCGATGCCGGGGCTCCGTTCACGCTGTACACACGCCACGCCTGCGCAGGCGGCAACTTCGACGTGGTGGCGAGCATCGCCGACTCCGGCACTCCCGTCGCCGACGCCGGCGTCTTCCTCCCGGGAACACCTGCCGGATTGGTGGCGGTATTCGGCGGCTCAGCCTTCGCGCGCTGCGGCGAGCCCCTGCAGGCCACCCTCCAGGCCACCTTCCCCGAGCCTCACTGCAACTACCAGGAGGTCGCCTGGCGCATCGTGGACGGCGGCCTCAGGTTCCTCGAGCTATCCCCCGGACAAGTCGCCCGAGGCAACGAGCTCACCCTCACCTCCGGCGAGCTCGAGCTCCACGAGATGATCGGCCAAGAGTTCCAGCTCGAGGTCGTCGCCGACGCCGGCTGGGACTCGGTCAGCACATCGGTGGGAGTGAGGGTCTCCGTCGAGCAAGACTTCATCGCCGTCGAGCACCGCACCGATCCCCCGATCGCCTCGGAGGCCACGGTGCTCGGGATGACGCTCCTCATCACCAACCGGACTCCGCAGGTCTTCGAGCGGAGCTGCGACGTGAAGAACCTCGTCCTCCACGAAGAGCTCGACGGCCTGCGCTACGTCCCGGGGACCGCCAGGCTGCGCGGCCAGCCGGCCGAGGCGAAGCAGGACGGCGACTTCCTCTACGTCTCCATCCCCTCGCTGGAGGCCGGAGAAACCGCCAAGCTGACCTACATGGCGCGGCCTCCGCTCCTCGGCAAGCCGAAGCCGCATGGTCGGGTCCTGATCAACGGCGTTCCAGTCTCCGGGAAGGACCGAGGCATCGGCGCCCCGGACCGCCGGCCAGTCTGCGGCTGCACGGCCGGCGATGGTCTCACACTTGCCGCGGGCGCCGCGCTCCTCGCCCTGTTGCGGCGCCGAGCGCGCGGGTGAGCTCACCTCGCCCGGAAACCAAGGCCGCCGTCACTTCCAGGAGGCGAGCTTGCCCACCAGCTCCCGGAGGGTGGCGCGGAACTCCTTGCCGCCGACCTCGATCGCCGGAGGCTCCACCGCGGGCACCGAGGCATCGGGCTTCATCGCCGCGGTGACGACCTTCCCGGCCCCCTTCCCCTTCGCCAGGGCCACCGCCAGCCCCCCGAACGCCTCTTTCCACGCCGCTCGGAGTTGGGCCCTCTTCTCTTCAGGGAAGCTCGCCCATCCCGTGCGCAGCGCCGCCCAATCCCGCTGGACCGCTCCCAGCGCCGCCTTCTGTTCATCGGTGAAGGACTTGTACTCCGCCGCCAAGACCCGCGCGAAAGCGTCCCGATAGGCCCTGTCCAAGGAGAGCGGCTTGGTCACGCCCGCCTCCCCGACTGCAAAGGCAACCAATTCGGCGAATGCGTCGGAGGTCTGCCGGGTCAGCGGCACGTTGCCGGGAACCAACGCCTTGTTCGCCGACTCGTGCACGACCTGCGCCCACCTGCTCAACGCCTGCCCCCGGTACCGCATGTGGAGGATCTTCACGTACTCGTCCTCCACGCTCGTGCGCAGAGCGGTCCGGTCCTCCTCGCTGTGGTTGGAAAGGTCGGCGTGCGCGGCGACCGACTCTCCTACCAACGCCATCTCCCCCGCGTTCTTGTCCGCCCACGCCTTCTCCAGCAGCGCCTGTGCCTCGTCGCGCTGCGCGCGTGTAAGCGCCACGTCCATCATCCACTCGATGTAGTCCAGGAAGTCGGAAGCGAGCTTCGGAGTGAGCTGGAGGATCTCGGTACCCGCGTCCGCGGCTGGCTTGGCGGCCGACGCGGCTCCCGCCTTCGCCTCCGGAGCCTGAGCCCTGCTGGCCATCGCCGAGAGAAGCACCACCACCGAAAGAGCGACTCTCACTTCTCTTCCTCCGCTGCCTGGTCAGAGGCCATAGCTTATCCGCCGCTGCTTCCCCTCGTCGCGGCGCTCCTCCAACACCCCCATTAGCTCCAACCCGAGCAGGGTGGCCAGCGCCTCCTTCTCCGGCAGGTCGGCGAGCGTGAGGAGGTCCTCCACCGTCTTGCTCCCATCGGCGTGGGCGATGAGGGTCGCCTGCGCCCCGGAGAGCGTCAGCTCGTGCAGCGCATAGGGAGGATCCGCGGTGGGGAAGAGCCGCCGCTTCGCCTTCATCTTCTGCCGGAGCGTCATGAGCGTCTCCGTCCTCGCGACTCCCTCGAGGATGAGCGTCCCCGGAAACACCGACAGCTTCACCAGGTCCGCCCGCTCGCTGCCCCTGGTCGAGAAGCTGTACTCCCCCTCGGCCCAAGGGAAGGTCGACCAGAGGATGTCCTTGATCTGGGCCTCCAACAGCTCCCGTCGCTTCTCGGCGGTGAAGAGCCCCAGCCTGACCATCGCCTCGCCGGTGCGGATGCCCTCTTCTTTCGCGAGGGCGGCAACCGCGTCCAGCTCCTCCTGGGGCAACAGCCCCTGCCGCGCGCAGAAGCGGGCGAAGCGCTCGCGGGCCAAGTTGGAGGCGGCGTACACCGGCCGCCCCTCCTCGAAGTACACCACCTTGATCACTTGGCCCTGCTTGAGGACCAGCTCTCCCCGGTGCCGCGCCTGGTAGTAGGCGTTCAAGAGCCTGGGCACCGACGTCTTCGAGAGATCTCCCCCCTGGGCCCAGGCCGGCACCTCCCGGCGCCTGGGCCGCGAGGCCTTCGCCTCCGGCATCCTCGTGGTCCAGATGCGCTCCCAGTCCTCCAGCGGAGGGAGCGCCGGCGAAGACTCGGTCGGCTCGGCCGGCGTTGGCGGGCCGGGGCGGTCATCGTGAATGGCGGGAAGCTCTTGCAGCTCCTCCAAAAAGCCGGCGCCGTCGTCCGCTGCAGCGACGGAGTCCCCTCCGGCGAGCTCCTCGGCCTTGGAGAGCAAAGCCGCCATGTCGAACGGCTTTTCGAAGAATGCCTTGGCTCCGTGCTCCCGCGCCTCGTCCGCGAAGCGGTCGCCCTTGAAGACGCCGCTCATCGCGATGGCCGGCACCCCGCGCGAGTGGAGCTGGTCCAACAGCTCGCTTCCGCGCATGTCCGGCAACAGCAGGTCCACCACCGCGGCGTCGAAGCTGCCGGTCTCCAGGGCGGCCAGCGCCGCCTGGGCGGTGTGGGCGGCCCTCGCCACGTGCCCCCGGGAGCGCGCGGAGGCGGCGATGAGCGAGGCCAGCTCGGGACTGTCCTCGACGATTATCAGTCGCGCCATCTTTGCGGGCGGAGCATACCACCCGCGCCCACACCTTCACGGTTCCGGCCGGACGATCTGCTCGACGGTGAGCGCCCGCCGAGGCCTCGGCTGAGCCCCATGCCAAAGGACGTGGTACAAGCGATCGCGATGCGCCTGGGGGAGATGCTCCTTGCGGAGGGTCTGCTGAGCCGCGAAGGGCTCGAGGAGGCCTTGGAGTCGCAAGTGGTCCACGGGGGCCGGCTGGGCACTAATCTCATGGAGCTGGGGCTGGTGAAGGAGAAGGACCTCGCCCTGGTGCTGGGAAAGCAGCACAAGGTGGCCTTCGCCTCGGGAGAGATGAAGGCCGACCCTCGGGCGGTGGAGCTGATCGAGCCGCAGTTCGGCGACGACAAGGACGTGCTGCCGATGCGGGTAGATGCCACCCGAGTGACGTTGGCCACCATCAATCCGCGAGACATCGCCACGCTGGACGCGATCGCCTTCCGGGTGGGCAAGCGGGTGGTGCCGGTAGTGATCCCCGAGTTCCGGATGAACCAGCTGCTCAGGCGCCACTACAAAGCCTGGCGGCCGATGCGCGCCATCGACATGGACACGGTGCGTCCCGCGCGTACGCTTGCCCCCAAGGGCCAGGAGAAGGAGAAGGTCGGCGACCTGATGAGCGAGGAGGAGTTCCAGTCGCTCTACGCGAAAGCCCTGGAGGGTGACACCCCGGCCGCGGGAGCGGAGGAAGAGGAAATCGTCGGAGTGGAGGTGACCGAGCCGGAGTCCTCCCCGCTGGCGGCCGCTCCTCACTCCGCGCCACTTCCTTCCGCCGCGCCACCTGCCCGGCCGCCTCAAGCGCTCCCTCCGCGGGCAGCGGCAAGGCTCACTCCGACGGGCACTCCCGCCGCCCTGTCTCAGAAGCTTCCCCGGGTCGCCGAGCCGATCCCCGAGGCTCCGGGAGTGGCGGCCTCGGAGCTGCCGCCAGCGCCGCTCTCCTTCCCCGAGGCGCAGAAGCTGCTCCAGGCGAGCAACGATCGGGAGGACGTGGCGCGGACGGTGCTCCGCTTCGCGCTGGGGAAGTGGAAGCGGGTGCTGTTGCTCTCGGTGCAGAGGGACCTCTTGACCGGTTGGCATGGAGCGGGGCACGGCATCCGCGAGCAGTCAGTGCGGAAGATCGGCGTCGCCTTGCGCGGGCAGAGCACCTTCAAGCTGGTGCGGGACACCCGTTCCCACTACGTGGGGCCGATGCGGAGGGACCCCGGGACGGCGGTGTTCTACAAGCTCCTGGGCGGAGGGTTCCCTGCCACCGCGGTGCTGCTCCCGCTGCTGGTCCGGGAGAAGCTGGTCCACATCCTCTACGTGGACAACGGCCCCGACCAGTTGACGCCGCCGGACGTGGGCGAGCTGCTCATCCTCTCGCAGAGCGTGGCGCGCTCGTACGAGGCGATGATGCGCCGGCGCAAGGTGGCTTGACCGAGCCCCCTCTCGCGCCGTGGCAGAGGGCCGGCGCAGGGGTGACTGCTCCTACGGCTGTGCGGGCGATTGCGCTCGCGGCGGGCGCGGCGCTGCACGCCTTCTTCGCGGTGGCCCGTCCAAGCGCGAGCCTGGTGAGCGAACCGGCAGGCCGACGAGCCTCGCCGCGTCGAGCATGGGCCGATCATAGCTGACCAGTGCGGTCAGATCGCTCCCAATGGCCTGGGCCGAAGCTACATGGATGGCGTCAAGGCTGCGGAGGATGCCGGGATCGAGCTCGCTCGCTGCCGCGAGGAGCATGTCGTCCAGCCGGAGGAGCCGAAGTCGTGCCAGGACCTGCTTCGCGCGATTCGTGGCTGGCCCGCCATGGAGCCGGACGGCGCGGATCACCTCCACGCGTGACAGCGCGCTCGATATCCGCTCGGCGCGGCGCCGGACGAACCGGCGAAGTGCTTCGGATTCCTGCTCGGCGATGACGAGCTTCACCACCGCCGAGGCATCGAGGTAGACGGCCACTTCACCGCTCGTGTTCGCGGGCCATCGAGAGGCTAGCGCTCGGCAGCGGAACACCCGGCGAGGGCCTGAGCGGCGGCCCGAGGTCCAGGAGGTCTCCTTCCGGCTCGGTCAGTCGCATTTCCTGTCGCAGACGATCGAGGCCTCCGGTGCGAGGAAGCGGCACCCACAGCGCCACGGGCCGGCCCCGCGACGCGATCTGGAGGGTCTCACCCGCCTCGACACGCCGCAGGTAGCTGCTCGCGTTCTGGCGAAGCTCACGAATGCCCACGACGGTCATGTGCTACATGTAGCACTTGCATCTCCAACCTGCAAGTAGCCGCCCGGCCGGGGACCGCAGGGCTCACTGCGCCTCGACGTTGAAGTACATCCGCTCGTGGGCGCGGACCGAGAAGGCCTGCTGCCACTTGGCCTTTCCCACCGTCACCAGGATGTGGTGGCTTCCCTCGAACACAGGGATCTCCCCGCGGATCGGCGCGGTGCCGACCTTCTTCCCGTCGATGAAGACTCCGGCCCCCTCCGGCGCGCTCACCGAGACGTAACCCTTGGAGAGGACGATCTCCTCGCTTGTCTTTCCCGAGGCCCTCACCACCACCGCCCGCGACGCGGAGATGCCCTTGGCCTTGTCGGTGAGCCTCACCACGTGCCTTCCCGGAGCCATCGGGCCATCGAAAGGAGAGCGGCCAACGTCCTTTCCGTCGATGGTGAGATTCACCGCAGGATCGGTGACGAGGCGGAGCGAGGGGGGCTCCAGCTTGGGTGGCTCCGGCGGTGGAGGCTTGGGCGGCTCGGGAGGAGGGGCGACCGCAAGCGGAGCGGAGGCATCGGGCGCTTCCGATGCCGAGGCGCCCGCGTCCTCCACGGCGGAGGGCTTGGGCGGCTCCGGTGCGGGGGTCGTAACAGCCGGAGCGGGAGGTGCCGGTGCCGCAGGCCGCTCGCGCCCACGGGAGGCCTGCCAGACGATCCCCGCTCCTGCGAGCAGCAGGGCGGCGCCGGCTATCCAGGTGGTGCGCGAGGAGCGCTCGCGCGGCGGAGTGCGGGGCTCGTCGTCGTCTTGCTCGACCTCGCGCTCGGGCCTCGTCGGCGGGCGGGTGGGCTGCGCCACAGGCGGCGCAACCGCCCTGTTCGGAGGCGCTGATGCCTCCGGCGGTGCGGGCTGAGGAGGCGCGGGCTGAGGAGGCGGTGCTTGCGCCGGCTCCGGTTTCTTCGCCCACTGCCTGCGGGCGAAGTCGGCGATGCCGGCGTCGATCGCCTGGCGCCGCGCGGCTCGCGTCCTCTCTCCCTCGGGGAAGAATTCGCGGAGGTAGGCGGCGAAGTCCTCGTTCGTGGGGAGGTTGCCCATCGCCTCCTCGATCGCCTGCTTGAGCGCGAAGGCGGTGGGGAAGCGCTCCTGGGCCTTCTTCGCGGTGGCGCGGGCCACCACCTCCTTGAGCGCGGCGGGCACCTCCTCGGAGTCGATCGGCGGGAGCGGCTTGCCGAGGACGGCCTGGTCGAAGTCCGGCTCGGAGGCGAACGGGACCGTGCCGGTCAGGCACTCGAAGAGGCAGAGCCCGATCAGGTAGATGTCGGTCGGGCGAGTGAAGGCCTCGCGGCCGCCGAGGACCTGCTCCGGTGCGCAGTGCAGGCGCCTGCCCAGCACCCGTTGGCCCCCCATCTCCTTCGGGGCGAAGGTGAGCGCGCCGTAGCCCGACACCTTGCACACTCCGGCGAAGGAGACGATCAGCGTCTCGGGGCGGAGGTCTCCGTGGACCAGTGGAGAGCCGTCGTCGTTGCCCGCCTCGTGGGCGAAGTGAACGCCCATCGCCGAGTCGGCGCACACCCGCGCGGCGTAGCGCGGAGGCAGCTTCTTGGTCGCCTCGAGGATGCGCCGGAGCGACTCCCCGTCGGCAAACTCCACTACCCGGGCGGTCCCCTCGTCGAGGGAGGCCATCCCCCAGACGCGGATGATGTTCGGGTGCTCGAGGGTGGCAGCGTGCTCGGTTTCCCGGCGGACGCGGGCGAGCTGCTCCGGATCGCGGGTGGCCTCGTCGGGCAACCAGACCAGCACCACCGGGCGGGCAGTGTCCTGGTCGGAGATCTCCAGCCCGAGGAACGCGCGAGAGCCCTCTCCGGCCAACAGCGGCCCGAGCGCCTGGTACCGCGGCTTTCCCATCGGCCCCGACTGTAGGCGCGAAACGGCGGCTGTCAAAATGGCAGGGTGATGTAGTAGCCGGTGCGGCCGCGGCGGACGAGAAGCAGCACGCTGGAGGACGTCCTCGCGGCGATCACCAACTCCTGTAGCTCGGCCAGGGTCCGGGTGGGGAGGTTGTTCAGCCTGAGCAGCGCGTCTTGCGGCTCCAGGCCCACCTGCTCCGCGCTGGAGCCCGGCCGCACACCCGAGATCCACAGTCCTCCGCGCGCCTCCTTGAGCCTCAAGCCCAACCGCTCCCACACCAAGCTGTCGGCCAGGCGGGCAGGGAACTCGACCGCTTCGAACTTGACCTCCAGCGGCTGTCCGCCGCGGAAGACGGTCATCTCCACGTTGGTCCCCGCCGGGTAGCCACGCAGGCGAGCCTCGAAGTCCTCGGCGCCGTTCACCGCGGATCCCCCCACATTCGCCACGATGTCGCTGCGCTGCACCCCGGCGCGCTCGGCGGGACTTTCTGCTTCCACTTCGGCCACCATGGCGCCGTAGTTGCGGTCCCAGGACAGCCGCCGGGCGAGCTGAGCGGTGATGTCAGACACCCGCAGCCCCACCCAGGCCGGCCTCACCTTTCCGAACTGGGTCAGCTCGCGGAGGATCCGCCGCACCTTGTCGGCTGGGATGGCGAAGCCGATGCCCCGGGCGCTCGCATAGATGGCGGTGTTGATGCCGATCACCTCTGCATCGATGTTCAAGAGCGGTCCCCCGGAGTTGCCGGGGTTGATCGAGGCGTCGGTCTGGACGAAGTCGTTGTAGACGCGCCCGTTGGCCTTGAAGCTCCGCCCGGTCGCCGAGACGACTCCCACGGTGACGGTCTTCTCCAGCCCGAAGGGGCTGCCGATCGCCACCACCGTCTCGCCGATCATCAGCTCAGAGCTGTTGCCCAGCTTGGCGGCAGGCAGTGGCCCCTTGGCGGTGACCTTGAGGACCGCGAGGTCGTTCCCCGCGTCGCTACCGATCACCTCGGCGTCGAGCCGGCGGCCATCGGCGAGCACGACGTGGATCTCCGCCGCGCCGCGGATGACGTGGTCGTTGGTCAGGATGAGCCCCGCGGGATCGATGATCACCCCGGAGCCGAGGCCCTCCACTGCCTCCCGCCGTTCGGGGACCCCGAAAAACTCCTCGAACAGGGGGCTCATCCCTCCGCGGAACCGGCGCTCGACCACCTGGAGGGTGCCCACGTAGACGACCGCGGGGGAAACGCTCTCAACGACCGCAACGACGGCATCGCGCCGGTGCGCGCGGTCGGCCTGCGCGGCGGCCGGCCAGGCGGCGAGCACTGCCAGGGCGAATGGACGCAATGACATGGCGCTTCCACTTCCACGGCGCCGGCCGATTCTCAAGAGATTTCGGGAAGGCTATGAAGTGGCCATGCGCGCACTCAGTTTCGCGGTGGCGTTCGGGTTGGCGGCGCCTGCCCTGGCGGCGGGGGACGAGGAGCCGAAGAGGGTCGCCGAGACCTATCTCAACGCGCTCACCGGCGCGGGGGACGAGAGGGGGAAGGAGCTGTTGCTCGGCGGGGTGCCGATGGACGCGCAGCTCCTCACCCTGGAGAACTGGCGGCTTGCTTCGAAGGACCCGGTGATGAGGGAAGAAGGCGATCTCGCGCTCGCCGCCCAGCGGATCGGCGAGCTGGACAAGTCCGGCCGAAAGGCGCTCACCCAGATGATGAGCGCGGAGCAGGTGGGGGACGACCTGACGATGACCGAAGTCTCCAAGGAGGAGGCGGTCAAGTTGATGGCGCCAACCCGGGACAAGGCGGCCGAGCTGGTGAAGGCCAACCCGGTGCTGGCGTACGTGGCGCGGGTGGGGAAGGAAGTCTACTGGCACCCGAAAAACCCGATGCGGGCGGTGCTGGCCAAGGCCGGCAAGAGCGGCCGCTACTCGGTGGAGGTGCACCGGTGGATCATCGAGAGCCGCGAAGGTCCCCGCCAGTCAGCGCGGAAGTGGCCGCTTCGGGTGCTGCGATTCAAGGCGGGCAAGGTGGACACCGGCTGGAAGGTGTTGCCGGCTTCCGACTGGGCGGTGGACTGAGACGAAAATCAGCGCTCGTGGATCCACACCCACTCGAAGCCCCAGGTGAACAGCCCCGGCCTGCGGCACAAGGCGCGTAGCTGTCCTCCCGGCGCCGGATGCAAGACGGAGATGAGCCGGGTGCCGGAAGGGCAGGCGAGGAGCCTCTCCGCGATCCGCCGTCTGCTTTCCTCGCCGAACGCGCACCAGTTGGCGAACACGTGAGTGGCCCCGGTGAGGTCGGCCTCGGTGGCGTCGGCCACCTCGAGGTGAGCTCCGGCCCGGGCCATCGCCGGACGCACCGCCTCGACATGCTCGCGCCTCAGCTCGACTCCGCGCGCCTGGGCGCCGAGCCACCGCGCGGCGAGCAGCGCGCGGCCCCGGCCGGCCCCCAGGTCGACCAACCGGCCCCCCGGCCCCAGCCCCGCGCGCCTGAAAAGCAGCACCGCGGTGAGCAGCGGGATCTCGCCGTACGTCAGCTCGCGCGCGGTGTGCCCGGTCTGCTTGAGCAGCAATACCGTCTCGAAGGAGCGCGGCCAGCGGTACGGAGAGCGCCGGCGCTCCGCAAGCCACACCGAGAGGTAGGGCCCCACGAGGCGCGGCCGAACAGCCAGCATGAGCAGGTCCAGCGCGCGGCACAAGATGGCCAGCACCAGCTTCGTGATCGAGATCACCGCCCGCTCGAACAGGGTGAGCCGGTCAGGCAGTTCTCGTTCGATGAGGGCTTTGGAAGCGTCCTCGGTCATCCGCCGGCCGACCGCAGCATCCATCCGATCATCTTGTACAGCAGCCGCGCGCCGACGTTGCCGTCCCACTCTCCTCCGGAGGGAGCCGGCGCCACCTCCACCAGATCGAAGCCGACGATCTGACGGCCCGAGCGGGCCAACCCCGACAGGAGATTGCTCGCCTCGTGGAAGGAGAGTCCGCCCGGCACCGGCGTGCCGGTGTGCGGGCAGAGCGTCGGGTCCAGCCCGTCGATGTCGAAGGAGAGGTACACCTCTTTGGGAAGCTGGGAGAGGATCTCGCCGACGATCCGGCTCCAGCCAACGCCCTCGAAGCGCTGCCTGGCCAGCTCGGCGTCGTAGAACGTGGCCACCCGTCCTCCGGCGGAGGTGATGGTCTGCTGCTCTGCCTCGCCCAGGTCGCGCACCCCCGCCTGCACCAGCTTGGCGACTCCCGGAATCCGCTCCAGCACGTTCAACATCACCGAGGCGTGCGACCAGGTGAAACCCTCGTAGGCGCGCCTCAGGTCCGCGTGGGCGTCGAGGTGCAGGATCCCCATTCCCGGATGCGCCTCGGCCTGGGCACGAATGGAGCCGAAGGCGATGGAGTGGTCCCCTCCCACCACCCCCACGAGCTTTCCACGGCCCATCCACTCGCGCACGGTGCGGTAGGTCCACTCGTTCATGCGCTCGCAAAGCTCGTCCACTTCGCGGAGTGCCAAAGCGGCTTCCAGGCTTTCCCCCGCGCCGCCCTCGGCGACGAGCGGCCTCGCCAGGGTGCTGGCCCGCCGGTTCCAGGAGCGCACCTCCGCTGACTCGGGGAGCATCGCAATGCCGGCCTCGTACGGGCGTCCGGTTTCGAGGTCGAAGAGGTCCACCTGCTTCGACGCCTCGAGGATCGCTCCGGGCCCGCCGGAGGTGCCGCCCCCGTAGCTGGTGGTCGCTTCGAAGGGGACCGGCACCAGCACCACCCGCGCCTGTTCGGGCGAGTGCGGGAGTCCGAAGATGCCCGTGCCGGGCGCCGCGGCGGCGTCGGGATCGAAGGCGGTCATGGCTGACTCCAGGCCAACACCACCTTGCCGAAGGTTTCGTTGGAGGACAGCCGCTGGACCGCTTCGCGCACCTTCTCGAAGGGGAGCGCCGAGTCGATCACCGGCCGGAGCTTCCCTCGCCCGAAGAGCGGCAGGAGCTGGCGCTCGAACGCCTGCGCCACCGCGATCTTTTCCTCCAGTGGTCGGCTCCGAAGCACGGTCCCGGTGAGGCGGATGCGCCGAGTGAGGAGGGTGCCCAGGCTGACCTCCGCGTGCACGCCGGCGAGTAGACCCACCAGCATCATTCGCCCGCGCTCGGCGGTGGCTGCGAGGGTTTCTTCCAGGAGGCGACCTCCCAAAAGGTCGAGGACGACATCCGCTCCGCGCCCGGAAGTCAGCTCGCGGACTCGCTCGGCGAAGCGGGGCTCCTTGCCCGCGATCGCGATGCCGTGTGCCATTCCCAGCGCGCCCAAGCGGGCCAGCTTGGCCTCCGTGCGCGAGGTGCCGATCGCCGTCGCACCGATCGCCGAGGCGATCTGCACTGCCGCGGTGCCCACCCCGCTTCCTGCGGCGTGGACCAAGACCGCCTCACCAGGACGAAGGTCCGCTTGCATAAGGAGCGCGTCGAGGGCGGTGAAGAAGGCTTCCGGAATGGCTGCTGCCTCCGCAGCCGAGGCGCCGGGCGGCGGCGCGACTGCCTCGCGCTCGTGCGCCACCAGTTGCTCGGCGAAGGCGCCTCCACCGGCGACTCCCATCACCTTGTCTCCGGGGCGGTGGCGGGTGACGCGGGAGCCGGCGGCCAACACCTCGCCGGCGTACTCCAGCCCGGGGATGTCGGCGGGCACGCCCCTGGGCGCGGGATACAGTCCCATGCACTGGAGAAGGTCCGCCCGATTCACCGCGCTGGCGTGGACCTTGACCAGCACCTCCTCGGGACCGGGAACTGGCTCGGGAGCCTCCCGAAGCTGGAGCACCTCTGGCCCACCGCGGCCTTCGATCTTGACCACCCTCATCGGCGCGGCCCTGTAGCACGCGGGGGGAGGGGCTGTCCCGCCCGGCAGCGTCAGGTGGGCGGCAGCTTCATCGCCACTCGGACGTGCACTCCCGGCTTGACCTTGAGCGTTCCGAGCATCGCTGAGTACGGCCGGATCCCGAAGTCGGGCTGATGGAGGCGGACCTCGGCGACCTGCCGGCCGGCCTCTTCGCGCGTTTGGAAGGTGATGTTCCTCCTCCGTCCGAGGAGCGTCAGCTCGCCGTCGACGCGGTAGCCGCCCTCTTCGCGGGTCACGGAGGTCGAGGAGAAGCGGATCTCCGGGTGCCGGCGCGCGTCGAGGACTTCATCCCGGATGGCGTCCTCGATCTGCCGCCGGTCGCGTTCCGAGAGCGCCTCGGGTCTTTCCGCGCCGTCGCGCACCGCGCACACCACTTGGAGCGAGGTCGGATCGAAGGTCGCCGAGACCGCGCCTTCTTGCTCGTCGATGGCGAGATCGAAGCGGCCGACCCGGATCTTGAGGTCGTGGCCGAGGGCCGAGAGCGCGCCTTCCTTGAAGGTGAACACCAGACACTCGGCGCTCTGGGCGTCGGCGCGGACCACCGACTTCATCGCACCTGGTTGATCAGCACGTACGTCACCGTGGCGTCGCCGCCTTGCGAGTAGGTCGCCGCGAGATCAGGGTCTCCGTCGCCGTCCATGTCGCCGGCCGCCAGCGAGAGCGGCGCTCCCGTCCCGGTCGTCCCCTCGTACGGCGTGAACTGGAAGGAGCCCGCATTGCGTCGCAGCTGCGCCCGGTCGCCGGAGATCCACGCCAGGTCCAGCCGCCCGTCCAGGTCCAGGTCCAGCACCATCGCTCCCACCGGCGCCGCGCTCTGGGCGGTGTAGCGCTCGGCGAAGCTCGCCCCGGTATTCTCCAGCGCCTTGAGCGTCCCTCCCGTCCGCGCGAGCAGGTCCAAGTCTCCATCGCCGTCCAGGTCGCCCGCGGCGATCTCCTCGGGCGAGAAGGGAAGCCCCGAGGAGGCCGCTCCGGAGAAGTCCGGCGCCAGGCGCACCCGCAACTCCGGCGCCGCGTCGGTGACGAAGAGGAGGTCCGACAGCCCGTCTTGGTTGGCGTCTCCGAGAGCGGCCGTCACCACCCCGGCCTCCGCGAGCAGGCGCGGTGGGGCCGCCGCCCCGCCGCCTTCGAACAGGAGGAAGGCGTTTCCGCGGAACGGCAGCGAACCGGTCGGGCAGCCCAGCGCCACCAGCTCGAGGCCGGCGGTTGGGTCCAGCTGGCCCGCGCCCACCCAGCGGAACGCCGGGCACCCGGCGCCACCGTCGGCGCCAGGATAGGACTGGGCCGGAAAGCTGTTCGGGGCCGCCGCGTAGAGGTACCGCGCGGCGGACCCGTCCTGGTGGATGGAGGCGAGGTCGATCTCCCCGTCACCGTCGAGGTCGCCTGCGACCGGCAGCACCGGCACGCCCGTGGAGCCGATGCTCCGGCCGGCCACGAAGCCTTGCACCACCGTGTACGGGTAGGTCTTCAGCCCGATCCTGGCCGGCGCCGCGGCGATGAGATCTCCCATCCCCTTGGGCGCGATGTCCGCGAGGATCGCCGGCCCGCCGTACGGCTGCTGCAAGGCCGGCGCACCCTGAAAAGCCTGGGTGACGCAGTGCGACGAGTCCAGCTTGCACTCCGCGCAGGCTCGGTAGCCCCAGCTTGCGCACGCGGCGACTCCGAGGGCCCCGTCGCACTCCTCGCCCACCTCGAGCGACCCGTTGCCGCAGCGCCTGACGCACCCGGCGGTCACCAGCTTGCAATCGCTTCCGCAGGCCAGGCTGCCAGAGTCGAAGCCCAAGCTCTTGCAGGTCGCGCCGCCGAGCTGCGAGCCGTCGCAGTCCTCGCCCTGGTCGATCTTCCCGTCGTTGCAGGCCGGATCCGGGCTGGGCTCGGGCTCTCGCCTCCTTTGCGTCCCGTCGTCGCGGCAGGAAAAGAGCGCGAGCACCATGGCGAGCAGGGCGGCGCGCGGGGACATGCCGCAACGCTACCTCAGAGGCGGTTGCCTCGCGCGGCGGCAGGCCCTAAACAGCTTGGAGAATGCCACTCGGTCCCCGCTGCCCCATCTGCAAGAAGCCGGTCCTGGCGCGCTCGAAGAATCCTTCCTACCCATTCTGCGGCGACCGCTGCCGCGCGGTGGACTTGGGCATGTGGCTGGGAGAGGAATACCGGGTGCCGGCCGGCTCGGCGGACGAGCAGGAGGACGAAGTCCCTCTCCCGAAGGACGGCCCCGAGGGCGATGCGTGAAGGGCTACGTCGACCTCCACTGCCACCTCCTGTGGGGGCTCGACGACGGCGCGCGCGCGCTGGAGGACTCGCTGGAGATGGCCCGCGTCCTGGTCGACCTCGGCTACGCGGCCGCCGCTCCCAGCCCGCACGCCTGGCCGGATCTCCCTCCGCGCGCCGCGGCGCTGCAGCGGCTGGAGGAGGTTCGGGGGGCCCTCCTGGCGGCCGCCATCCCGCTCGAGCTGGCGCCGAACGCGGAGAACCGGCTCCTGGACGAGGCCTTCCACGCCCAGGCGGGCACTCCCAAGTCCCGCGTGGTGGGCTCTGGCCCGTATGCGCTCGTTGAAGCTCCCTACCATGCGCCCGTTCCCGCCCTCACCGAGATCATCTTCAGGCTCAAGCTCAAGGGGATGACGCCGCTCTTGGCACACCCGGAGCGGTGCCTGGAGTTCGAGAAGAAGGGAAGGGCGGCGGAGGCCGTTCGCGCTGGCGCGGCGCTGCAGCTCGACCTCGGCTCGCTGATCGGAGAGCACGGAAGCATGGCCAAGAAGCTCGCCCGCTCGTTCCTCGAGGAGGGGCTCTACGCGGTCGCCGCGTCTGATCTGCACTCCCCCGAGGGGGCTCGGGAGGCCTTGGGTGAGGCGATGGCGGAGCTTCGCTCGCGGGTGGGCGAGGAGGCCTTCCTCTTTCTGGTGCGCGACGCCCCTTCCCGCATTCTGCGCGGGGAGACGCTGGAATCCTGAGCGCCGTTGAAGGTATACGGGCGTCGGCCGGCCGCCGGCAGTCACGTGAAACGCGCCTTCCAGCTCGTCCTCAGCATCGCCATCAGCGTCGCGTGCCTGTACTGGACGTTCCGGCACATCTTCGACCCGGCCGACCCGCAGAAGCGCCACGCTCCCTACGACGCCGCCTTCGTGCAGGGCATGGCGGAGCCGGAGTGGGAGCGGCTGGGCGTGCGCGTCGATGCCGCCCCGCAGGGGCTCGCGGTGCGGGAGGTGAAGTCCGGGTCGGTGGCGGCGCGGCTGAACCTCGCCCAGGGCGACCTGCTGCTCGAGCTGGACGACCGGCCGCTGGCCGCGCTGGATGAGCTGCGGGCCAAGCTCGCGTCGGCGCGGGGGACCGGCGTGGTGCTGGTGCAAAGGCAGCTCACCAACTGGGATGTGATGTGGGAGAGCCTGAGGTCGGCGAGCTACCTGTGGCTCTTTCCCTATCTCCTCATCCTCACCGGGATTCACCTCTGCCGGACGCTCAGGTGGGGGAACCTCCTGTCGGGCATCGAGAAGGTGCCGTTCCGCAAGCTGAACGAGGCGGCGGGCATCGGGTTCATGCTGCTCATCGTGTTGCCGCTCCGGCTGGGCGAGTTTGCCCGGCCCTTCCTGGTGGCGCAGCGAAGCCGCATCCGCAGGAGCGCGGCGATGACCACCGTGGTGCTGGAGCGGATCATCGACGGCATCATCATCGCCGCCCTGCTCAGGGTGCTGGTGATCTTCGTTCCCGAGGGGCTGCCGGGCGTGGAGCGGTTGACGCTCGGCGCCAACATCATGTTCGGGGTATTCGGCGGAGGGCTGGCCTTCCTCCTCTTCGCGCTCTGGCAGCGGGAGCGCGCGGTGGCGCTGGTGCGGGCGACCGCGGGGCGGATTTCGGCGCGCGCGGCGGACCGGGTGGCCGAGGTGGTGGACACCTTCGTGGGGGCGATGCGGCAGCTCCCCCGGCCCGGACAGGTGTTCCGCTTCTTTCTCTTCACCGCGGGGTACTGGGTGTTGAACGGCTGGGGGATGTCGCTGCTCGCCAACGCCTTCGACTGCACCAACGCGGGTTCAGCGGTGTGCGAGCCGCTTCATCTGACCGTCTTTCAGGGTTACGTGGTGCTGGCGATGCTGGTGGTGGGGTTGATGATCCCCGCGGCGCCTGGCGCGGCCGGGACGTTCCAGCTCTTCATCGTGCTGGCGCTCTCGGTGTTCCAGCCGTCGTCGGTGGTCTACTCGAGCGGGGTGGCCTACGCGAACGTGATCTGGATCGTGCAGATCCTCCAGCAGCTCACCTTCGGGGCGGTGCTGGCGCTCTTGAGCAAGCAATCGCTCAAGGACATCTTCCGGAAGATGGGGGAGGAGCGCGACCGTCCCGAGGGCGAAGCGCCGCCGAAGGAGGAGCCGCCGGTGCGTGAGGCCTCGGTGCTCTAGGCCCTGGCCTCAGACTCAGAGCTGCTCTTCGAGCCAGCGGGCGATGGCCTCTTTGAGGGTCGACGGTTCGCCGTCCGACAGGTCGAGCGCGGGGGCGGGCGCGCGCTTGCCGCTGAAGTCGAAGTGAAGGATCGGGCGGAGCTCGTCGGCGAACAGCTCGTCCAGCTCGAGCACTGCCACTGCCGCGCTGCCGTGGGAGGACCTCATCTCATTCCTCCTTGTCACCGTGGAGGTACTTGAGCAGGAGATCGTCCACGGCCTCGCGAAGGTATTCGCTCTGGGCCACGCGGGTCTTGCGCGAGAGCTCGCGGAGCTTCTCGACTTTTCCCTCCGCCACGAGGACGTGGGTGGAGACGACTTTCGCCGGCTTGTCGGGCGAGGCCTCTTTCTCATCGATGGCCGCGGCCGCTGCTGTGTTGGCGTCCTGCATCTGGGGCCTCCGTGGGTGCTACAGGCCGCTACTGGCCTGTGCGCGGGATTAGAAACCCGCCCCGCGGAGTGTCAAAAAAGTGGCTAGGGTCGGACTCGAACCGACTACCTGCGGATTATGAGGTTGCAGCCCTAGCTCATTTGGGTGCAGCCGGAGCCAGATCTGCTCCCTCTGGGAGCGCGACGCCCAACGGGCATCCCTCCAGAGGGGGGGTGTACTGGGCCGATCTGCACCCAGCTCATTTCTGAAAGCGGTCCAAGCCATGGCATCGATTGGCGGATCTGCCTCGATTGTACATGCGCTGATCGGCCATTTATCTCTGCTGGTACACACCTGGTACACAAACAGAGGCGTTACCTAAATCTGCGGGCACAGGCAGCCCCACAAACAAGACATGAGAGGAGATGGAACATGCGAAAGCTTAGCAGGAAGGTGATGGACGGCTCGAGGTCGCTGGAGATGACCGAGGCTTTGGCCATGGTTCTCCAGGGCAAAGATGGAACGAGGGTCCAGACGACCTCGGAGGGCCCTTCGAGCGCCGCGCGGGAGGGAAGATGACCATGCCGAAGTGGAACGGGAAGTGGATCGGCGGGCGCACGTACCTCGGCAAGGAGGGGCGCACTGTCTACTGGCTGGACAAGTCGTGGAACGGCAAGCGGTACGGGATCGCGCTGGACGTCGGCTCCAGGCGAGATGCGGAGGCCGAGCTGGCGCTGTTCATGCGGGACCCCAGCGGCTACGTCGAGCGGAGGGAGGCGAAGCGGCGGACGGACGAGGAGCGGGTCGTCCTGGACGTCCACCTGGTCGAGCAGTTCCAGGAGCACCTCAGCAAGCTGGGGCGGGACGAGCGCCATGTCCGGGGCGTGCGCCACTACGTCGACTGGTGGCTGGAGAAGCTCGGAGCGGTCGACCTGCGGAGGGTGAAGCTCCAGGACCTGCGCCGCTGCCTGCGGGGCGTGGAGACGGCGCGGCGGAACCGGATCGCGTCGTGGAAGATCTTCTGCTCCTTCCTCCGGGAGGAGCTGGCCATCCTTCCGCGCGGAGAGGATTCTTCGTTGGACCTCCACGCTCCGCCGGGGAAGCCGGAGAAGCTGACCCGGGAGAAGGGCTACACCATCGAGCGGGTCGAGCAGTTCTACCGGGCGATGTCGGTGTGGCGGTCGGAGCGGCCGGGCTGGGACGGGGTGCCCGATGTCCAGTCGGCGCGGGACTGCCTGCTGCTGCACGCGAAGACGGGGATGCACCAGAGCGAGGTGGAGCGGCTCGCGAAGGGGGACGGGAAGGTGGCCGAGGTCCAGGACGAGGGCGAGATCGCGGGCACCATCACGTTCGTGCACAAGAGCGGCTACGTGCACACGGTCTCGGTGGACCTCCAGGCTCTCCGGGCGGCGCAGCGGCTCCAAAGGAGGAAGGCGGCCCCGTCCAACAGCTACATCAGGAAGATCATCGGCCGGGCGGCGCGGGAGTCGAACCTCCAGCAGATCCGCTTCGGGGAGCTGCGGCACTCGTTCACCACCTGGGGACGGACCATGGGCGAGCTGGTCCGGCCGAAGGGGAGAGGGGTCTCGGTCGAGGAGGTGGCGGCGGTGCTGGGCCACACCAACGTGCGGACGACCCGGCTCCACTACGACGGGACGAAGGTCCCCCCGATGGTGAAGGTGCCGATCAGGCTGTTCCATCCGGACGACCCGGTGGAACCGACGACCATGGGGCTGCGGTTGGTGCAGAACGGCTGAGCATCGAGGGTTACGGGGAAGGTCACCGAGAGAACTTGAAGGCCGCGGTCACGCGCCCGCGCCGGATCGTGTGACCTTCGGCTTGCCGGCTGGTGCTCGGCGGAATCTCGACGGGCGCGGGCACCTCGCGTCCCGTTCCAGGACCGAGGGAGAAGTGCACGAACCACTTCAGCCCGTCGTTCCTGTCCCAATGGACGCCGACGCCCGCGCCGTGGCCCTCGCAGATCCCGAGGAGCAGCGCTCTTCCAGGTCGGAGCCGGGGCTCGATCTCGTGCTCGAAGTACTCGAGGAAGTCTCCGAGGATGTCTTCCCGCGTCGTGCCCAGTGTGCTGTCGCGTTTCCAAATGCCGCAGAATTCACCCATCGGTGTGCGCCTCCGAGACTGGACTTCCGACGTTCATCGGCAGTCCGCGCGTTGACCTTCGATTGGCTGAATTAGGTTGTCGGTGACTTTGTGGTTGGTTCTGTCCGTGTCCAGAGGTCGCTGGAGGCCGTCGGAGATGTTTGGGCCACCTCAGCCATAGGAAACCATGGCCGGAGCCGCGGGCCCCTCTGAGCGTCACTGGCTCCATGGCAGGTCGCCTGTGCAGGGGAAAGATCAATACCAGCGCAGGCGCAGGCAGGCGTTCAGCGTCCGTCGACGAGGTTGTAGACCGTGACCTTCCAGCCGAGGACAGCGTGCTCAGCGTGCAGCTCGTCGAGGAAGTCCCCACCAGAGCGTGGACGCGACCGGACCTCGGCGATCTCGAAGTGGAAGGTCGCGAGCAGTGTGCGGGCGGCGGCGATCCCCAGCCCGGTCAGCGGCACAGACGCTTGGAGGCCGTGACCTTTGGCGAGCTGGGCAGCGCCCGACAGCAGGAGAGCGGCCGTCTCTGGGTCGGTGCCGATGTCCGGCAGCCCGAGCGCGTCACCCTTCGCGTAACGATCTGGCCCGAGCGCGAGCAGCGTGCGCGCTTTCTCTTGCATGTAACGCGCGGGCGTGCTGGGCGCGTGTGCTGTCTGTCTTGTCGTTTCCATGCGTGTCTCTCCCTGTCTGCATCTTGTTATCAGGCAACACAAATACAGTACACGTTGCACGTCTTGCGCTCGGTGTACGTTCCCGTGACCGCCTTGTAAAATGTATGTGTCTGTCATTGCAGGAGTCCACGGAACATACAGGCACGGAGGAGGTTCGATGTCCAAGACGTCCAGGCCGAAGAGCGTTTCCAAGCAGTCGTCCAAGAGCGGGAAGACCGCCCACGTCAGCAAGACGAAGCCCAAGAAGGAGACCACGGTGAAAAGTACGGCAGCGGCAGAGGCAGCGGCAGAGATCCCGATGCTCGATGACCTTCCGCTCCCCCAGGATGTTCCCGTGGCGGACCCTGCTGCCGAGGCTGCTGGCCCATCAGCACCGGACCAGGGACCGAAGCCTGCCCGCAAGCGGATGCAGCGGGACGGGCGGGAGGTCACCTGCGTCGCCCTGGAGAAGCTGCTGGCGATCGTCGCGGAGGCCGGGCTGAAGGTGGACGAGAAGAAGGCGTGGCTGAAGGTGGCGGGGCCGAGCGGGGCGCGGGTCTACCTGCCGCGGCGGGAAGTCGTCGGCCAGGTGAACGTCGCCGGCTTCGAGGCCCCGGCCGGCACGAGTGTGCAGCTCGGCGCGCGGAGCTTCGGCTCTGTGAAGGAGCGGCTGGACATGGAGGGGTCCGAGGAACGGGTCCTGGAGCGGTTCCGGGCGATCCTCCAGCACATGAAATCGCTGCCGCGCGAGGAAGCTGTGGCCGAGCGGAAGCAGGAGCCGAGGATCGTGGTCGCCGAGGGGCGGTGAGGGCGGGGCATGCCGATCATCATCGTTCTGCTCCTGTCGGCCCTGGCCTGCTACCACCTCGGCGGGATGTTCGCGGCCCTCTACCCGGTGGCGGCCGTCCTCCTGTGGGCGCCGTTCGAGCTGGCGAAGGATATCTACCGGTGGTCACGGCGGCGCCCGTGAAGGCTGGAGAAATGAACTGGCATTCACTCTGCCGTGCGGCGACGGATTTGCTTCGGCCGGCCCGCTTTCGGTGCGATGGTCTTCCGTTCACGGAGGAGCGCGCTGGGCTTGATCCCCAAGGCGACAGCGAGCCGGATGAAGGAATGGAAACGGAGGTTCACGGTGCCGCGTTCCACGCGCTGGAGGAAACGCACGTCGATGTTGGCTTCCTCCGCCAGCGCCTCCTGGGTCATGCCTTGGCGGACCCGGAGGTGGCGCACGTTCGCGCCGAGGTAGGCGAGGAAGGTCTTGGTCGGGCCACCGGTCACCCGGCGTCGGTAGCCCGGGCATCCACCTCAGTAACACGGGTGCGTCGTCCGGGTTCGCTTGACTCGGCTTCGGCGGGGTGGTCAGGATCTATAGAGGGTTCGTCGGTGCAGTCCGCGCGTCTCACAGAGGGGGCACGAAATGCGGCACGCTAAGCTTCTTGCATTTGGACTGCTGGGGTTCGTGACGCTCGGCCTCCTCTCATGCGGCGAGAGCACGGCCAAGTGCGTTCCCGGAGCCAGCCTGGAATGCGCTTGCCCCAGCGGGAAGGGGACGCAGGTCTGCAAGCAGAACGGCACCTTCGAGACGTGCGACTGTTCGGGAGGCGGCGGACAGGATTCGGGAGTTCCTGACTCAGGTACCCCGGACGCTGGCGGCGTGGGCCCCTGCGCCACGAACAACGGCAACTGCGACCCCAACGCGACCTGCACGCCATCGGGTACGACGCGGACTTGCGCCTGCAAGGCTGGTTTCACCGGCGACGGGTCGGCATGCGCGGACATCAACGAGTGCTTGACGGACAACGGCGGCTGCTCGGCCAACGCCACCTGCACCAACACCCCGGGCTCCAGGACCTGTGCCTGCAACTCGGGCTACTCCGGGGATGGCACCACCTGCGCTGACGTGAACGAGTGCTCGACGGCCAATGGTGGCTGCTCTCCGAACGCGGCCTGTACCAATACGCCCGGCTCTCGAACCTGCGCCTGCAACTCCGGCTTCACCGGGGACGGCATCACCTGCACCGATGTGAACGAGTGCTCGACGGCCAACGGTGGTTGCGCTGCGAGCGCGACGTGCACGAATACGCCAGGGTCCCGGACCTGCGCCTGCAACTCGGGGTACGCGGGCGACGGGATCACCTGCAGTGATATCAACGAGTGCCTGACCAGCAACGGAGGTTGCTCGTCAAACGCCTCGTGCACGAACACGGCTGGCTCTCGGATATGCACCTGTAATTCCGGTTACTCAGGAGACGGCGTCACCTGCGCTGACATCAACGAGTGCTTGACCAACAATGGAGGCTGCTCTGCGAATGCGGCCTGCACGAACACGCCGGGATCGCGCACCTGCGCCTGCAACTCAGGCTACACCGGAGACGGGCTGACCTGCGCTGACATCAACGAGTGCTTGACCAACAATGGAGGCTGCTCTGCGAATGCGGCCTGCACGAACACGCCGGGGTCGCGAACATGCGCTTGCAATGCGGGGTACAGTGGAGACGGCGTCACTTGCACTGACATCAACGAGTGCCTGGCGAGTAACGGTGGCTGTTCTGCGTATGCTGTCTGTACCAATACACCTGGTTCGCGGACTTGTGCGTGCAGTGCGAACTACACAGGCGACGGCCTGACCTGCGTTGGTGGTTATGCTCTTAGCTTTGATGGAGTTGACGATGGGGTTGTGTCACCACCGCTCAGCAGAGGATTGGTTTCGGCGTTAACGGCGGAGTACTGGATCAGTCCCTCTCAGATCGGCGTGTGGATGAAGATCCTGAACGTTCACAATGGCAACAACCGCGACGTCGACATGGAGATTAGACCGGACGGGAAGGTCTATTGCACTCTGTTCGATCAGGCCGGAGTGAACCACGGAAGCACGAGCACGAGTGTCCTGGTTGCAGGAAACTGGTACCACATCGCATGTTCGTATGACGGAGCAACACAGCGGATGTTCGTGAATGGCGTTCTCGAAACTTCAACGTCTTGGTCGGGCTCTGTCCAACTGAACGACAGGCTGAACATTTCTGGGTTTGAGAGCCGGTATGTCAAGGCCGTGATCGATGAGTTCAGGCTGAGCAGTGTTGCGCGTTACACGGCAGGGTTCACCCCGCCGACGGCACTGAGCGGAGACTCATCGACCGTCCTGCTTTGGCGTTTTGATGAGGGGACAGGGAGCACCAGCGCAGATCTGAGCAACAGCTTCACCTGTCAGCTTGGTGGCGGCCCCTACCAGACTTTGCAGTCTGGGATCACGATACCCGCGAATGGGGCGCCGACATGGGTCCCAAGCTCTCGCATGAAAAAGGGCATCGACTTTGATGGAGTCGATGATGGTGTGGTGTCGCCCCCGCTCGGCCGAGGTCTAGTCTCGGCATGGACAGCGGAGTATTGGATCAAGCCAAACCAGATCGGGGTGTGGATGAAGATTCTTAACATCCACAATGACAACAACCGGGACATAGACATGGAGATCCGACCCGACGGAAAAGTCTACTGCACGCTTTTCGATCAGGCCGGAGTCAATCACGGGAGCACCAGCACAAGCGTATTGACCGCAGGAAATTGGTATCACATCGGCTGCTCGTACGACGGGACGACCCAGAGGATGTTCGTGAACGGTGTTCTCGAGACATCGACAGCTTGGACTGGATCCATCCAGGTGAATGACAGGCTCAATATCTCGGGCTTTGAGAACCGTTACGTGAAGGCCACTCTTGACGAGTTTCGTATGAGCAGCACGGCACGCTACACTTCTGGCTTCGTACCACCGGCGACCATGACTCCTGATTCGTCGACGGTTGTGCTCTGGCGCTTTGATGAAGGAGCAGGCACCACGAGCGCTGATCTGAGCGGCAACAGCTTTACCTGTCAGCTCGGCGGTGGGCCCTACCAGACGTTGCAGTCGGGAATCACCATCCCGGCGAACGGGATACCGACGTGGGTCTCGGTGAATCGACCGTAGACTACAAGGTCCCGGTGTTCGGGGCGTCATCGTCTTCGTGGTGATGATTCTTTGATATCGATCGGACGCGCAGCCGAGGTCGGATGCGGTGCGCAGTCCCGAGGGCGCTCTTGCCCAGGGCTGGCGCTTTGATCGTCTCCAACGGCTTGCGTCCCGGCCGTCCACCCTCGGCGGCGTCTCCCTTCGGCTCACCTTGGTATCGTTGTATCGGGCGCTGCCATCGAAAAACGGGCCTCATCTCTCACGGGCCGACCAAGCGATGGGCGGTGACTTTGTTTCTCCCATGAACCCAGGCCCTTGCTTCTGCGTGTCTGCGCCGTCCAGACTGATCCAGGTCACGCTGGTGTCGCTCTGGTGTGACCGGGCCCCTTGGCCATGGTTTCCCCTATCCTGGGGAACGGGAGTGAGCGGCGGGTCTCTGGGGTGATCCGGTCCATGCTCCTGGCCAAGGTGTGATCCTGGGGCGACCGTTCTGGGTGGTCGCCTGGCGCCAGTCAGGTGCCTCCCTGATGGGAGTCAGGTAAGAGATCCGGGGGATGGCACCGACGGGGAGGAGATCTCGGGGCAAGAAACCTGACGACCGGCTCACGGTCTCGCCGGGGAGGGTCATGCTGGAGCGGGTCGACCCCGAGGGCCACCGGGTCGTCGACGCGGCCGAGCTTACCTTCGCGGAGGTCGGCCGCTTCATCTGCGAGGGGTGGTGGACCGCGTCAGTGTTCTGGGCCGGCCGCTACCGGAAGAAGGACTTCGTCGGGCACGGGGGCGTTCTCGCCCTGGACTTCGACGAGGGGCTGGACCTGGAGGAGGCGAAGGCGAGGTTCGACGAGTACCGGCACATCGTCGGCCTGACCAAGAGCCACCAGAAGGCGAAGGGCCAGAAGGCGGCCTGCGACAGGTTCCGGGTGCTGCTGTTCTCGGAGCGGCTGGCCGTCTCCGTCGCTGAGCTGGAGGCGACGAACAAGGCCCTCTTCTCCTGGAACCCGGAGTTGGACCGGTCCTGCCTCCACGCGGCCAAGGTCTGGAGCCCGTGCACGGAGGTCGTCTCGTCCCAGGCTGAGGGGAGGCTTGTGCCGATCGCTGAGCCCGTGTCGGTCGTTCGGCCTGTCCGTGGGAGAGCAGCCGCTGCACCTGTCCCAGGGATTGGTCCGCGGCCGGAGCCCTCGCAGGTGGCCGACCGATACCAGAAGGGGGACGCCTACAGGGCGGCGGATGGGTTCCTCCGGTCGACGCGCCCCTCGGTCTCTGGAGACTTCGGGCACAACCGGCTGTTCCGGGCAGCGTCAGTTTTGGTGAAGGAGTTCATGCTCAGAGAGGACGAGGCGGTCGAGCTGCTCCGGAGGGTCTTCAACCCCCGGTGTGTCCCTCCCTGGTCCACGGCAGACCTCAGGCGCAAGGTCCGGCAGGCCCTGAAGGCCGAGGGGCACGTGTACGGGTTCGGGGTGAACAAGGCCTGGGACATCCGCTGGAGGGCGTGTCCCGAGCTTGCGTCGCTGGTGGATCGGGTAGGGAGGAATGAAGAGGTCGATTTGAGCCTCTACGCGCCGGGGATCGAAGAGCACGCGCGGGCCGCGCTGGAGCGTGGGTGGGTCGGAGCCAGGACGTCCCAGCGGAGGGTGGACCGGCGCTGGTTCTCCGAGCTGGAGGAGTTTCTCCGGGGCTGTCCCCACCGGGAGCTGGAGGCAGGCTACCTGCTGCGCGTGTGCTTTGGGATCGGCAGCCCGACGCGGGGCGAGCGGATGCGGCTGGGGCGGGCGATGGCGGCGCTGGGGTGGGGTTCGAGAAGGACGGAGGCTGGGCAGGTCTACATCCGCCACGCGGATCCTCCAGGTCCAGGGCCGCATTCTTCGGTGTAGATGTCAGCGAGCCTGTGTCCACTGGCCTGTATACGCGTCGGCCTGCGCGCTGGTATTGATATCCCATTGCACACCTGGGCATGGGCACCGCGAAGAGGGCCCGGGCCGACCGAGAGGGGGCGCACGTGCCGGACGACGCCGACAAGCCACCCAAAGCGGGCCCGACGCTGGGTACACTGGCTGCGCCCACCGCGAAAGCCACGTCCTCCTCGGACGGAGCCCCGCCGGCGACGGAGCCCGCCGCCCAGCCGAAGACCGACTTCAGCGCATACAGCGACGACGAGCTGTGGGATGCCGCGATGGCGGGAGATCCAGGCGCCGCGGCCGCCTTTAGCGCATACGCGGACAGGCCAAGGCCACCAGCGTTTTCACTCCACTCAGTTTGGGCCACTCCAGAGATGGACCCGGCCGCACAGGAACACATTGACCTGGCAAGTTGCACCGACGACGACCTCGAGGAATTGATCGGACGAGGGTCCACACGTGCCTTGCACGAACTCACTGAACGCGGTGAACGTCGTCGTCGAAAGGGGAAAGGGGGGAAGCGACGCCCTGAGGACTGGGAATACTGGCCCTCTCTCACCACGGAGCTGTCCTTCACCTGTGGCGCAGAGCGAAGCTGGAAGGCCAGCGTAGTCGTGTACTACAACTGGATCAGCTACTTCGAGGACCACTGGACCGCCGCCGTCAACGCCAAGGTCACCCAGATCACGCGCCCAGACGGGAAGCGCCTCACCACCAAGCAATTCAGTTCGCGGAAGGACGGTCACCAGAACAGGCAACAGCTTGACTCGGGGCTGGGCACGGTCACCGGCTTCTTCCTGAAGCACCTCGACGAGAAAATGCCGGGGGTCTTGCTCACGATCGTGAAGGAGCACCAGGCCGCCGGAACCATGAAAGTCAAGCCCTCGCTGAAGGTGCTGGGACAGCTCCTCCAAGAGATCAGATGGGCATGGGATCCTCCGCGAGCACTTCGCGAGCGCTTTCCCCCCAACTTTCTGCTTCGGGCTCGGATCTCCGATCTGCTGCGGTTGCCTGACGTCCTCCCTTTCGAGCTGGATCTGAAGGACAAGCCACAGGCGGACACACATGATCCACCGAGGACACCGATCTCCACTGAACAGCTACGCCAAAGGGTCAAGCTGGTGAACAGTGGGTCGGAACCTACGCAGGCAGCGATCCGCAAGAGGATCCAGGAGCTGTCCAAGCCTCGGGTCAGCCCCCTGACGCCCAGGCAGCAGCAGATGGCGGCCGAGCACTCCCGGCAGACGCCGGCCCAACGACGCCAGCAGCTCGAGCAGATCCGCCGCGCGGAATCCAAGGACGACGAGGACGACCAGTAGCAGCGTGACTGCTCCACGAGTAAGGTCCGGCCCTGAAACCTGAGAGAGGCGCGACGATGGGAAGACAAGAGGAGACTCAGCCCGAGCCCCGACCGATCCCACGAAGCCGAGCCGAGCTGCTGGCCCTGGTAGAAAAGCTCCCCATCCTCGATCACAAAGCTGGCCTTGAGTACCGCCCGCCGAACACGCCCGAGGCTGGCCAGGCGCGCACGAAGGTCTGGGCACTGCTGCACGATGAGGATGGTCGACCAGCCGTTTCAGACGAGCTGATGCGCCGTGCTGCCCGGTGGATCTGGGACACGAAGTTCCAAACCTGAGCGATGCAGTCACGCAGACGGCCGAGGCACCGGCCCCGGTACCCACCCTGTACACATTGCCCGACGTCCAATCGCTTCCGCGGCTTGCGCGTCATGAGGACCAGCGACCGGCCCTATGACCTCTGCGCGCCGACCGCCCTCAAAAACCTTGGTACACACCTGGTACACAAGGTCCGGGACCGACCGCTGATCTTCTGAAGTGGTGAGGGCGGGAATCGAACCCGCGACCCTTGGATTATGAGACCAATGCTCTGGCCATCTGAGCTACCTCACCCTGACCTATCCCTCCCCCTTCTACTTCTCGCTGGTGTTGCAGTCCGATGATTTCCAACCCCTCCGCCCTCACGACCGGTCACCCGACCTGCTCCGCAGATTATGAGACCGCCGCTCTAACCAGCTGAGCTACCTAGCCTTGACCTGTGAAGACGGCGCCAGCGGGATAACAACGAAATCCACCCGGCGCCGAAGCTCCCCAAGCGTCGGTTGCCAGAGCGCATGGTGGACGGCCATCCGTATAGCAGAACTCTCGACGTGGGCAACGAGCAGGAGGCGCTGGCGGCTAGCGGGAGCCTTGCGGAGGCGGCCCGTCGTGCCAGTGGCCATGCTCGGGGTTCCAGTGGCGGTTCGCCCTGGAGTCAAATTCCCACGGCTGCGGCATTCGGCCAGGCGCCGCGATGGGCAGCGGCGCGGGAGACGCATCCGGAAACAGCAGCTCGACCTCTGCGAGCTGGGCGGCGAACACCTTCGGGTCCGACGTCGGCAGCTCGCAGGTCCGCCCACGGCACACGTAGGCGGTCGGCTTCCCCCAAAGCGCGCGCTTGGCGGAAAGGATGGGAACGACCTTGGCCTTTCGCTCGAGGTCCTCGCTCTCGACGGCGACCGCGAGGATGCGGTTGGGCAAGAACGCGCGATGCAGCGTTGCCTCCAGCGGGGTCGCGCTGCCGCCCGGCGGCGAGACCAGGACGACCTCCAGCGGCCTGTCGTCGTAGTAGTCGAGCGCGCAGAGCATCTTGGCCGCGCCCGCGCCTCGCCGCAGAGAGCTCGAGAAGGCCCGCAGCGCTCGCTCCGCAAGCCGGCGGTAACGCTCGTCGGTGGTGAATTCCTCGATCCGGAGCAGGTTCAGGATTGCCACCGAGTTCCCCGAGGGCTCGGCGCCGTCGTAGTCGGGCTTGTCGCGCGCAAGGAGGGTTTCATGCGCGTGGGGCGTCAGGAAGAACCCGCCGCGCTGCTCGTCCCAGAACTGCTTCTCGAGCGTGCGGTGCAGGGCGATGGCCTCGGTGAGCCAGCGGGCCTCTTGCGTCGCCTCGAACAGGTCGAGCAGCCCCTGGGCGAGGAACGCGTAGTCGTCGAGCGTGCCCTCGTGACGCGCCCGGCCGTCCTTCCACGTCCGGCGTAGCTTCTCGCCGTTCTTCATCGACTTCAGGACGAAGTCTGCAGCCATGGCCGCGCGGGCCGCGTAGCGAGGCTCGCCCAGGACCTGCGCGCCACGGGCGAAGGCGGAGATCATCAGCCCGTTCCAAGAGACGATGACCTTCTCGTCTCGCGCGGGCGGTGGGCGGTTTCGGCGCGCCTCGTAGAGCGCCCCCCGCGCTGCTTTCAGCCCGTCGCGCAGCGCGGGCAAGGGCACTCCGAGCGACTCTGCCACTCGCTCCGGTGACTGCGGCGTGTGGAGGACACTTCGCCCCTCGAGGTTCCCGCCCTCGGAGACGGCGTAGTACGTGGAGGCGATGCGAGCCCGCTCTTCGCCGAGCGCCTGCCGGAGCTCCGCAGCTGTCCAGGTGAAGTACGCGCCCTCTTCGTCGTGGCCCCCGCCGGGAACGGGGCTGTCGGCGTCGGTGGCCGAGTAGAAACCGCCGGCTCCGTCGGTCATCTCACGCTCGACGTAGTCGAGCGTCTCCTTCGCCACGCGAGCGAAGTCCTCGCGCTGGGTGAGCTGGTAGCCTTCCAGGTAGACCGCCACCAACTGGGCGTTGTCGTAGAGCATCTTCTCGAAGTGGGGCACGAGCCAGCGGTCATCGGTCGAGTACCGGTGGAAGCCGCCGCCGATCTGGTCGTACACGCCGCCGTTCGCCATCCGGTCGAGCGTGTGGACGACCATCCGGAGCGCCTGGGTGTCGCCGCTACGCCGGTAGTAGCGTGCCAAGAGCTCGAGGTTCGACGGCGTCGGAAACTTCGGGGCATTTCCGAAGCCGCCGTGCAGCGGGTCGAAGCTCTCGGCGAGCTGGACGGCCGCCTGCCGAATGGCCTCGGGGCCGGGGACCTCGCCCGGACGCGCGGGTTGGGCCGCCGCCTGGAGCTGCTCGGTCAACTGACCGGCGACGGCGAGCACGCGACTGGGCTCCGCCTGATAGAGCTGCCGGAGCTCGCGCAAGATCGTCAGAAAACCCTTGCCGGCACCGCGGTCCCCGTCACGCGGTGGGAAGTAGGTGCCGGCGAAGAAGGGCTGCCGGTCCGGAGTCAACACCACCGTCATCGGCCAACCGCCCCGCCCCGCGAGCAGGTGGACCGCGTTCATGTACAGCGCGTCCAGGTCCGGGCGCTCCTCGCGGTCGACCTTGATGGCGATGAAGTGCTCGTCCAGGTAACGGGCGATCTCCTCGTCCTCGAAGGACTCCCGCTCCATCACGTGGCACCAGTGACAGGTGGAGTAGCCGATCGAGAGCAGCACCGGCTTCTTCTCTGTGCGGGCCGCCTCGAAGGCCTCCTCGCCCCACGGGTACCAGTCCACCGGGTTGTGCGCGTGCTGGAGCAGGTAGGGGCTCGTCTCGAGGATCAGGCGGTTGGTGTGCTTCGGCGAGCCGTCGGAGTTGAGGTGGCGGGTGCGAGGCCGGTAGTCGGGCCCCTTCGAGCGCAGCGCGGCGGCGAGCCTTTCTCTCAACGCACGTTCGTCGCGAAGCGCGCCCGGTGGCGCGGAGTCGCCGGGGCCGGACACCGGACGCCCCGCGGCCTGGCCGCAACTCGTGGAGCGGCGGCAGCCTCCGGCGAGCGCCAGCGCGATGGCCACGCTCAGGAGCTTCGCGTGCCCAAGGGCCCTCCCGCCAGCCCTCACGGAGCCTTGTACTCCTGGACCTCGATGACGCTCTCCTTCGGGTAGTGCCGCCCCTTCACCTCGACCCGCGCGGCGTGGAATGCGTCTCCCTTGAAGAGCTTCTCGGCCTTCTCGTTCTCCAGGTAGCCGAGCGTCTTGCCCGAGAGCTCCGCCAGCTCCTTGCCGCCAGCGTCGAGCGCCCTCTCCACCTTGAGCACGTGCCGGTGGCCGTACTTGCTGCACTGTGCCGCCGCCCCATGCTGCTTCTTCAGGGCGCAGCCCAGGCAGTAGTTCGTTCCCACGACGGTGACCTGCTCGCTCGCCGGCGCGGGCGCCGTTTTCCCACTGCTATCCGACGCCCCCGCGACCAGCGGCAGCGAGAGCACCATCGCGATCGACCAGGCGTTGACCACAGCGTGTCGCAACATTCGTTCCTCTCCTTGCCGCCCGGGAATCCCCCTGCGGGGAGCGTGCCGAGGGCGGCGGATGACGGCACGCAAGATTCAGCGGGGCCCATCGAGCACCGAGGCCAGCTCGGCCGCGTCCAGCGCCCCGGCAAGCGCGTAGGTGAGGCCGCGCTCCTCCCAGACGAGGATGCCGACGCCTCGGCTGCTCAGAAACCGCCGCGGCCTGGGCCCGGGCGCGGACGCGGCGGAAGTCCAATCTTCGCCGCGGGGCTCGAAGGCGAAGAGGGAGAGCGGCTGGTGCCCGGCCGGGCCTTCGCGCTCGAGGAAGATCAGCGCCGCGGGGCGGCCGCCGAGGTTGCAGCGTCGGCCTCCCAGCACCACGGCCTCGCTCAGCCGTGGCACCCGTGCACCCAGGCGCAACTCTTCGGCGAAGAACGCCTCGACGACCGCCGCGCTCGCACTGCTCACTTGCAGCTTCTCCGCGCCGCGCGGCGCGTACTTCAAGAAGTCCTCGGCCATCAGATCGCAAGCTGCGCGAGCGCGGGCCGTGCCGTCGGCGCGCAGCCACCACCAGCCCAGCCCGCCGCCCGCGACCAGCGCGATCGAAGCCGCCAGCAGCGCCCGCCGCTGCAGGAGCCGCCGCGACCGGTGCCGGTGGAGGACCGCTTCGACGCGCCTCCTGAGCTGGTCCGACGCCCGCCAGCGAGGCGCGTGCGACCGAAGCAGCCCGCCCACCGATCGCTCGGCGTCGACGAATGCGCGGCACTCCGCGCACGCTCCTGGGTGGGAGCCGGCGTGGGTGCCCTCGCCCGCGAGCAGGAACGCCCGCCGGAACTCACGGCAGCGCCGATTCACCTCAGTCACCGAAAGGCCCCTTTCGACTTCGGCCGAGCTGATCGCGAAGCAGGCGCCGCGCGCGGTGGGCGCGCGAGGCGACCGTCCCGAGCGGCAGTTCGAGCACCTCCGCCGCCTCGGCCAGGGTTAGCTCCTCGACGTCGACCAGCCACAACGCTTCGCGGAAGCCCGCCGGCAGCTCATCGAGCGCACGGGCCACCTCCTCGGCGATGGCCGCGGCATCCAGTCCCTTCTCGAGGTCGGGCTCGACCACCGGCTGGGACAGCAGGTCGTCGAGGTCGAGGTCCACCAGCTTCGGCCCGCGGCCTTCCGAGCGACGCGAGTTGAGGAAGGTGCGGTGGAGAATCTGCATCAGCCACGCCTTGACCGATGGGATGGAGCGAAGCCCATCCCAGCCCCGGCAGGCGCGCAGGCCCGCCTCTTGTACGAGGTCCTCCGCCGCCGCCTCGTCGCCCGTCAACAGGCGCGCGGTGCGGAACAACGCGTCGAGATGGGCGCCCAGTGCCTCCTCCAGCCCCATCAGGCCGCCGCCGCCCGGCCCGGCACCCGGTCGGCCGGGCGAGCGCAGCAGGACCAGCTTGGGTGAAGAACGGCCCATTCGATGCCCTCAAGACACCGGGCGCGGCCAGTCTTATCCCGCTGGCGTCGCGCGGGAGGGCTTGACGCGCGGGTGGAGGGAGTCATACAGGCTGGCCGCCCATGAGGCTCAACCTGCGCAAGCGGCTGCCGTTCCTGGGCCTCCGCGGCAAGCTGCTCATCGCCTTCGTCGGGCTCGCCCTGGCGCCTCTCGGCGTGCTGGCGCTCTACAACACCCGCGGCGCTTCTCGCGCCCTCACCCAGGCCAACGCCGAGCACCTGCGGCTGCAGCTTGCCTCCAACATTGGCCACATCGAGAGCTACCTGGCGCTGCTCGACGCCAACGCCCGCATGTTCGCCCGGTGGGTAGAGGAGTCCGGCGTCTTCGAGGGCGGCCAGCTCAACCCGGGAGGCCGCTCGACGGTGGAGCGGTTCTTCTACCACTTCGCCTGGATGCGCCCCGACTACTACCAGATCCGCTTGCTCGACGAGCGCGGCCAGGAGCAGGTGCGGGTCGACCGCAACGGAGACCGACTCGAGGTCGTGGCGGCCGCCGCGATGCAAGACAAGTCAGACCGCTACTATTTCATTGAGGCCATGGCCATGCCTGTTGAGCAGGTCTACTTCTCACCGGTGGACCTGAACGTGGAGCGAGGAGAAGTCGAATGGCCCCACCAGCTCGTCTTCCGGGTCGCCTTCAAGACTCGCGACCGCGAAGGGAGGATGCGCGGCCTGGTCATCATGAACGTCTTCGCTCGTGAGATCCTCGATCGGCTGCGGCTGCTCAGGCCCGATCCGCGCGGCGACGTACTCTTCGTCGGCGAGCAGGGCCGGTTCGTGCGGGAGACGTGCGCTCCCGCGGGCTGCACCTACAGCTTCGGCGACATGCAGAACCTGCTCGCGGGCTTCGGCGAGGGGGTGATGAAGTCGCTTTTGGCCGGCGAGACGCAGGTAATGGTCGAGGGGCCCGACCAGTTCCTCTCGTACGCCCCGATTCACATCGGCGGCCCAGGCGGCGAGCCCCGCTGGCGGCTGGCCATCATCTATCCCCGCGACTTCGTGCTGGGGCCGGTCCAGGCGATGCGGCGGCTCGCGTACTTCTTTGCCGCCCTGGTGGCGGTGGCGGCCCTGGTACTCTCGGGCCTGGCGACTCGGACCCTGACCCGCCCGATCCGCCGGATCCTCGGCTTCGTGCAAGGCGTAGCGGTCGGCGACTTCCGCCAAGAGCTGGTGGTCGAGACGCGGGACGAGATCGAGCGGCTGGCGGAGGCGGTTCGACACATGGCAAAGGCCCTCGAGCAGGCGCAGCAGCGCCTCTTGCGGTGGAACGAGGAGCTGCACGCCGAGGTCTCCCGCAAGGTGGCCGAGATCGAGACCCTGCTGGAGGCCAAGCACTCGACCGAGCGACAGCTCCAGCACGCCGACCGGCTGGCGTCACTGGGCATGCTGTCCGCCTCGCTGGCCCATGAGATCGGCAACCCCCTGGCCTCGATCAAGACGGTCATCCAGGTACACCTCCGCGAGCCGAACCTCGCCGTCTCCAGCCGGCAGGCCCTGGAGCTGGTCCTCTCCGAGATCGATCGCCTGGCCGACATCCTCGAGCGGGTGACCGGCTACGTCCGCCCGATGCGCGACCCGCCGGTCTCGGTGACGGTGGCCGAGGTCTTCCGTCGCGTCGCCTTTCTTCTCGAGCGCGAGGGGCGCCAGAAGGACGTCAGCCTGCGACTGGCCGGCGACGCCACCACGCAGCCGATGGTGCTGGAGGCGCAGAAGCTCGAGCAGGTGCTGCTCAACCTCGTGGTCAACTCGCTCCAGGCCAGCGAGAAGCCCGGCGAGGTGACGGTGGAGGCCCGCCTTGGCCCCGAAGGCATCGAGCTGGCCGTGTCCGACAACGGCCCGGGCATTCCGGGGGAGATCCGCTCACGAGTCTTCGAGCCCTTCGTGACGACCAAACCCGGCGGGACCGGTCTGGGCCTCCCCATCGTCCGGCAGCTCGTGCGGGAGATGGGTGGCGAGGTGCGTCTGGACTGTCCGCCGGAAGGGGGAACCCAGGTGACCGTGAAGCTGCCCGCTGGCCGCCTGGGCGCGGCCCGCCGGGAGGTGACGCCATGAACGCCGCCGGCGCCGTCCTCGTCGTCGAGGATGACCAGGTGATGCGGGCAACGCTTGCTCAGCACCTGGGCAGAGAGCACCAGGTGGTGACTGCTTCTTCCTGCAGCGAGGCCCGCGCGGCCTTCGCCCGGAACCGGGTCGAGCTGGTCATCCTGGACCTCAACCTCCCCGACGGCGACGGGCTGGACCTGGTCCATGCCTTCCGGCGCGACGACGAGGCCGAGGTGGTGGTGATCACTGCCTATCCCAAGGTCCAGTCTGCGGTCCGCGCGCTGAAGGCCGGGGCGTTCGACTACATCAACAAGCCCTTCGAGCTCGAGGAGTTCGACATCGTCATCGCCAAGGCGCTCGGGCACCGGCGCTTGCGAGACGAGGTGGTGGCTCTGCGCCGGCAGCGGCCGCAGGTACAGGGGGTCGAGCGCATCACCGGCGAGTCAGGGGCGATCAGCCGCCTTCGGGAGGAGATTCGCCAGGTCGCACAGACGCCCGACACCACGGTGCTCATCCGAGGTGAGAGCGGCACCGGCAAGGAGCTGGTGGCCGAGGCGATTCATGCCGAGAGCAGCCGCAGCGACGGCCCGTTCGTCCGGGTCAACTGCTCGTCCATCCCGGCCACCATGCTCGAGGCCGAGCTGTTCGGCCACGAGCGCGGCGCGTTCACCGATGCCAAGTCTGCGCGGCGGGGCCTGGTCGAGATGGCCAACCGCGGAACGCTGTTCCTCGATGAGATCGGGGATCTCCCGCTGGAGCTGCAGCCGAAGCTGCTCACGGTGCTGGAGTCGCGGCGGTTCCGGCGGCTCGGCGGCAACCGGGAGATTTCCGTGGACGTGCGGTTTGTCGCCGCCACCAACCGGGACCTCGAGGCCATGGTGGCCGCGGGGCATTTTCGCGACGACCTCTTGTTCCGGCTGAAGGTCTTTGCCGCGCAGGTGCCTCCCTTGCGCGAGCGCCAGGGCGACGTCGTCTTGCTGGCCACTCACTTCCTGGCAGACGCCGCCCGGAGAATGGCCAAGAAAGTGACCGGCTTCTCGGCCGCAGCGCTGGAGAGACTGACGGGCTACGGCTGGCCGGGCAACGTCCGCGAGCTTCGCAACGCCGTCGAGCGAGCGGTGATCCTCGCGCGCTCCGAGGCGATCGAGCCGGCGAACCTTCCCGCCGACGTCACCACCGGTGTGAGCCGAACGGTGTGCGTGGACTTCTGCCCCGCCTTCCCCGAGGGGCTGCCCTCCTTCCCGCCTCTGGAGGAGATCGAACGCCGCTACGTCCTCTGCGTGTACCACCAGGCCCAGGAGAACAAGACGCGCGCCGCCGAGATGCTCGGCATCTCGCGGGTGACGCTGCGGGAGAAGCTGAGGCAATCCGGCGTCGCAGACGAGGGCGGCGGAGCCCCGGGCTGACTGCGGGTGGAAAGAAACTGATCGGTACGCCGGAAGCTTTCCTTCCGGTCGCTCGCTCATGCGCTCGCGCGAGCCACCCCGGCGTTCCCTGAAATCCGCCGGATGGCCGTGGCGGCTGCCTGGCCCGCCGCTTGCCTGGAGCGCCCAGCGGCGACTCACGAGGAGCCGGATGCCCCCCTGCCACGGTTGAGCGGAGGCCGGATTGCCGCGCGGGTGCTGATCGTCCTGGGGAGCTTCTGAAAAGCCATGCAACGAGCGCGACCGAAAACCCAGAGGGCGTGGACCGGGCCGTGGGCTCTGGCGCTGTTCGTCCTCACCATCGTGGGCGGGTGCGCCACGCTCAGCTCCGGCACTGGCCCCGCCGAGTACCCGCGGCCCGAGCCGCTGTGGGAGGAGGCCAACGGGCCCCGGGTGTCGCCTTCTCCAGAGCTGGCGGCGCGCGGCCGGGAGCTGTTTCACATTCGCTGCGCCGGCTGTCACGGCCTTGGCGGCGAGGGCGATGGGCCCGCCGCCAGCCTCATGCAGGACAAGCCGCGGGACCTGACCGAAGGGGTTTTCAAGTTCCGCTCAACGCTCAAGGGCACGATGCCGCGGGAGTTGGACCTCTTCCGCACCATCACCGCGGGGTTTCCCGCCTACGGCATGCCTTCGTTCCGCTACCTCTCTGCCGCGGAGCGCTGGGCGCTGGTCGACTTCGTCAAGTCGCAGTCGCCGGAGTGGGAGGCGGTCGCCGCGGGAGAGCCGGTGGAGGTCGGCCAGCCAGGGGCCAGAAGCGGCGAGGCGCTGGCGCGCGGGCGGCAGCTCTTCGTCGAGCTGAAGTGCACCGACTGCCACCGAGGCCCCGAGGGAGAGCCGCCCAAGAATCCCGACATCAAGGACGACTGGGGTCGGCCCATCCAGGCGCGCGACTACCGCAAGGGGCCGCTGTACTTCAAGGCCGGCGGCCGCCCCCGCGACATCGCCCGCGTGGTGCTGACGGGCATTCCGGGCACTCCCATGGGCTCGTACGCCGAGCAGATCAAGAGTCGCGATGACCTGTGGGCGCTCGCTCACTTCGTCCACTCCCTGTCGGCCGAGGGCGCGGCAAATCCGAACGAGGAGGCGATCCGATGAGGCAAGCACTGGCCGCAGCGTGGCTCGCAGTGGCGCTGGGCGCACCTCCCGCCCGCGCCTACGACGAGGTGGCAGTCAAGGGTGGCGGCTCCATCGGCGGGGCGGTGAAGTTGACGGGCAAGGCGCCCGAGCCGCAGCAGATCGCCATCACCAAGGACCCGGAGGTGTGCGGCAGCGGCGTGCGAACGGTCGGCGAGGTGGCGGTGGGCAACGACGGAAGCCTCAAGGGCGCGGTCGTCTACATCGAGAGAATCGCCGCCGGCAAGGCCTGGCCCCGGTCGCGCGAGGGCGCCCTCATCGACCAGAAGGGGTGCCGGTTCTTGCCCGGCTCGCTGGTGATGCGAAAGGGCGACGTCGTCCGCATCAAGAACAAGGACAAGGTCTTCCACAACATCCACGCGTACGAGGTGGTCGGCAGCGCCCGCCTGTCGATGTTCAACGACGGGCAGCCGGCGGACTCCGACCTGAAACACGACTTGCGGATGCGGCGCGGCAACGAAGTGAAGCTCGAGTGCGACGCCCACAACTTCATGCACGAGTGGTTCCTGGTGCTCGAGCACCCCTACTACTCCCCGACCGCGGCGGGCGGCGGCTTCTCCATCGGCGATGTCCCGCCGGGTAGCTACAAGCTCATCGCCTGGCACCCGGCGCTGGGCCGGCAGGAAGCGAACGTCGAGGTCAAACCCGGCGACAAGGCGACCGTCGACTTCACCTTCAAGGGAAAGTGAATGCGCAGAAGCCTGGTATCGACCCTGTCGGGTCTGTTGCTGTTTCTGGCCCTGCCGGCGGAGGCCGCCTCGCCCCCGCTGGCGCCCATGCCCGAGGCCCACAAGCCAAA
Organism: Myxococcales bacterium; assembly: GCA_016191815.1. Classification (GTDB taxonomy): domain Bacteria; phylum Myxococcota; class Myxococcia; order Myxococcales; family Myxococcaceae; genus JACPVI01. The sequence goes on from JACPVI010000057.1 coordinate 176,573, forward strand.
GCCCGACCAGGTGGCCCTGGGGCGCTCGCTCTTCTTCGACGCTCGCCTGTCCGGTGACGGCAGCCTCGCCTGCGCGTCGTGCCACGACCCCGCGAAGGGCTTCTCCAATGGAAAACGGCTGTCCGATGCTTACCCGGGGGCGCTGCACTTCCGGGCGGTGCCGAGCATCGTCAACGCCGCCCACCGCAAGTACCTTCACTGGGACGGGCGCATCACCGACCTCGCCGACCTGGTCCGCGACCACATCACCGACGCCCAGTTCATGAACGCCGACGGGCGGCTGGTCATCGAGCGGCTGCGGCAGGTGCCGGAGTACGAGGAGGGGTTCAAGAGGGCCTTCGGCGGCGAGCCCACCTTCGGGCGCATCTTGAACGTGGTGGCCGCCTTCATGCGGTCGGTGAACTCGACCGGCCACCCGCTGGACCGTTACCTCGCCGGAGACAAGGGGGCGTTGTCCGCCGAGGCCCGCCGTGGCCTGGAGCTCTTCACCGGCAAGGCCGGCTGTGCACAATGCCACGGAGGGGCGCTGCTCACCGACGAGCAGTTCCACCGCCTGGGGGTGCCCGAGAACCCACAGATTCTCGCCGAGCCGCTCCGGCACATCACCTTCCGCCGCCACTTCAAGATCCTCGGCACTCCGGGCTACCACGCGCTGCGCGAGGACGTGGGCCTGTACGCCCTCACCAAGCGCGAAGAGGACCGGAGCAAGTTCCGCACCCCCTCGCTGCGCGAGGTGGGCCTTCGCCAGGCGTTCATGCACAACGGGGCCTTCAGGTCGCCAGAAGAGGTCGTCGACTTCTACGACCGCGGAGGCGGCGGAGCGACAGGGAAGGACCCCAAGCTCGCCTCACTCGGTCTCAGCCAGCAGGAGCGGCGAGATCTGGTTGCCTTCCTGCGGAGCCTCAAGAGCGCCCCGGTCCGCATCGATCGACCCAATCCCCCCGCGTACCAGGCCCGGGCGCTGGGCAAGAACTGAGGAGGCCTCGATGCGACGCCCGTTCAACGTCAGGGTCGCCGGACTCGCCGGGCTGGTGGTGGCGATGCTCGCGCGCTCCGCCGCCGGCGACGGCAAGGCCGCTGCTCCGCGCCTGGCCGACAACGGCCGCGCCATCAGGCCGCTGGGCTCCCTGGGCCCGGTCCCGGTGCCGCCCGACAACAAGATTTCCGAGCCCAAGGCCGAGCTGGGCAAGCTGCTGTTCTTCGACGCCCGCCTCTCCGGCGACGTGTCCACGAGCTGCGCCTCCTGTCACGACCCACGCCAGGGGTGGGGCGACGGCGGCGACCTCTCTCGCGGCTACCCCGGGACCCAGCACTGGCGCAACTCGCAGACGGTGCTGAACAGCGCCTACCACGCCAAGCTGTTCTGGGCCGGTGAATCGACCAGCCTCGAGGCACAGGCCAACTCGGCCATCACCGGCAACCTCGCCGGCAACGGCGAGCCCGACATGATCGAGGAGCGGCTCGCCCAGGCGCCCGAGTACGTAGAGCTGTTCCGGAAGGCCTTCGGCTCCTTCAAGCCGCAATACCCGGATGTGCTCAAGGCCATCGCGACGTTCGAGCGCGTGGCTGCGGTTTCCGACCCGGGGAAAGTCCCCTTCGACCGCTTCCTCGGGGGCGATGCCGGCGCTCTCTCCGCGGCCGCCCAGCGCGGCCGGGCGCTCTTCGAGGGAAAGGCCCGCTGCACCCAGTGCCACGACGGCCCGCTGTTCTCCGATGAGGACTACCACAACCTTGGCGTACCCAAGAACCCCGCGTTCGAGAGTGATCCGCAGCGGCAGATCGCGCTGCGCTGGCAGCACTACATCCGCGGCGTCGACGAGAAGGCCACCTACCGCAGCGCCGATCGCGACCTGGGGCTCTTCTACGAGACCAAGCGGCCGCAGGACCAAGGTCGTTTCCGTACGCCCTCGCTGCGCGAGCTGGCCCACACCGCGCCCTACATGCACAACGGCGTCTTCTTCACCCTCGAGGAGGTCGTCGACTTCTACGACCAGGGCGGCGGGGACGATCCGCAGAAGGACCCGCTGATGAAGCCCCTCGGCCTCACCGCCCAGGAGAAGGGGGACCTGGTCGAGTTCCTCAACAGCCTGAGCGGCCCGCCCATCGTGGTCGACCCGCCCCTGCTGCCCCAGTACGCGGTGCTCAAGTGAAGGAGTCACGCGAGATGGCCTCGGAAACCGACACCTCCGCCGGCGGCGGCGAGAAGCCTCCCACCTGCCTGACCCGCCGCGACTTCCTGCTCTCGGGGAGCGGCGCGGCGACGACCATCATGCTCGCCTCGCTTCCCGGCTTCGCCCGCGCCCAGGAGCCCCTCGCCCTCAGGGTGGCGGCCTATCCGCGCAAGCGGCTCGGTCGCATCTCACGGCTGCAGCTCAATCAGCCGGTGGAGTTCCATTACCCGTACGAGCACGCGCACTGCAGGAGCTTCATCGTCAAGCTGGGGGTGCCCGCTGGCGCCGGGGTCGGGCCGGAGCAGGACGTGGTGGCCTTCAACGCGCTGTGCACGCACCAGGGCGGGCTGCTCTCGGGCATGTACCTTCAGGAGGGGGCCTTCCGGCTCGCCGGCCCCTGCCCGATTCACCTTTCTACCTTCGACCTCACCCGGCACGGGCTGATCGTGGCTGGCCATGCGACTCAGAGCCTTCCTCAAGTCTTGCTCGAGACCGACGGAGACGCCGTCTACGCGACGGGGATGATGGGGCTCGTCTACGGCTTCTCCTCGAACCTGCCGCGCGACTGGAAGGAGGGAGGCTGAGATGACCGCGAATGACCAGGTGCCGCTGCCGCCCAGCGGCGCGCGCGTCACCACCACCGCCTGCGACTACTGCATCGTCGCCTGCGGCTACAAGGTCTTCACCTGGCCGGTGGGCACCGAGGGGGGGGGCCTCGCCTCGCAGAACGCGCTGGGAGTCGACTTTCCCGCCCCGGCGCTCTCGGGGCGGTGGATCAGCCCGAGTCAGCACACCGTCGTCCGCATCGGCGGCCAACCGCACCACGCGGTGATCATCGCGGACCCCGACGCCACCGTCGTCAACCGCGGCGGCAATCACAGCATCCGCGGCGGCACCCTGGCTCAAAAGTGCTACCGGGAAGACGGGCCAACCCGCGACCGGCTGAAGACGCCGCTCTTGCGCGTCGGCGGCAAGCTGACGCCCGTCTCCTGGGACACCGCCCTCGGCGTCATGGCCGGCGTCTCCAAGCACGTGCTGCATGAGCACGGCGAGATGGCCTGGGGCATGAAGACCTACTCGTACCAGTACTTCGAGAACACCTACGCCATCTCCAAGCTCGCGTTCGAGTCGGTCAAGACGCCCTGCTACTCGGAGCACGACAAGCCGGGCCCTGGCAACGACACCGCCGGCATGGACGACGCCGGGCTGATCACCTTCAGCGCGTCCTACGAGGACTACTCGCTGGCCGACGTCATCTACATCTCGGGGACTGATCCCTGGGAGACGAAGACTGTCCTCTTCACCGAGTGGATGATGAAGGGGGGCGCCAAGCTCATCTTCGCCATGCCGCGGCGCACCACCGGCGTCGCCTGGGCCGAGCGAAATGGCGGCCTCTTCCTCCAGGTCAAGCCCGGCACCGACACGCTACTGCACCTGGCGATGACTCGGCTCATCCTGGAGCAGGGCTGGCAGGACCAGGAGTTCATCGACCGCTGGGTGGCCAATACCTGGGAGATCGACACCGGCTTCGGCCGCGGCGTCCGCAACACTCCCTGGCAGTGGCGCACCACCTGGGGCCGCAGCGGCGCCGTCTCCTTCGAGGACTACAAGAAGTGGCTGCTCGGCTACAAGTACGCCGAGCTCGACCGCGCCGCCGAGATCTCCGGCGTCAGCGCCGGCGCGATTCGCCGCGCCGCCGAGTTGCTGTCCAAACCCGTTTCCGGCAAGCGGCCCAAGGCCTCGTTCTGCTTCGAGAAGGGTTGCTACTGGTCGAACAACTACCTCAACACCGCTTCGCTGGCGAACCTGGGGCTTGTCTGCGGGGCTGGCAACCGCCCCGGGCAGGTCGTCTCGCGCGGCGGCGGCCATCAGCGCGGCTGGGCCTCGAACGCGGCCGCCTACCCCATCACCCAGTCCCCCGAGAAGCTGCCCGGGCGCCGGCGAAAGGAGATCGACCTGGACCGCTGGGTGGAGGCGGGCCAGCTCCGCTTCGCCTACGTCATCGGAACGACGTGGGCCCAAGCCATGGCGGCGTCCCAGGAGCTGGCCGGCACTTTCCGCCGGCTGACCCGCGGCAACCCTCACCAGATCGCTTCGGCGGACGCCAGCGCGGCCGTGGAGGCGCTCAAGCGGCGGGTGGACTCGGGCGGCATGGCGATCGTCCACCAGGACATCTACCTGGTCGACCCCATCGGCTCCGAGCTCGCTGACATCGTCCTGCCCGCGGCCGCCTGGGGTGAGGACGACTTCACCCGCGCCAATGGCGAGCGGCGCATGCGCCTGTACTCGAAGTTCTATGACCCGCCCGGGGCAGCAAAGCCCGACTGGTGGATCATCGCCCAGTTCGCCCGGCGGATGGGCTTCGAGGGCTACGACTGGGAAGACTCAAACGACGTCTTCGTCGAGGGGGCGCGCTTCTCCCGCGGCGGCATGCTGAACTACCACCCGCTGGTCGCCCACGCGAAACAGCTCGGCCGGCGGCCCCACGAGCTGCTCCGGGAGATGGGCACCACCGGCATCCAGCTCCCGGCACGGCTCATCAAGGGGGAGCTGGTCGGGACCAAGCGGCTGCACGACCCATCGAACGAGATCGGCACCCCCGAGGGGCCGACCGTCCACAGCCAGTGGCTGTACGCGTTCAACACCCACAGCGGCAAGGCGCTCTTGCACAAGACGCCCTGGGAGATCTTCGCCGACTTCTACGAGCGGATCACGCCCAAGGGCGACGAGGTCTGGGTCTCCAACGGGCGCATCAACGAGATCTGGCAGTCCTCCTTTGACGACCAGCGCAAGCCCTACCTCAAGCGGCGCTTCCCGGACACGTTCGTGGAGATTCACCCGCAGGACGCAAAGGCGCGCGGCATCGAATCGGGCGACGTGGTGGAGATCTGGAGCGACGACGTCCTGGTGCAGACCGGCGGCTTCGTGGGGATGGAGGGCGAGGACCTCCTGAGCTTCCAGCAGCTCGAACAGAAGGGACACATCCGAGTCGGGAAGGGCTCGTGCCGCGCGGTCGCCGTCGTGACGGATGCAGTGCGGCCCGGAGGCGTGTTCACCAACTTTCTGTGGCCCGGATCCCCGGTCAACAGCCTGGTGCATCGGGTTCCGGACCCGATCACCAGCCGCTACCGGTTCAAGCTGGCCAAGGGGCGCCTGCGGAAGGTGGGCGAGTCACCCTACAAGCGCTCGTTCGAAGCGATGACGTTTGCGCCACGACCAGTGATGCCAAGGGCGACGTGAGAGGTGAGCGAATGAGAAGACGAGCTCGGGTGGGCCGAGGGCTGGGCGCAGACGTGCGGCGGGCGGCCGCCTTGTGGGTTGTGCTGCTCGGCGTTGCGGGCGCTGACACCGCCGTCGCCGCCGGTGCCCCCGCGCTGCGGCTCAGCGACTCATCGAGCGCCGGGGCCGAGGGGAAGAAGGTCCCGGGAAAGTCGCCGGCGCCGGACTCCTCGAGGAAGGGCGGGGCCACCGGCGTCATCCTCGGTCGCGTCGCCGCCAAGCCGGCCCGCTACCAGGCCAACACGGTCGTCTACCTCGATGGGTTGAACGGCGCCTTCGCCCCACCGAGCAAGCCGGTGCAGGTCGACCAGAAGGGGATGCAGTTCGAGCCGCGCGTGCTCGCCGTCCTCAAGGGTACGACGGTGGAGTTCCTCAACAGCGACCCGGCCGAGCACAACGTCTACACGCCAGACGCTGAGAAGTACGACCTCGGCAAGTGGGGCCAGGGCGACAGGCGCACCCACACCTTCCACAAGGCCGGCGCGTACACCCAGCTCTGCAAGTTCCACCCGGCGATGATCGGACACATCGTCGTCCTCGACAATCCACACTTCGCAGTGACGGCCGCCGATGGCTCCTTCCAGATTGCCGGCGTCCCGGCCGGGGAGCACACCGTCACCGTCTGGCACGAGCGGCTCAAGGCCCAGCCTTTGAAAGTCACCATCCAGGCGGGCCAGACCGCCGAAGTGGAGATCCCCCTATCGCGCTAGCACGGAGGCCGCGTCATGGAATCGGGCGAAACGCAGCGAGGCGTGCCATATCTCTGCGGACTCTGCGGCTACCTGGGCCGTTCGCCCGAGCTGTCGGCCTGTGCCGCCTGCGCGGCAACCGGCGACCATCTCGCGTTGCTGGACGAGGCACGGGCAGCGGCGCTCTCGCCCAGCCTTGCACGATTCCTCGAGTGGGATGCCGATGCGCTCGCGATTCTCGACCGGGTGCCTGAGGGCTTCGTGCGCGACCTGGTTCGGCGGCGCGTCGAGAAGCGAGCCCGGGAGCAGGGCCGGACCGCCGTCGACCGAGCCGACATCGAGACCAAGCTCGGCCAGTGGTCCACCGCCTCGGTCAGCTTGACCCCCTCGCTCGCCTGGGAGCCGGACGCCTGGACCCGCATCAGCCGCGTCCCGGACAGCGTCCGCGGCATGGTCATCGTCGAGGTCGAGCGCGAGGCTCGGCGGCGCGGCGACACCTCGGTCACCGCGGCAGCAATTGACGCGGCGGTGCAGAGGTGGAGCGCGGCCCGGGTTTTTCACTCCGCGGGGTAGCGGCGGCGGCCAGGTCGAATGGGGCTCGTGCCACTCAAGATCCTTGGCTTCTCCAGCACCGCGATCGGCATCTTCGTGGCCCTGGGCGCCTACCTGTTCCAGCTCTCGGGCGGCGCGGGCTTCGCCACCGCCTCGGGCGAAGTCTCTGCGGAGGCGGGCGAGCAAGTCTTCTGGAGCAAGGGCAAGTGCTCGACCTGCCACAGCATCGGCGACGAGGGCTCGGCGGTCCGCTGCCCCAACTTCGGCGTGAAGCCGCCGCAGTTCAATGAGCCGGTCGGCCTGCGCGCGGCGAAGCGCAAGCCGGGCTTGAGCGCCGTCGAGTACCTCGTCGAGTCGGTGTACGACCCGGGCGCCTTTGTCGTCCCTGGTTTCCCGACTGGGGTGATGACGCCGATCCACCAGCCGCCGATCGGGCTCACCGACGAGGAGATCCGCTCGGTCCTGCTGTTCCTCATCGCCAAGTCCGGGCTCGACGCCGACGAGGTGGTCACGCAGCAGATCGCCTCCGCCCAGCGGCGCTTCGCCGGTCGCGCTCCCGCGGTCGCGGCCAACCAAGGCGGCGCCTCGCTCAGGCTCCCCGAGGGCGACGCCGAGGAGGGGCTGAGGGTGTTCCAGACGATGCGGTGCTTCCAGTGCCACAAGGTCCAAGGAGTGGCGCTGGATGTGCCCGAGCTCTCGCCGGAGCAACTGGAGGCCAGCGTCGGCCCGGAGCTGACCGGCATCGGCGCGGTCCAGACCCAGCACTACCTGCTCGAGTCGATTCTCAACCCCAACGCGGTGATCCTCCCCGACCCTTCACCGGACCAGAAATACAGCGAGGAGGGCGCGTCCAAGATGCCGAGCTTCGGCGCCTCGATGACTTTCCAGGAGGCCATCGACCTGGTCGCCTTCCTCGGCTCCCTCAAGGAGGCGCCAGCAGCCGGAGGGGGCCTGCTCCAGCCAACCGCCGAGTCGAGGCCGGCGCAGGGGGCGGCGCCATGAGCGCGCGGCGCACACACCCCTCACCCCGGCCCTCCGCGGGCACGGAAGCCCGGGCTACCCGCCCGGGATCCGGGAACGCGGCACGCGAGCTGGGGGTCCAGGCCGGGCTACAGGCCCTTGCCGCGACGGCGAGCGGCGCCCGAAGCGCGCGGCGAGTCGAGCCCCCTAGAGCACCGATCGGGTTGGGGGGCCGTCGCGAGAGCGGCGAGACCGAAGCGAGGCCGGCGCCTGAGGAGCGAGCACCGGAGGCGTGCTGTTTGGCCCGTCGAGGAGCACAGCGACGAGGCCCTGGGCTGCGTATGTC